>JAZNSV010000047.1:0-41976 GCA_045591485.1 Bacteroidales bacterium | reverse complement strand
CCGTCCAAAAAAAAGTCACATCCTGCATCTATTTTCCAGCCTACCGGTAGGGCATATCAACGATACTTCAACGATATATCAACGATATTTCAACGATTACGATCGTTGAAATATCGTTGATATATCGTTGAAGTATCGTTGATATGCACTACCGGAACACTGCTTGACCCGAAAAAAACATGGTGCAAATTATTTCAGACAGCGCACAATAAATGCACTGAAACAGCGTTACAAGCATACTACTACATCTTAGTTCAGAGCGACCGATGAAGCATGTTTTTATTGTGAATCCCTGTGCCGGGGGGCACGACCACAGCGACGAGATAGCCGCCGCCATCGACATATCGGGCATCGAGGCCGAGACCTATTGCACCACCGGGCCGCGCGACGCCACGCGCAAGGTGGAGGCCTGGCTGACCGACCATCCTGGCGAGGCGGTGCGCTTCTATGCCTGCGGCGGCGACGGCACCCTCAACGAGGTGGTCAGCGGCGTGATAGACAGCGGCCAGGCGGCCCGCGCCGAGGTGGGGTGCTACCCCTGCGGCAGCGGCAACGACTTTGTGCGCTGCTGGCCCGACGCCCCGTTCACCGACATCGGTGCGCTCTGCTCCGGCCAGAGCACCGACATCGACGTGGTGCGCATAGACACCGGCGAGGGGCACCGCTACTCTGTCAACACCCTCAACTTTGGTTTCGAAGCCGCCGTGTGCCGCACGATGAACCGCGTGCGCCGCTATGCGCTGCTGGGCGGACGCCTGGCCTACACCTCCGGCATCGTCCACAGCCTGCTGCACGGACGGCGCCACCGCTGCACCGTATATGTCGACGGTGCCATCTGGTACGACGCCGACCTGATGCTTCTTTCTATAGCCAACGGCCAATGGGCTGGCGGCGGATACCATTGCGCCCGCCGCGCCGACCCCTCCGACGGACTGGTCGATGTCATGTGCGTCAAGCCGCTGTCTGTGCTCCGCTTCGCAGCACAGATAAAGCACTACAAGAACGGCACCCTCATAGACCAACAGAAGCTGCGCCACATTGTGCGCTACGACCGTGGCCGACGCCTGACCATCGACGCCCACCAGCCCTACTACATAGCCGCCGACGGCGAGGTGTTCGACGGCAGCCGCTTCGAGGTGCAATGCCTGCACAAGGCACTGAGGTTTGTGGTGCCGGAGCAGGTAAAAAGTTGAGAAGTTAAGAAGTTATAGAAGTTAAGAAGTTAAGAAGTTAAGACATTTGCATTCTGTTTTAGGAAGTTAAGAAGTTAAAGAAGTTAAGAAGTTAAGACATTTGCATTGAGGTTAATTAATCAGCACAATAGCCTACAAAATATGACGTTTAGTTTCGAAAATTTGATTGTCTGGCAGAAAGCACACAAATTCGTACTTCTTGCCTACAAGTCAACGCTACACTTTCCCGATGATGAACGGTTCGGATTGGTTTCTCAGTTCAGGCGGGCAGCGGCTTCGATAACGGCAAATATTGCCGAAGGATACAAAAAACTCTCAAAAGCCGACAAACTACGTTTTTTCAACATCGCACAAGGCAGTCTGGAAGAATGCCGAAACTATATCGTGCTCTCGCACGATTTGGAATACCTAACCGAAGATGAAACAGACAACATGAAAATCAGCATAGAAGAAGCCAGCAAACTGCTCAACGCCTACTGCAGCGCAATAGTGGCAGACAGAGCTATACAGAACGACTTCGTCAACAAACAGGACATTGCCCAACCACAGCATTTGTCTTAACTTCTTTAACTTCTTAACTCCTAAAGATTATGGAAAGCCTACCCGCAATATTCATGGACCTGGCGGTGATACTCATCACCGCGGGCGTCATCACCGTCGTGTTCAAATGGCTCAAGCAGCCCCTGGTGCTCGGCTACATACTGGCCGGTTTCTTCATCGGTCCCTACTTCCCGTGGTTCCCGGCCGTAAAAGACCCCACCAACGTGCACGTCTGGAGCGATATCGGCATCGTGTTCCTCATGTTCGCCCTGGGGCTCGAATTCAGCATCAAGAAGCTGAAGAAGGTGGGCGGCACCGGCGCCATCACGGCCCTCACCGAACTGGCCATCATGTTCCTCATCGGCAACTCGGTAGGCCACCTGCTGGGATTTGCCTCGATGGACTGCATCTTCCTCGGCTGCATGATGAGCATCTCGTCGACGGCCATCATCATCAAGAGCTTCGACGACCTGAAACTCAAGCAGCAGAAGTTCACCTCGACGGTGACTGCCGTGCTGGTGGTCGAAGACCTGATAGCAGTGCTGCTGCTGGTGGTGCTGAGCACCGTCTCGGTGAGCCGCACCTTCGACGGCGGACAGCTGGCCTGGAGCATGATCAAGCTGGTGTTTTTCCTCATAGTGTGGTTCGTCTTCGGCATCTATCTGCTGCCCACCTTCCTGCGGTGGATGCGACGCTACATGACCGAAGAGACACTGCTGCTGGTGGCCGTGGGCCTGTGCTTCGCCATGGTGGTCATGGCGGCCAAGGCCGGTTTCAGCACCGCCCTCGGCGCCTTCGTCATGGGAGCCATACTGGCCGAGACCATCGAAGCCGACGTCATACACCGCCTCATCACGCCGCTGAAAAACCTCTTCAGCGCCGTCTTCTTCGTGTCGGTGGGCATGCTCGTACAGCCCGCCGTGCTGGGCAAACACTGGGTCACGGTGCTCGTCATAGCCGTCAGCATCATCCTCTTCAAGAGCCTGGCCGCCACCACGGGCGTGCTGCTGAGCGGCAAGCCGCTGAAGACCGCCGTGCAGAGCGGTTTCTGCTTCTGCCAGATAGGCGAGTTCTCGTTCATCATAGCCGGCCTCGGCCTGAGCTACGGCGTCATCGACGACAACCTCTACCCCATCATCGTCTCGGTGTCGATACTGACCACCTTCGTCACCCCCTACATGATCAAAGGGGCTCTGCCTTTCTACAACTGGCTCGAACCCAAGATACCCAGCCGCATGAAGAAACACCTGGAGCAATACAGCGAACACGCCCACAGCGCCGACGACAGCCACGGCAGCATCAGCCTCTTCGCCCGCAAGCAGCTGACGGGCATCCTGCTCTACGGCGTCATACTGGCCGCCATCGTGCTTCTCTCACTCAGCCTGCTGAGGCCCTTCCTCGACAGCCTCTTCGCCGACCTGGAGATACCGCAGATTTGGAGCCGCCTGCTGGGACTGCTGGTCACACTGGCCATCATGGCGCCCTTCCTCTGGGCCGTGGCCGTCAAAAACGTCAGCCGCAAGAAAATCAAGGAGATGTTCACCACCTATCGCTTCAGCCAGGCCGTGGTCATACCGATGCTGGTGCTGCGCTATTTTGCCGCCTTGCTGGCGGTGGGCGCCGCCGTGGCCGGCTACGTCGATATGGCCGTGGGCTTCCTCATGGTCATAGCCATCATCGTGGTGGCCGTGGTGCTCTTCTCGCGCAAAGCCGACGGCATATACGGACGCATAGAAGAGAGCTTCACCAAAAACTTCAACAGCCGCCAGTCGCAAGCCGCCTTCCACATACCCGAAGGCATGGAGAACGAGTTCGCCATGGAGCGCATGCGCGTCACCGCAGCCTCGCCCCTGGCAGGCCTAACCCTGCAGCAGGGCGACATACGCGACCGCTACGGAGCCAACATCGTCACCATAGAGCGCGGCGAGAACATCATCGACCTGCCGGGCAAGAACGCGATACTGATGCCAGCCGACGTGGTCACCGTCATAGGCACCGAAGAGCAGGTCAGCGCCATACGCGCCGACGTGGAGAAAGAGGCCGACATGCTGGTGCACGACCACAGCGACCACGAGATGCACATGTACCGCTACCACGTGGAGGCCGGCGGCCCGCTCTGCGGCATGCAGATAGGCACCTCGACGCTCGCCGCCAAGCACCACGTGATGGTCATAGCCATCGAGCGCGGCGGAGAGAAGATTGTCAACCCCTCGCGACACATCTTCTTCCAGCACGACGACCTCGTGTGGTTCGTCAGCCCCGAAGAGCTCACCCTCACCGGCTTCGAACGGAAGATGGTGGAGATGTAATGTAAAATCGCAGGCTGCATAGTACACTTTTCACCTTGAATTGCACTACGGGTTTGACAATTTTGGCATTGTACCGCAGTAATTGTCGAACAGAAAATGCATATTTTTACAAAAACTGCATTGCCCATTCGACAATTTTGTGTATTTTGTTGTCAACGAGCGCACCTTTGAGGTGGGTGGACGGAACAAGAAACGCAAGCAGGTGGCCAATGTCGCTGACGCATATGTTGTGAAAGACGACATAGAGTATCCTTATCTGCGAACCATCCCTCTCTATATGTTCGGGCTGAATTACTAATCCAGGGCAGACCTTTTTTTGCGGACTGGCAAAAAAAAATTTTGCCAGTCCGATTTTTGTTTGTACCTTTGCACTGTCGTTTCAGCCGAAGCCGAAGAGGGCATTTTGCAGTCCTGACCGAGGCCGAGGGTGGGGCGGCAGGACATATAAGAAAGACGTTGTAACAGCGTTTTATCTGCGGCTCTATTGAACTTCGCAACTTCTGATGACTACCGCGATAACGCAATGTACACCGTCCATGGTTGGAATATAGTGGTCATACTATATCCATACGCGTGGGCTTCGGCATTGCTTATTCTGTAGTCAAAAGGCAATGCGAAGGCCTAATAGAGCGGGGTAGGCAAGAAAGTTGTTCCCACGCTTCTTTTTTATGTGTTGTTTGGAAAAGAGAAGTATTAACCTAATTAAAACAAACAACATCATGAAACACAAATTATCTGTTTTTGCCGTCCTGTTGATGGCGTTGGCGATTCCGCTTGGAGCAGGAGCGCAGTCGTTTTCCTACACTTATCAGGGGAATACGTTGAACTACAGTCTGTCTTACGGCCTTGCCGAGGTGACAGGCTATGATCTCTACTCCGTATCGCAGAGCAAATTGGTGATTCCAGACAGCGTGGAATATGAGTCGGCGATGTACCCCGTGAAAACAATTGGCAGCAATGCTTTCAACTGGTCATCGTCATTTGACACCGTAATCATTCCGAATACGGTTATTTCCATTGGTTTTTCAGCCTTCTCCCATTGCAGCATCCTGCGGTCTGTAACATTAGGCAATTCTGTGTCGAGCATAGGTGAATATGCATTCTACAACGACTCTGTTCTCGTCTCAATTTATATTCCTGCATCTGTCAGCAGTATACTTTCGAGTGCATTTTCAGGATGCAAAGGTTTGACATCTATTGAAGTGGCCGCAGGAAATACCGTCTACGACAGCCGGGGAAACTGCAACGCCATCATAAAAACGAGTACAAACGAATTGATTTTTGGATGCAGCGTCACCACTATACCAAACACTGTAACAAAAATCGGGAACGGTGCATTTTGGGATATAACCAACTTAACCCAAATTACCATTCCAAGTTCCGTAACAATCCTCGACGGAGGTGCCTTCAGGCATACCGGACTGACATCGATTTCGCTTCCGAATTCCGTAACGCAAATAGGTGAACACTGCTTCTACGATTGTACCGACTTGGCAACCGTCGGCTTGGGCGATTCTCTGACAAGCATCGGCGACAATGCGTTCAATGGCGACTCCGCCCTGTCGTCTATCGTTATGCCCAACACAGTCACGTCGCTCGGAACGTATGCCTTTATGGGATGCGCAAATCTACAATCAGTGACACTCTCAAACACTTTGCAGGTTGTAAATACAGCTGCTTTCAAAGGATGCACCAGTCTGACTTCCGTTGTATTACCGAGCTCGGTAGACATCATCCGTTCGGAGGCATTCAGCGGATGCACTAATCTGGCATCTGTCACGCTCCTGAGCAACACTCCCTACGGCTACTGCTACTTATACGGCGAAGCATTCAAAGGATGCACCAGCCTGACATCGATCAGTATACCCGACTGTTTTCATTACATAGGCCCCAATGCATTCCAACACTGTTCTGCTCTTACCAATGTAACAATCGGAAGCGGTATCACCAGTATCGGCGAACAGGCCTTTGCCTACTGCTCCGCCATTTCTGAAATCCATTCCAGAGCCGCCGTACCGCCGACGCTCGGGACCAATGTCTTTCTCGGCGTCAACACATCTGTCCCGGTATATGTGCCCTGCACTTCCAGCGACTACCAGTCCGCCACGGGTTGGGGCTCTTTCTCCAACTATCAGAACCAGCCATACGTGCTCACCGTCACAAGCAACGGCCACGGCACCGTGAACGTGATACAGCCCACCTGCGCCCACGACACTGCAACGCTCACAGCCACCGCAGACAACGGCTACATCTTTTATGAATGGAGCGACGGCAACACCGAGAACCCGCGTGTCTTCCACCCGACATCCGACTTGACCCTCTCCGCCACTTTCGGTCCGGACACCTGCATCATCTCGGCACTGCCCTATACGCTGGACTTCGGCGACTGGAATCTCTACACAAGTTGCTGGCATACCTTAGACCAGGATGGCGACGGCAACGGCTGGAACCTGTCTCTCTACGGAATATCCGGCTATGGCTTGTCATCGGCGTCATACGACAACAGCCTGGGTGCCCTCACGCCCGACAACTGGCTGATTTCACCAGCCATCGAACTGGCCGACACGACCATGCCCCAGCTTCGCTGGTATGCCAGAGGACGCGATGCCAACGACTATGCGGAAAACTACACCGTGTATGTATCCACTACCGGCAATGCACCTGCCGATTTCACAACCGTTCTCTATACCGGAACCACCACCAACGAATGGGAAGAGCAGGCAGTGAGCCTCTCGGCCTATGTCGGTCAACGCATCTACATCGCTTTCCGCCATCACGAGTGCACCAATATGTTCTACTTTGACCTTGACAATATCAACTTCATCGATCTGAGGGAGTATCTCGACGATGCATGCATCATCGACAACTATCCATACACCATGAGCTTTGAGGAGAACGATACGACTCTCGGCTGCTGGAGCCTGTACGACAATGACGGCGACGACCTTGTGTGGACTCTCTATTCAGGCAGTCCGCACACGGGTTCTTCTTCTGTGGTTTCTGCATCGTACAACAACGGTCCAGTGGCACCCGACAACTGGATTGTCTCATGCGCCTTCGAATTACCGGACAACACCCCGATGTGTCTTAGCTGGTATGCAAGAGGCTCGCACGAAACAGACTTTGCCGAACACTACACCGTGTACATCTCCACAACAGGCAATATGCCCGCTGCATTCAGCACCGTGCTCTATACTGGCAACACCATCAACGCTTGGGAGCAACACATGGCAGACCTCTCCCAGTATGCCGGACAGACTGTTTTCTTTGCTTTCCGCCACCACGGATGCTCTGACATGAACTATCTGAACATCGACGACATCACCGTAATGGAAGCACCCACGATGTACACCCTGACCGTCAACTCTGCCAACGCCACAATGGGAACCGTGAGCGGCGGCGGCACCTATGCCGAAGGTTCGACAGCCACGCTGACCGCTACCGCCAACAACGGCTACCACTTCTCGCATTGGCAAGACAACAATACGCAAAATCCGCGTACGGTGACCGTCAACGCAAATGCCACCTATACCGCCTACTTCGAAGAAAACGCCGATTGTGCCCCCATCACATCGTTCCCCTGGAACAACACCTTCGACGCAGACCTCACGTGCTGGAAGACGGTGGACGCCGACGGCGACGGATACAACTGGAGACACTATGACGGCTATGCGGTGTCTGAGTCGTACTCGTACTTTGACGGCACAAACCAACCCCTGACACCGGACAACTGGCTTATCAGCCGCAAAATCCAAATTCCGTCGACGGGCAATTTCACCCTGTCATGGCAAGCCGCAGGTCTGAGCGACTCTTACTTCGCCGAGCATTACTCTGTCTATGTGTCCACCACAGGCGGAAACACACCAAGCGACTTTACCACGCCGCTGTACAGCGAAACCCTCAATTCGGCAAACGCCGTGAACAGAAGCAAGAGCCTCCAAAACTATCGCGGACAGACCATCCGTATAGCATTCCGCCACCACAGCAGCGACGACGTGTTCATTCTCGGCATCGCCAATGTCAAGATTACAGGCACACAGGGCATCGACGACATCTCGGAAGCAAACATCAACATTTACACAAATGACGGCAAAATCATAGTCGAATCCGAACTGAATGAGAATGTACGCATATATGACATCAAAGGCAGATTGATAGACGAGGGCAGCAAGACAGACTTCGACGTCCCGTCCGCCGGCGTTTATGTGGTGAAAGTCGGCACGCACACCATACAGAAAGTGGTGGTCGTCAAGTAAAATCCATTCACCAACATACTTATACAGAAACGCGCATCTCCTCCGCCATCGGGGGAGATGTGTGTTTTTCCCCCCTCCGCCACGGCACGGCGAAAAGCCCACATAAGTTCCTGACTGAGAGCATAGTTGTCTATATCATCTCTATACCATCTATATACCATCTCTATAAGGCAATAGAGTTGGTATGCTTTTGGTATATGGATTGTATGGGTTTGAGTCGAATGCATCTGCTTGTATGCACGAGCGTTTTGCGATGGTTTGTCGGCTCGATGGCTTGTCGGCTTGAATATTTGTCTGACCATGCACAATAAAAAAGTGGTTTGTGTGTTATTGTGATTATTAAATAAAATGGGAACATGAAGAAGACAATCATATTAGGACTTATGCTTTTGGCCGGCGCAGGTGCACAGCGCGCGGCGGCGCAGGACGACCGCGGATTCGAGATTGCCAAGAATCTTGAGATTTTTTCGGCGGTGTACAAGAATCTTAACCTGAACTATGTGGACGACGTGGATCCGGGCAAGACCATCAAGGTGGCCATCGACGCCATGCTGGCTTCGCTCGACCCCTACACCAACTACTTCCCCGAAAGCCAGATGGAGGATGTGAAACTGCAGCTGCTGGGCCAGTACGGCGGCGTGGGCGCCATGATTATGCAGCGCGGCGACTCCATCTACGTCAGCGAGCCCTACAAAGGGTTGCCCGCCGACGAGGCCGGCATAAAGGCCGGCGACCGCATTGTGGCCGTCGACGGACAAAGCACCAAGGGCAAGAAGACACCCGACGTGAGCGCAGCCATGCGCGGCCAGGCTGGCACCGACGTGCAGCTGCGACTGGAGCGCGAGGGCAAGGAGTTCGACGTCACCGTGAAGCGCCGCGAGATACACCTGCCCAACGTGCCCTACTACGGCTATGTGGGCAAAGACAAGGACTTCGGCTACATAAAGCTCGACGAGTTCACCACCGATGCTGCCAAGAACGTGCGCGAAGCTTTCGTGAGCCTGAAGAAAGAGAAGCCCTCGATGCGAGGCATCATTCTTGACCTGCGCGGCAACGGCGGCGGATTGATGAACGAGGCGGTCGACATTGTGAACATCTGGGTGCAGCGCGGCACTCTGGTGGTCGAGACCAAGGGCAAGGTGGCGTCGAAGAACATGAAGAGCTTCACCCGCATGGCACCAGAAGACACAGAAATACCGCTGGCGGTGCTGATCGACGGCAATTCGGCCTCGGCCAGCGAGATTGTAAGCGGAAGCCTGCAAGACCTGGACCGCGCCGTCATCGTCGGCCAGCGCAGCTACGGCAAAGGCTTGGTGCAGAACATACTGCCCATGGCCTACAACAGCCAGATGAAGGTGACGGTGAGCAAATACTACATACCCAGCGGCCGCTGCATACAGGCCATCGACTACAGCCACCGCGACGAGAACGGTCGCGCCGTGAAGGTGCCCGACTCGCTGAAGACAGCCTTCAAGACCAAGGCCGGACGCACGGTGTACGACGGCTTCGGCATCGAGCCCGACGTGGAGGTGGAGCCGGAATACATGTCGAACCTCGGCGTGGCGCTGGCGCAAAAGCTGCTGGTGTTCGACTATGCCACCAAGTTCTACCGCTCGCACAAAAGCATCGCCCCTGCAGGCGAGTTCGAGATAACGGACGACATCTACGCCGACTTCTGTCAATTCCTGAAAGAGAAAAAATTGGAATACAACACCGTGACAGAACGTGTGCTTAAGCAGCTGCGCGACGTGGCCAAAGAGGAGAAATACGATGCGGCCATAGAGAAAGAGCTGGCCGCCATGGAGACCGCATTGCAGAAAGAGAAGGATGGCGACCTGCAGAAACACCGCGAAGAGGTGTGCGAGATGCTGAAAAACGAAATCCTGCTACGCTACTACTACGATGAAGGCCGCATGGAAGGCGCGCTGAAAGGCGACAAGGTGGTGGAGCGCGCCATGACGGAACTGAGCAAGTGACGACCAAATAGTGCTGGGCGAGAAGACACATAGAATGATATACGTGGTGCTGCTGACGCTGCTCGGCGGCACCATGGTCACATCGGTGTGGGCATCCAACCTGATGTGGGTGCTGCTGCTGGTCAACTGGGTGCTGGAAGGACGCTGGCGCGAGAAGTGGCAGATAGCCCGCGAGAGCCGCCTGCTGCAGGCTTGGATGGTGCTCTATGCCGTGCTTGTTATCGGCATGGTGTGGACACAGAACATAGGGCATGGGCTTGATGTTCTACGAGTCAAGCTGCCGTTGTTGGTATTGCCGCTGGTCGTGCTCACCACACGCCCGCTGGAAGGGCAGGCACGACGCACCGTGCTGTGGCTCTACGCCGGCACAGTGTTAGTGGTGTCTATCATAGGATTCGTCCGCCTGACGACAATCGACGGACTCCCCTACCGCGAAGCCATCCCATACCTTTCCCACATACGGTTCGCGCTCAACTGCTGCGTGGTGGTTTACATCTGCATAGAGACCCTTATGCACTGGCCGAGCCGATGGCGCTGGCTGGCACTGCCGGTGGCGCTTTGGATGATGGCATTCCTCGTCATGTTGCACTCCTACACCGCGTTGGTTGTGCTGGCTGTGGTGTCGATTGTGATACTGCTGACCTACTACCGCCGCTGGTGGCTCATCGGCGCCTGGACGGCAGCAGCCGTCGCTGTCGTTCTGGTATTGAGCTATGAAGTGCACAGCTACTACAGCATGGTGCCCATGGCGACAGAGCCGCTGAAAGCGGCCACCGCAAACGGCAATCCCTACAGTCATGCCAACGACGGCATCATAGAAAACGGCAACTACATGAACAACTACGTCTGCCGCAAAGAGCTGTGCAAAGAGTGGAACCGGCGCAGCACGCTGCCCTACGACGGCCTTGCCGAAAGCGGCTACACCGTCGAGTCTACACTGGTGCGCTACCTTAACGCCCTTGGACAGACAAAAGACAGCGCCGGCATGGCTGCGATGAGCGATGCCGACATTGCAGCTGTGGAACGCGGCGTGGCCAACCCCGTGTACGAGAGCGGCAACGTGGTGAAGAAGATGGTCTATGTGATGCTGCTGGAGCGCGAGTTCTACGTGCACACCCATGCCGTGGCTGGATTCACCATGCTGCAGCGCTTCGAGCTGTGGCGCACCACAGCCGGCATAGTGAAAGATCATCCTGTATTGGGCGTAGGCACCGGCGACGTGGACGACGAACTGCACGCACAGCTCGACAGCCTTGGGTCGGAACTGAGCGGCACCAACAAACGCAGCCACAACCAGTACCTCTCGCTGATGGCCGCCGTGGGACTGCTCGGCTTCACCATCGTTCTCTTCATGTTTATCCGTGCAGCCGCAGGCAATAGGGCAAAACTGGCGCCACTGATGCTGGCATGGCTGCTCACCATACTTATTTCGTGCCTGACCGAAGACACACTCGACACTCTGGCAGGCATACTCTTCTGTACTTATTTCTTAGCTTTCAGAGACCGACAATGTACCAATACCACACATTAAGCAACGGTATCAAAATCATACTCAGCCGCACGCAGTCGCGTGTGGCCTATTCCGGCGTGTATATCAACGTGGGCAGCCGCGACGAAAGCGGTGCCGACGAAGGCATGGCCCACTTCATCGAGCATTCGCTCTTCAAAGGCACCGAACACCGCCGCGCCTACCACATACTGAACCGCATCGACGGCGTGGGTGGCGAGCTGAACGCCTTCACCACCAAAGAGGAGACCTGCCTCTATGCCACATCGCTGGGCGAGCACCTCGAACGCGCACTCGAACTCTTCGCCGACATCTTGTTCCACAGCACCTTCCCGTCAGCGGAAATCGAGAAAGAGAAAGACGTGGTGCTCGAAGAGATAAACAGCTACAGCGACTCGCCCGCCGAACTCATCTACGACCAATACGAGGAACTGGCCTTCGAGGGGCATCCCTTGGCACACAACATACTCGGCACCAAGCGCAACGTGCGCCACTTCACACCCGAACGGCTGCGCGCCTTCATGCAGAGCCGCTACACTCCGAAGCGCATAGTGGTCACCGTGGCCGCCAATGTCGACTTCGACCGCCTTGTGCGTCTCTGCGAAAAATATTTTGGCCAATACAGCAATAGCGATGCCTCTGAGTTGCAGCGCGAGCCCAGGCCGGAATTCAAGCTCTTCGAACGTCACATCAACCGGCACACCCACCAGGCTCATGTGCTGCTGGGCTGTGCCTCGCCCGACATCTACAACCGCCGCAAGACAGCATTCACCCTGCTCAACAACATACTCGGCGGCCCGGCCATGAACTCGCGCCTCAACGTGGCCATACGCGAACGCTACGGCTTCTGCTACAGCATCGAGTCGCAGTATGTGCCCTTCAGCGACGCGGGCCTCTTCTATGTCTATGCCGGGGTCGACCTCGATGCGCAGGAGCGCGTCTGCCAGCTCATCAAAAACGAGCTGCACCACATGGCCGACACGGCCCTGACCGCCACAGCCCTGCGCCAGGCGCAACGCCAGTTCATAGGCCAGATGGCCATCAACAACGACAACGGCCTGAACGAGATGCAAAGCATCGGCAAGGCCTACCTCTGCTTCGACAAGGTAGACACCATCGAAGAGATGGCCGCCGACATCATGGCCCTCAGTCCCGACGACCTGCGCGACACCGCCGCCGAGACCTTTGCCGACAACCGTTTCAGCACACTTATTTATGGCAATTAAACGATGATTATAGACTATCCTTGGTATGCCGTACTGCTCTGCCTGCTGGCAGGTGCCCTCTACGCCGGAGTGCTCTACTTCGTCGGTCGCCGACGCTTCAGCGGATGGCTGCTGTGGCTGCTCACTGCGCTGCGGTTCCTCGCCGTCAGCGCCATAGCGTTCCTGCTCTGTGCGCCGATGGCCAAGCAGAAGGTGCACGAACGGCAGCAGCCACGAGTAGAGCTGATCGAAGACCGCTCTCTGTCGGTGCAGACGAGTGCCGACTCGGCATTCTCGCTGACGGGCCTTCTCGACGACATCGCGGGCCAATGCCAGGCAGTACGCTCTGCCGATGCCGGCAACCCCATGCAGACCGACCTCGGCGCCTTGCTCGGCGCTGTGCCGCCCGATGCCGCCGCCGTGGTCCTTGCCTCCGACGGCATCTACAACCACGGGAGCAACCCCGTCACCGTGGCCGAACGGCTGGGCATACCGGTCTACACCATCGCCCTCGGCGACACCACCCAGCGCCGCGACGCCGCCCTGGCCGACATGCGCTGCAACCGCATTGCCATGCTCGGCAACAATTTCCCAATCGAACTCACCGTCAACGCCACCCTTCTCCGTGGCCAAAACGCCACCCTCAGCATCATCGATGCCGCAGGGCGACGGCTCTTCTCGCAGTCCATAGCCTACACCGACGACGACTTCAGCACCGCCGTAGGCGCCAGCCTGCCGGCCGGAAATGCCGGACTCCAGCGCTACACCGTGTGTCTCGACGTAATGGATGGCGAGGCCTCTGCCGACAACAACACCCTCACCTTCTTTGTCGACGTCATCGACGCCCGCCGCAAGGTGGCCGTCTTCGCCAATGCCCCACACCCCGACCTGGCAGCCCTCAAACGCTCCATCGAGAGCAACCCCAACTACGAGGCAGCCATCATCATGGCCGACGACATGGACAAGGGCAAGGCTCGCTTCGACGCCGACGACTACAGCATGGCTGTGTTGCACAACCTGCCCTCGCGCACACACACCGACATACGCTACGCCGACGGACTGCCGCAACTCTTCGTTATCGGCCTGCAGACCGACCTCGCACGCTTCAACGCCCTGCACAGCGGATTGGAGATTGTGGCCAAGAGCAGCAAGACCAACGAAGTGACGGCCATGCACCAGGATGCCTTCACGCTCTTCCATCTGGCCAACCCCGACGCCGAGGCCATCGAGGCCCTGCCGCCGCTGTCGGCTCCGTTTGGCGAAGCACGCATGGCCGAAGGGGTGCAGATGCTCTTCACCGCACGCCTGGGCAATATCGACAGCCGCCAACCCCTCGTGGCCGCCACCTCGCAAGGGCAGCAACGCCGCGCTTTCGTCTGGGGCGAAGGCCTCTGGCGCTGGCGCCTGATGGACTATCAGTCCAGCAGCAGCCACGAGCACTTCGACCGTCTGGTCTCGCAACTCGTGGCCTTCACCGCCATGCAGCAGAAGCGCGACCGCCTGCAGGTGATGGCCGAACGCAGCTATGCCGCAGGCGAGGCACCCGTGCTCCGCGCTCAGCTCTACAACGAAGCCTACGAACTGACCAACAGCCCCGAGGTGAAGCTCACGCTGACCGGCGACTCTCTGCATGCCGACTACACCTTCGTGCGCGAGGGACAGGCCTACCGCCTGGCACTGCCCTACCTCGCCGAGGGCCTCTACCGCTACAAAGCCACCACCGACGACGGCCTGACTGCCGAGGGCTCTTTCGCCGTCGAGGCTATCAACCTCGAGCTGCGACGCCTCACAGCCGACCACACCCTGCTGCGCACCATCAGCGCCACCACTGGCGCCCGCATGTTCTACCCCGACCAGATGGACGAGCTGCGCGACGAGCTGAAAAGCCTGAAACCTATCATCTACACCCACACTCGCTATGCCGACTTCCTGCACCTGCCTCTGGTGCTGGCACTCATCGTCCTGCTGCTGGCAGCCGAGTGGGGAATGAGGAAGTATCACGGAGAGGTGTGAATCTGAAGTTAATCAGTAGTTAAGAAGTTAAGAAGTTAAGACGATAGTTTTTTAATAAAGGAGTTAGCGGAGTTAAGACAATAGTTGTTTTGAATAGCATGATGGCAAGATTGCGGAGTTCGAAGTTAGTCGGCGAGGCGGCCACCGTCCTCAGCGGCAATGTGCTGGCCCAGGCCATAGCGCTGGTGGCCTACTTTGTGCTGACCCGCATCTACCCGCCCGAAGACTACGGCCTGTTCAATATCTTCTATTCCTATATCGAGGTGCTTGTGATTGCCAGCACCTGCAAGTACGAGCTGGCTTCCGTTGTGGCCGACGACGACCGCCAGGCCGCCGCCGTCACGCGCTTCGCCCTGCGGCTCAACACCGTCGTCTCGTGTGTGCTGCTGGCCGTGGCTGCCACTCTGTGGCTCAGCGGCTCGCTGCCGGCTCATTTCCGCCCGCTGGGCTGGATGGTGATGCTCATACCGCCGATGGTCTTCTTCTGCGGCACCTCGCGCATCTACAGTTTCCTCTACAACCGCTACCACCGCTACAGCCACATCGCCCTGTCCGAGACCGTCAATGCCGGTGGCGGGGCGCTGTGCAAAATACTCTTGGGACTGGCTGGAGCCCTGCCTGCCGGACTGCCCCTCGGGGCCGTGCTGGGCCAGGCTGCAGCCAATATCAACTACCGTCTTGGGCTGCGTCGGCTGAATCTTCCGCCCACCACGGCCGCCGAGCGCAAGGCGGCTGCGCGGGTCCACCGCAACTATCCGCTTTTTGTGGCGCCCAAAGACTTCATCAACACCCTCTCGTCCAACCTGCCTTTCCTCTGGGCGGCGGCCTACTTCAGCCGTGCCGAGATAGGTCTTTTCGGCCTGGCGCTGACCTTCACCCTTCAGCCGGTCAACCTCATCAGCACAGCCATCGAGCGTGTGCTCTATGCCCGCACCGCCGAGGCCGTCCGCAGCCGCAGGCCCATAGCCCCGCTGCTGCGGCGCTTCCTGCTGCCTCTGGCAGGTGCCGCCGCCGCGGTGTGCGTGGCGGCGTGGTTTGTGGCCGAACCGGTGTTTGCCTTCTGCTTCGGCAGCCGCTGGCAGGGCTGCGGCCCCTACGTGCAGGCTCTGCTGCCGTGGGTGCTGGCGGCTTTCGTCTCAACCAGCCTCTTCTATCTACCCAACGTCTTCGCCGTGCAGCGTGTCGAGCTGCGCTTCCACATAGCCATGCTCCTGCTGCGTGCGGCAGCCATATATATAGGCATACGGATGGGCAGCTTCCTGCTGACCATCCGTATGTTTGCCTTGGCCTCGGCGGCGGTCCACGTCGCCTTGGTCGTCTGGTATCTCTTGCTTGTGCGGCGCTATAGCCGCAGCCTCGGCTCGTTTTAGCTGAGGTGCACGCGGAGATAGACCGTCACAGCGTCGGCCATCGTCTCGGCACGGCCCACTTTCAGCTTGACAATCGACACACCGGTGTATGCCTCGTCGAGTCCCACCTCGACGGTGACGGGTTTCTGGTCGTCGACCCCGACAGCCACCTCGTAGGGCTGGCCGTTCCACGGGCAGTTGCCGCCGGCGCAGATTTCGAGCAGCTGGCCTGTCTGACCCTCGACAAACTCGTAGGTCTGCGTGGTCATCACCGGTGCGCTGGTGCAGTTCTCGATGTAGAAGATGGCCTGTGTCATGGCGAGGTCGCGCTCCCAGCGTGCGGGCTCATAGTCCACGGTGTCGCCGTCGGCCAGGGCCTGGCTGTCGGTGGCGCCGAAATGCAGCTTGTAGACTGCGTTGCCTGTGGCCGGCGTCTGGTTGTCGTCTTGGTCCTTGTCGTCTTCTTTGCAGGCCGTGAGGCTCACCATGGCCATAGCCATGGCTGCAATGCCGAAATACTTGAAAATGTTCTTCATCTGTATTGATTTTTTTTGTTTTTTTTGTTTTCTAATCAAGCTTGAGCACAGCGAGGAAGGCGCTCTGCGGCACCTCCACGTTGCCCACCTGGCGCATGCGCTTCTTGCCCTCTTTCTGCTTCTCGAGCAGCTTGCGCTTGCGCGTGATGTCGCCGCCGTAGCACTTGGCCGTCACGTCTTTGCGCACCTGGCGCACAGTCTCGCGGGCTATAATCTTGCTGCCGATGGCGGCCTGTATGGCCACGTCGAACTGCTGGCGCGGTATCAGGTCTTTCAGCTTCTCGCACATCTTCCTTCCGATGGGGTAGGCGTTGTCCACATAGGTCAGCGTGCTCAGGGCGTCCACGGGGTCGCCGTTGAGCAGTATCTCCAGCTTCACCAGCTTCGACGGCTGGTAGCCGTTGATGTAGTAGTCGAACGAGGCGTAGCCCTTCGAGATGCTCTTCAGCTTGTCGTAGAAGTCGAACACCACCTCGCCCAGCGGCAGGTCGAAGGTGATCTCTATGCGGTCGGTGGTCAGGTAGTTCTGGTTTTTCAGCTGGCCGCGTTTGTCCATGCAGAGCTTGATGACCGGACCTATGAAGTCGGCCTTGGTGATAATCTGCGCGTGGATGTAGGGCTCGTAGACCTCGGCTATGTTGTTCGGCTCGGGCATGCCCGACGGGTTGTACACGTCGAGCTCGGTGCCGTTGGTGAGCTTCACCTTGTACTGCACGTTGGGCACCGTGGTGATGACGTCCATGTTGAACTCCCTCGTCAGGCGCTCCTGCACAATCTCCATGTGCAGCAGTCCGAGGAAACCGCAGCGGAAGCCGAAGCCCAGGGCCAGCGAGCTCTCGGGCTCGAAGGTGAGGCTGGCGTCGTTGAGCTGCAGTTTTTCCAAACTGGCGCGCAGCTCTTCGTAGTCGTCGGTGTCAACGGGATAGACTCCGGCGAACACCATCGGTTTCACGGCCTCGAAGCCGTCGATGGGTTTCTCGCAGGGGGCCGATACGTGGGTGATGGTGTCGCCCACGCGCACCTCTTTCGAGGTCTTGATGCCGCTGATGATGTAGCCCACGTTGCCGGCGCTCAGTTCCTTGCATGGTTCCATGTTCAGGCGCAGCACACCCACCTCGTCGGCGTCGTACTCGCGGCCGGTGCTGTAGAACTTCACGTGGTCGCCGGTGCGCAGCGTGCCGTTCATGATGCGGAAGTAGCTGATGATGCCGCGGAAGGGGTTGAACACCGAGTCGAACACCAGCGCCTGCAGCGGTGCCGAGGCGTCGCCCTCGGGGGCCGGTATGCGGTCCACTATGGCGTCCAGTATCTCGGGCACTCCCATGCCCGTCTTGGCCGAGCAGCGCAGTATCTCCTCGGGTTTGCAGCCCAGCAGGTCCACTATCTCGTCGGCCACCTCTTCGGGCATGGCGCTGTCGAGGTCTATCTTGTTCATCACGGGTATAATCTCCAGGTCGTTCTCCAACGCCAGATAGAGGTTGGAGATGGTCTGGGCCTGGATGCCCTGCGTGGCGTCGACCACCAGCAGCGCACCCTCGCAGGCCGCTATGGCGCGGCTCACCTCGTAGCTGAAGTCCACATGCCCCGGCGTGTCGATGAGGTTCAGGGTGTAGTCCTTGTAGTTCATCTGGATGGCGTGGCTCTTGATGGTGATGCCGCGCTCCTTCTCCAGCTCCATGTCGTCGAGCACCTGATCCTGCATCTCGCGCTGGCTGACGGTGTTGGTCACCTCCAGCAAGCGGTCGGCCAAGGTACTCTTACCGTGGTCAATATGAGCTATTATGCAGAAATTGCGAATATTCTTCATCGGTGCAAAATTACAAAATAATTTCGACATGGCGGAAATTATTTTTCCCACCCGTCCCAACCCGCACCCACGCCCCACCGCATTAACATAATTTTTGTTATCGCAGACGCTTTTTCGTGCCCTTTTCGTCCGGTTTTCCTTCCCACCGGTAGTGCATATCAACGATACTTCAACGATATATCAACGATATTTCAACGATTACGATCGTTGAAATATCGTTGATATATCGTTGAAGTATCGTTGATATGCACTACCGGTACACTTTCCGAGCACAGTATGAGCACAGTATGACGTGGGCAAAAATATGCTTGCCGTATGTCGTTTTTTTTTCGTATCTTTGCGGCATGATTGAAGTAGAGATATGTGCCAACAGCATTGCTTCGGCACGCGCCGCCAAGGAGGCTGGCGCACAGCGTATTGAACTATGCCGCGAACTGGAATGCGGCGGACTGACACCATACTACGACGACATCGCATATTGCGTCTCGGAGCTCGGTTTGCGCACCCATGTGCTCATCCGGCCGCGTCCGGGCGATTTCCGCTACACGGCCTCGGAGATGAACGAGGTGAACCACACCATCATCCAGTGCAAGCAGCTGGGTGTGCAGGCCGTGGTGGTGGGTTTCCTGACCTACGACGGGCAGGTGAACCTCGAGCTGACGCGCCGCATCGTGGAGCAAGCGTGGCCCATGGAGGTGACGTTCCACCGCGCCTTCGACGAGGCGCGGCAAGACCCGCTGGAGGCGCTGCACGCCGTGGCCGCCGCAGGCTGCCACCGGCTGCTCACCAGCGGCCAGCGCCCCACAGCCCTGGCCGGCGCCGACACCATTCGCCGCATGGTCGAGGCCGTGCGCAGCCACGACTACGACGGCTACAACCTCAAGATACTGGCCGGCAGCGGCATCACCCCCCTCAACGTGCGCTCCGTTGTAGAGCGCACCGGCGTGGGCGAGGTGCACGGCTCCTGCAAGACCACCCTGCCCGACGGCACCGTGCAGACCGACCCCGACCAGGTGCGCGCACTGCTCGAAGCTTGCAACCAATTATAAACACCCACATCGATATGAAACGGACACTTTTGCTCGCGGCCACCGCCCTGCTGCTCATGCTGGCAGCATGCACCGGCAACCCGCACTTCATCTCCGACCGCGCCTACCGCAACGAGGTTCATGAGGATTTTGAAACAAGGATTTCCCAATTCTCAATTCTCAATTCTCAATTAAGGCTCGACACCCTCAGCCGCGCCGAGCGCGAGGCCATGGAGTTTCTCTATGCCTATATGCCGCTGAGCGACCTGGCCGACTACGAGCCGCAGTTCTTCCTCGACCAGGTGCGCTATGCCTTCCGCGCACGCGAGGAGATGCCGTGGGGCAAGGATGTGCCCGAGGATGTGTTCCGCCATTTCGTGCTGGTCTACCGCGTGAACAACGAGAACCTCGACACGGCCCGCATGGTGATGTTCCGCGAGCTGAAAGAGCGCGTGGCAGGCATGACCATCGAGGAGGCCGCGCTGGAGGTGAACCATTGGTGCCACGAGCATGTGGCCTACCGCGCCAGCGACGGCCGTACCAGTGCGCCCCTGGCCACCATGCGCACCAGCCTGGGCCGTTGCGGCGAGGAGAGCACCTTCGCCGTCACCGCCCTGCGCGCCGTGGGCATACCCGCCCGCCAGTGCTATACGCCCCGCTGGGCCCACTGCGACGACAACCACGCGTGGGTCGAAGTATGGGTCTCAGGCAAATCCGGAGCCTCTGGCGAGTGGAAGTTCCTCGGCGCCTGCGAGCCCGACCCGCAGCTGAACATGGGCTGGTTCTCCGTGCCCAGCACCCGCTGCATGATGGTGCACTCGAAGGCCTTCGGCAAGTACAAGGGCGACGAGGAGGTGGTGAAGCGCACCAGCCTCTACAGCGAGCTCAACCTGCTGTCGCATTACGCCCCCACGCGCCGCGTCACCGTCACAGTGCAGGATTCCACAGGTAAGCCCCTGGAGGGCGCGCAGGTGAAGTTCAAGCTCTACAACTACGCCGAATACTACACCCTCAGCACCCAGACCACCGACGCCGAGGGCAAAGCCAGTCTGACCACCGGCCTCGGCGACCTGCTCATCTGGGCCACCGCACCAGTGGAAAGTGGAACGCGAAAAGCGGAAAGTGACAAGATACCGTATGCTTTCTCCAAACTGGATGTGCGCCAGGACAGCACGCTGACTTTGACCATCCCCTCAACTTTCAACTTTCAACTTTCAACTTTCCACTTAGAGATGGTGACCCCTGTGGCAGGTGAACCCAAAGTGGTGGCCAGCGAGGAGGAGACCGCAGCCAACGCCCGCCGCCTGGCCTATGAGGACTCACTGCGCAACGCCTACACCGCCACGTTCCCTACAAAGGAGAACTATAAAAGCCTCCTTCCCGCTGACTGGTTCTGGTGTCCAAGATGCTTTAGTGATGACCAAGTGTGGGAAATCGTCCAGAAATCCGAAGGCAACTATGCCGAGATATACAAATACTTTGAACACTGGCCAGCCCAATACCGCTCAGGCGAGCATATCTACGACTACCTCAAATCCTACTCTGACAAAGACCTCCGCGACATCACTGCCGAAGTGCTCAAAGCCCACGAGACCGGCTTCGACTGGATGAACCACGCCAATGGCACCTGCACCAACCGCCCCTACACCTACGACGTCTATAAGCGGGGCATCATGCCCGCCCGCATCAGCAACGAGATGGTGCGCCCCTACCGCGAGGAACTCTCCTGCTTCAAAGGCATGACGGCCGACAGTATCCGCCGTTGGGTGGTCGACAACATTGTTGTCGACGACACGAGCAACTACTACAACTGCCCCATCTCGCCCGTGGGCGTGTACAAGCTTCGCCGCGCGGACAGCCACAGCCGCGACATCTTCTTTGTGGCCGCCTGCCGCGCCGCCGGGGTGCCAGCCTATTTAGACAATGCCACCAACACGGTTTTCGCCGCCGGCGAAAACAATGGTGAATTTAGAATTGTGAATTTTGAAGATGTTTCCGCAAACAATTCAGAATTCAAAATTCAGAATTCAAAATTAACCCTGACCTACCGCGGCAAAGAGCCTGCCAAGCCTGTCTACTGGCCCCACTTCACGCTGGCCAAGCTGGAGAACGGCGACCTGCGCACCTTCGACTTCGAGGACGACCCGAGGATGGAGTGGAAAGTGGAAAGTGGAAAGATGAAAACCTCGGAGATTGTGTTGGAGCCCGGCATCTACTGCCTCAGCACCGGCAACCGCTACCCCGACGGGGCCGTGCGGTCAAGGATGGAGTTTTTCGAGGTGAAGGCAGGTGAGCGGGTGAGCAAGGAAATCGTCATCCTGCCCCTGTTGGCACGCACCGACGAGCTGGGCATGGTGGACAAGAACCTCGAACTCTTCGACGGCATCGAGCTGTGGGACTATGCCGGCAACGCGGGCATGCTCTATGTCAACCTCGGCGAATACAGCGAGCCCTCGAAGCACCTCATAGTGGAGCTGCGCCAGCTGCAGAAAGAGATGCGCCAGTGGGGCGGCATGACCTTCATGGTCGGCCCCGCCACCATAGGCATGCCCTCGTGGGGCCTCGTCAACACCGACTTTGCATATAGGAAGGGCCTGCTGGAACAGTGCATAGAGGAAGCTGCCAAGATAGACAATGTGGAATACCCACTTGTGGCCTTGATAGACAAGGAAGGCCGCATACTCTACCACAGCACCGGCTACAAGATAGGCGTCGTGGAGCAGGTGCTCAAAGCAGCAAGAAAATAAAAAAAATTTTTCAACAGGTGTTACTTTTTCGGTTTTTTTACATCTAACGTATGTAAAGAAAAGGGAAAAGTGGCTTTACTCGAAAATAAACGCTCCGAATTCGACGAGATGCTGCAACGCTCGCGCAGCATCCTGTACAGGATTTGCCTTGCCTTCACCGACCGCCGCCCCGAGAATGTGGAAGACCTCTACCAGGAGATAACGCGCAACCTCTGGGCAGGATGGGCCGGATTCCGCGGCGAGTGCAGCGTCACGACATGGGTCTACCGCATAGCCATCAACACCGCAGGCATGGAGCTCCGCCGACGCAAGGGAGAGCCCGACTTCGTGCCCATCAACAAGCAAACGTGCGAGAGCCTGGCCAACGAGCCGGAGGACCCCTTGCTGGCCGACCTCTACGACCTTATAGACCAACTGCCGGAAGAGGAAAAGAAAATAACCTACCTCTACGTAAACGGCTTCTCCATGGCCGAAATAGCCGAAATAAACCTGACAACCGAAGCCGCCGTAAAACAACACGTCTACCGCATCAAGAAAAAAATGATACGTATGCACCAAAAAGACATGGAAAATGAAAGAAGACGACACAATTATTGACAACGAAGAGCTGTTCTTCGAGCAGCTGAAGGCCACCTGCGCCGCCCACCGCCGCCGAGTGGACGCCATAGCCGCCGCCGAGCCACCCGCAAAGCCCGACTACCGCCACTCGACGCCCTACAGGCGCCGCATGCGCGTGGCCTATGCCGTATGCTTGGCCATATCGCTCTTCGCCGCCGTCTATTGGGGGCTGAGCATATCCGAGCTGGCATTCAACACGCCCTCGCTGGTGGTGTGCCTGTGCATCGAGGCCGTGTACCTGATGCTCGTGGCCGAGAGCCTCTTTTGGACCATCGGCCTCGCACGCCACACCCCAGCCCGAAGCGGCATAACGGAGATGTCGCGCTTCTACCGCCTCGCACACATGCGCCCGCACTATGCGCCCAGGGCGGCAAGCGAAGACACCCCGCAGTCGCTGCACGTCGACTTCCGCCGCTGCACCACTGCAAGCGCCGCCGCCGCCGTGGCGCTCATCCTTGTGTCGTGCACCCCCAGAGGCGACGGCCACACCATAACACAAGACCACCCCGGCCGCGCCGCAACGATAGCAACCGTGGACAAAATATTCACCCCCCAAAAATGAAACGCAAAAAGCTCACGACTCTGCAGGTCTCGTGGTTGACGACCATCATAGCATGTCTGGTGCTGCTGCTCAGCACATTGGCCGCGCTGCTATGGCCGCGCACAGTGCCGCTCAGCCAATGCAGTGCCACCTACCGCCGCTACGCCGGCCAACCCGGCATCGGCGCCGCCTACATCAAAGACTACCGCATCAACGATTCGGTCAGTGTGTCGATCACCCTACTCGAAGCAAAAACCGACTCGGCATGGGAGTCGCTGCTAAAAGACTTCAACACCACACCTCCACCGAAAGAGTTTATCGGTCATATCAACAATACATCAAGGCTGGCTCCCAAAAAAGATTATTCTTTGCCCAAAGACAGCATACTCTTAAACAATGACTTCATTCATATAGCGTGGCTAAGTCACGAATTCACCATTTTCCACATAGAAAGCAAAGAACAAGCTCAAGCATTATATTCTTTCCAAGTAAGGAAAGCAAAACAAACCCTTAAAAAAAACAAAATATGAACAAATCAATTAAGACCGTAGCACTTTTTCGATGCTAAGCCTGGTGGCCATCAGCTGCCAAAAAGAAAGCGTTACTATTCGACCTCAAAACGCCACAACGCAAGAGTCGTATTCCGATTACGTGGTATACTTCTCAATTGAAGGTGTAACACATACCATCAGGCTACACAACGAGGCCGAACGTGAAACTTTTCTCCAAAACATATTTGGTTTGGCGAAAGACGGCTGCAAAGTCGTCATCTATAGCAATAACTGTGCATACCCAAACATTGCAGCAAAAGAATCTTTTACTTTCACAACCTCGAGCGAGAAAGAAGCAACCGATTGGGCTGAAAAGATGTTGGAAGATGGCTACAATGTCGACATCGAATACGATTCAACCAAAGGAGTCTATATATGTATAGCCTGGAAATAGCCAATAAATCAACCGCAGATTGACCCCAAAGGCATCTGCCTAAACATTAAAAAATATGCATTTCATCCGACGAAGCCCCACACAAGATTAATGTGCCGTTGTGCAGGGGCGAAAAAGAAAGGGTGCTGCAGCAGGGGGAGTGTGAAAAAAAACGTACATATTCCACTCTTCCCTGCCATCCCGCACCCGAGGCACAGAATTAATAAATACTGCGACCTAAAGACATAACGAGAAAATACACTTATTATTGTGATGTTCTATGGGTTGCCGCGAAAACAAAAATAAAACTAAAATTATGGCAAACAGTGAAGAAACAACAGGAGCAACATTAGTCAATGAGTTGAACAACCTTGACTTCGCAGCTTATATCTGTGGCCCGATGCAGGCCGCTGTAGAGGCTCAAAATACCGCATCTTTTGAGCAAGTGAACTTCATTCAAGAAATAGGATTCTCCGGTGATTCAGATATCCAAACAGTTCGATCTATATCCTTTAAATTCGACTCGTCCGACTCTGATGGAGAAGGCACAACTAAAACTTTAACGGTTCCCCTGCTTACCATGGTCAATGTGCCGTCGCTTCGCATCGACGATATGACCATCGACTTCAACGCCAAACTGAACTCTATCGACACCAAAGATTTAACGACATCATTGAATTTAGAGGGACAGACCGCTTTGAACCTCAAGAAATTCAACTTCAAGATTTCGGCTGCATACAAGCGCGACTCGACAACCACATCGCGCATTGAACGTTCATACTCCATGAATGTGCACGTTCATGTGGTCAATGATGAGCTCCCTGCCGGTCTTGACAGGATTTTGTCTATTCTGGAGAATGAAATAAGTGCAACAGAAATCCGAAAAAAAACATCTCAAAACTAACAACAAACCCACCCAGGGCAAAAATCTCCCTGGGTGGGTCTAAATCCAAATTGAAATATGGCAATACTTAAAGATTATATAACAAGCCTGTTCGCGAGCATAACCGATGCACGGGCATCTTCCGACTATGTTTCGGCACAAATAGCACAACAATATAAAACCCACGAGATACTAAAATCATTTGCAGTCCCCAGGATGAGGGTGGATACAGTTGAGATGGACGTACCCGTTGCGTTGAATCAATTAGACATTAAAAAGTCGCTCCGTAGTTCTTTCGACGTGGGAGCAATGACACTTTCCGCATACGAAGCGGCCTGTCGCAGTTTCATGATTTCGCCATCGGACGTTTCTATAAAGATTTCCACCGATGCAAAAAAAAGTGTATATGACATACTGAAAGAATATGTAGACAACCTTGCAAAAGACGGACGGCTTGACGAGGAAAAGATGTATTTTGTTGCTATCAGCATTTCAGATGCTGTCTACAAAAGTTTATCTGAAGAGTTTCCTTTTGATGAGATGGCGATAAGTGCACATTGTGCAACCGACAGCGTCAAAACATGCATCCACAACTCTGTTGTGAGCACCATTTACGACAACGTTTCCGTACTGGCTACGGCAGAAGAACTGAGTGGCACGAAAGAATATACCATTTCCAAAATAAAACTGACTATCCGCGAGGATGGCATGGAGTGGGCTTTTTCAAAAGACGAAAAAGGCAGAGTCCAATCCAGCTTAATACATGAATAGGTATGAAAGGATCATCTCTCGATTTTGAGCAGGCACTATACGCCAAGCTGGTAGTGGTGCCGGAAATCGTCACCGGTTTTCAGCAAAAAAACAGTCAGACTGAAACCCAATGGCTGCAATGGTTGAAGGACACCGAAGAACTTATGCTCAAATATAATTGTGTCGAATGCGCATCTTTGGCCGGTTTCAGAGCAGATACACTTGCTGCGAAAGCTGACACAGAAAACAGAAGTGGCGAACGCAAAAAAACAAGTGCAAAGATACTCACAACAATCAACCCCGCGCAAGCGATTGTAGTGTCTGTCCACAACCGTATATCAGAAAACATCGAACATGTGCGCGTGTTTTTCAAACAGCTTCTTACGCAAGCAAAAGAAGCAGGTGTGCTAAAGAATGACGATTCATCCGATTTCACATGTTTTGTAGAGAACCTGCTGAAGCAGTTCCGGTTCAACGAGCAACTTGCGCCAAGTATAAACAACGCCATAGCCACTCTGGGATACACCGATGTGATACGGCTACTTGCGGAAGAAACATCTAAAATCATATAAAGTCATGAAAAGATTTTTTTTACTCCTTTTTCTCCTGGTGTCATCGCTGTGCTCGAATGCCACCATACGCTATGTTTCCATGCTTGGAAATGACAACAACGACGGCTTAGCATGGTCGACAGCGAAGAGGTCTATTAATGGGGCATTGGCCGATGCGGCCATCGGCGACTCCGTTTATGTAGCCGTGGGCAACTATTCAAGGGTCGTAGCGAAAAACGGGGTGCCTATTTTCGGCGGTTTTCTCGGAACCGAGCAAAGCCTTGCAGAAAGGCAGCCGATGCAATATGGCTATCTGGCCGATAGCTCATGCACACTGATAAATACAGCGGACCAAACGAGCCATCACATTGTAGTGAAGAATACAATGCTGGATTTTCAGGAGACAGCCACAACTGAGACTACGATTGACGGATTGGTTCTCCGTGCTGTTCCCATAAACTATCTTGATATGGTATATCTGAGTGGGGAATATCACTTGACCAACTGTTCCTTGGATGGCAAAAAAAACGGCACAATTTATGCTGATAAAGGTTTAGATGCTTACTACAATTCAGGCTATACGGTATCCAACTGCAGAATAAAAAACTGCGAGACAGGCGTGCATCTTGAACCTGGGTCAACAATAAGCAACTGCATAATTGAACACAATCAGCAGGCACTATATAACACCGTAGAATACAGCAACATAAACCACTACGGAGCAATAACCATCGAGGACTGCTTGATACAGAACAACCAACAAAGTCGCACATTATTTGATGTTTATGAAGGACGTATAATACATGCTTCCTGCGCAGATTTCATACGCTGTACTTTCCGAAACAATAGTTATTCTTATAAATATTATGGAAACGGCAACTCGAAAAGCATTGTCATTTTTCAATTGGAAAAATACTGCCGCATAATCGATTGTCTGATTGTGAACAATAGTGCAGCTGGTGTCCGAACCAATGTTTCGCTCATACGCAGCAACAATACGTACAACCAAATAATGAATACGACAATCGCGAACAATTACCTCTGGGATAGTCTGAATAGTACATCAGCCATAATTAATGCGGTCTATAGCATCTCGATGTACAATAATATTTTTGAAAACAACGTCGGCCAACGCGCTTTCCAACTGGGGGTGCAGATGCCGAACGTGATGTTTAACGCGGTGCAGGACACGAATATCAACCTGCCTGGAAACATAATGTTTGACACATCGGGTGCCGACACCACCGCCCACTTTGTAAATCCTACAACTTTTGCAGGCTATAGCTCGTCGTCCGATAGAGTACAGCAGATTATGGACGCCGATTGGCATCTGGCTCCAGGGTCGCCCTATATCAACGCCGGACATCCATATCAGGTGTCGCTGCCCTACCATTCGACAAGCGACTTGGACGGGTTGAACCGCGTTTCGGGCGGTCGTATAGATATGGGATGCTACGAATATCCGGAAGCCGACGCCGAACAACAGATTGTGTGGGAACAGCCCCTGGAAGCATACCGCAGCATAGGAAGCATGCAACTCACAGCCACCGCAACAAGCGGTTTGCCGGTTGTATATGCATCATTGAACACGAATGTGGCCGTTGTTAGCGGCGACACTCTGACGCTGATAGCCGCGGGCAGATGCACGATTACGGCGTCGCAACCAGGCGACAGCATCTGGCTGCCGGCACAAAACATAAGCAGGATGCTGAAGGTGCTGGGCGACACCATTCAGTTTCACGACACAGTTACGGTGACCGACACCCTGATAATATATGACACCACGACGTATCAGCTGTTCGACACACTCCTTGTCAATGATACGACCTTCCTTTTCGACACCATTTCAATCTTCGACACTGTGACTATCATAGACACTGTTGTAGCATGGCAGTTATTCGACACCGTTACAGTATTCGACACCATTACAGTATTCGACACCATTACGGTGTATGACACCGTGTATGTGGCCATAGAGGATGTGGATGTGATGGCGACGTCATGGAGAATAGGTGCCGAGGGTGAATACATCTCTGTGCTCGGCGCAGAGGGAGAAACCATACGCATATTCGACGCCATCGGCCGTCAGCTGCACATACAGCCAAGTGCGTCGGCCGCCATGCGTTTCCGCATGCCCTCGGCAGGTGCATACATGGTGAAGGTGGGCAACAAACCGGCAAAGAAAGTTGTGCTCATGGGGCGCCCTTAGGGCGACGAAGGGGAAAACATCAATAACGGCAACGTAATTTTTATCAAAAAAAACAATGGGCAAACCAACCATACAATTGCCGCAAAAGAAACCTTGCGATACACCCTAAAGCATGGACAAAAAAGGATGTACAGGATGCACCAAAGGGAAAAACAACGGACCCCATAGCTGTGAATACCGCAGCAACACCACTTCGCTGGCAAGAATTGCATTTTTTAGTATCCTGAAAAATATATAAGCCTTAACAACGCGAGTAGTTGCGACAAAAAGCAACTACTCGCATAATAAACACAAAATTATGAAAGCAAAGTTATCAACCATCGTCATTTTGCTCTTGTGCTCAGCCAATTCTGTCAAAGCACAATCGGCGCAAGAATTGTGGGACAGAACATTCGTATCGACCGTAAGAAATGCACCCTGCATAAGTTTCGACCTTACCGTCGACGGAATTTACTATGGCGAACAATTCTCACGCGACACGGTGTGCCACGTAGTGAGCACAGCCGATGAATTGTGGCACAAAAACAGAGACCGACTGAAAAATCTATGGATTTCAAATGAAGATTTTAGGTTTTTCAATCTTAAGGCAGACGACATCGTATATGGGTCTGTTTGGAAGGACAGCACACACGCCAAACATTCTTCGGAATTCGATTTATTGATATATCCAATAATTGCCTGGGGAAATATCGCAGACTATCTCCCGCTATACTTTCTGCGTTCGATATATTCTTCAGAAGAGCTTACACCAGATGCATACCGCGACACAATTTGCGGCAATACCCCTTACTGGGTATTTATGCTCACAGACAACTCACTCGGCCTAATGGACGGAGAAACATTTGTGCCAAACGACGACAGTATTTTCTTTTTTGTAAACAAATCATCCTATTTGGTAGACAGAATGGACCTCCACTCCCGTAACAAATTGTGGGCTCAATATGGACACCAAGATGCACGCTGCATATTCCATAATTTAAAAATCCTTGACCGCGTGCCAACTCCTGGTGACGAATGGAATATCGAAAGTTCCAGATACAAAAACACACCAAAATACGACATCAAACAACATATTCCGGCTTCGCTGTCCAATCTGCGACCACCACAACAATACAAGATTACAGATCGGCAGATTTTGGACTATCCTCTTCTAAACTACCAAGGAGACACCATTAGCATCGGTCAAACAAAGGGATGGATTCTGATTGATATGTTCCAATATGGCTGTCGTCCATGCGCCGAATACCACAAAAAACTACACGACGAAAGCAAAGACGATGGATTATGCCAATTAGAGGAAAAAGGAGTATCGGTAATGTGCATTCATCCGAAAACAGGCCTTTCCGACTCGTTCAAACAATATGTAGAAAAATTCGGCCTTCAACGCAGGGCCTGTTGTGCACGCGAATTGGCACCTTTAATAGCCAACCTGCACTCATATCCAAAATACTACTTGATTTCGCCAGACAAAAAGATAATTCTTGAAGACGAAGACGACACCTCAATAATACTGCAGACAATAGATGAATATGAAAAAAAACACTAACATAATTCTATTCTTGATGCCACTCTGCGTTCACGCCAACGGACAACAGGTGGCCAATGCAAAAATCAGCTTCGAAAAAGACATTCACAATTTCGACACAATCAACATTGATGCAAGCAAATGTAGTTGCACTTTTATTTTCACCAACACAGGTACAGCTCCTCTAATCATAAACGATGTAATTTCTTCTTGCGGATGCACCGTGCCAGAATGGTCAAAAAAGCCTACTCCGCCAGGCAAGAGTGGATCAATTTCCGTTTCATACAATCCATCCAAACCAGGAAGTTTCACCAAAACGATACTGGTAAAATCGAACGCAACAAATCAACAACGGAAAATATTGCAGATAAAAGGCTACGTGGCTTCCAATAAGCCCTGCCGAGAAAAGCATTAAAGCATGCCCTCGGCAGGCACATACCTGGTGAAGGTGGGCAACAAACCGGCAAAGAAAGTTGTTCTCTCGGGGCGCCATTAGGGCAACGAAAGGAAGACATAAGCCCAAATCGGTTGCCGGGCCAACAAAGTTATGATTGTATGGCCCGGACAGGAAGTATATATTATGACGGATTTGGGACAAAAAAAAGCATAGGCGAGGGATAGACCCCGTCTATGCTTTTCTTTCAACCTACAGATGACACAGCCTACTCCACGGTGACGCTCTTGGCCAGGTTGCGTGGCTGGTCGACGTTGCGGCCCTTGGCCGTGGCTATGTAGTAGGCCAGCAGCTGCAGCGGTATGACCGAGAGCAGCGGCACAAAGCAGTCGCGCGTGTCGGGAATGGTGAAGACATAGTCGCTCATATTTTTCACCGTGGTGTCGCCTTCGGTGACAACACTGATGATTTTCCCTTTGCGGCTCTTGATCTCCTGTATGTTGGAGACTATCTTGTCGTACATGCCACGCTTGGGGGCGATGAAGACCACGGGCATTTCCTCGTCGACAAGGGCAATGGGGCCGTGCTTCATCTCGGCGGCGGGGTAGCCTTCGGCGTGCAGATACGATATTTCTTTCAGTTTCAGGGCTCCTTCGAGGGCCACGGGGTAGTTGTAGCCGCGGCCGAGGAAGATGAAGTTTTTGCAGTAGGTGAACATCTGGGCAAACTGGTCGATGTTCTTGTTGTTCTCCAGGGTCCACTGTATCTTGTCGGGTATCTGGTAGAGCTCGTCGACGAGCATGTGGAACATCTCGTCGCTCAGGGTGTGTTTTTCTTTGGCGATGGCCAGGCCCAGCAGGCAGAGGGTGATGACCTGGCCGGTGAAGGCCTTGGTGGAGGCCACACCGATTTCGGGGCCTACGTGCAGGTAGGTGCCGCTGTGGGTGGCGCGGGCGATGGAGGAGCCAATGACGTTGCAGATGCCGTAAAGGAAAGCCCCTTTCTGCTCGGCCAGCTGGATGGCGGCCAGGGTGTCGGCGGTCTCGCCGCTCTGGCTCACGGCGATGACCACATCGTCGGGATAGATGACGGGGTTGCGGTAGCGGAACTCGGAGGCATACTCGACCTCGACGGGTATCTGGGCGGCCTCTTCGATGAAGTATTTGCCGATGAGGGCTGAGTGCCAGCTTGTGCCGCAGGCGCAGATGATGATGCGGCGGGCGTTGACAAACTTGTCCTTATGGTCGATGATGCCGCTGAGCACCACGTCTTTGTTTTTGCGGTGCAGACGGCCCTTAATGCAGGTGCGCAGGGCGTTGGGCTGCTCCCAGATCTCTTTGAGCATGAAGTGGGGGAAACCGCCTTTCTCCAACTCGTCGAGGCTGAGGCTGAGGGTGTGCATCTCGGGCGTCTGGTGCACATTGCTGAGGTTAACGATGTCTATCTTGCCCGTGCGGTCCATATAGGCAATCTCCTCGTCCTTGAGGTAGACGACCTGGTTGGTGTATTCGATGATGGGGGTGGCGTCGGAGCCGAGATAGAACTCCTTTTGGCCGCGGGCGTCGGTGCCGACACCTATGACCAGAGGGCTGCCCTTACGGGCGCACACGAGCTGGTCGGGATGGTCCTTCTCAAGAATGGCTATTGCATAGGCGCCAACGACGTTCTTCAGCGCACGCTGCACGGCAGTGAAGAGGTCGCAACGGCCTTTCTTCTGCGTGAACTCGATGAGCTGCACCAGCACCTCGGTGTCGGTCTCGCTGCAGAAGGTGTAGCCTTCCTTTTCGAGCATGGCACGCAGGGTTTTGTAGTTCTCGATGATGCCGTTGTGCACCAGCGAGAGGTTACGGCTCTGGCTGAGGTGTGGGTGGGCATTGACGGTATTGGGCTCGCCGTGAGTGGCCCAGCGAGTGTGGGCAATGCCGATGGTGCCCGACACATCTTCGGAGGCACACTTGTCTTCGAGAGCCTTCACTTTGCCCGTGGCTTTGTAGACATTGAGGTCGCCTTTGGGGCTGATCATGCTGACGCCGGCCGAGTCGTAGCCGCGATATTCGAGTCTGTGGAGACCCTTGATAAGAATTGGGTAAGCCTCTTGCTCACCGATATATCCTACTATTCCGCACATAGTGTTATTGTTGTTGATTGAAATGCAAAGTTACAAACATTTTCAAAACTGACAAAATATTTTTTCTGCCGAGGGGTAAAACAGCAGTACTTTTTGGGCGCTTGAAAAAGTTTTTTCGCTATATATTGATTTTTATTTGTATATTTGCAGATTAAACGTGACGACAATGCAGTTTAAAGATATTGTAGGACAGCAAGATGTAGCCAACCGGCTGACAGAAATCATTGACAGCGGACGCGTAAGCCACGCCCAGCTGATAGCGGGGCGCACCCAAGACGGAGCCATGCAGCTGGCCCTGGCCTACCTGCAATATCTGTGCTGCGAGCACCGGGTGCACCACACCGAGGGCGACCTGAGGGCCGACTCGTGCGGCAGCTGTCCGCAATGCAAGAAAATCGGCTCGCTGATGCACCCAGACCTGCATTTCGTCTTCCCCAATCCGCCCAACGGCTCGACATCGGTAAGCGCCGACGACTATATGGAGCAATACCTCAACTTCGTAAAAGAGTACAAAGGGTTGGGCACTCTTGAGGAATTCAACGCTTCGCTTTCGGGCGAGGTCAAGACATCCATAATTCGAGAGAGCGACGCCGCCAACATAGTGCGCACCCTCGGCCTGAAGAGCTACGAGGGCGGATGGAAGATGCTCGTGGTGTGGCTGCCAGAACGCATGAACCCCTCGGCGGCCAACGAGTTGCTGAAGACCCTCGAAGAGCCGAGCGAGCACACGCTGATACTGATGGTGAGCGAGGACGCCGAGCGCCTGCTGCCGACCATACGCAGCCGTGTGCAGACGGTGCACCTGCCGGTGGCCGACACACGGCCCGGCATGGAGATGGCCGACCTGTTTGGCCCGATGATGGTAGGCTGGCTGCGCCAGCTGTTCAAGCTGCGAATGAAAGAACTGGCCGAACAGGTTGAAGGCCTGGCAAAGATGGACCGTCAGCAGCTGAAGAGCTTCCTGCAATACACACTCGGCGTGATGCGCGAATGCTTTCTGCACAGCGCCGCAGGCAAAGATGTGGTGATAGGCTCCGGCGACGGGAAGTTCGACGCCATGTTCCCGAACATGGTGACCACAAACAACATAGAAATGATAAACAACGCGTTGGGCGACGCTCTCTTTGCAGTAGACCGCAACGCGAACGCCAAGATAGCATTGATGGAGCTCTCGTTCCGCATGAGCAAAGCGCTGAAGAAAAGGTAGAAAGAAAACTGGAATTTGAAAAACGCAACTGCAGAGACACGGCGTGCCGCATCTGCATTGAGAAAACAAAAACGCCATAAAACAACGAAATTCATCACCAAAAGACAGAATAATTCGCCGCTGAAAAAAATGACATAGCGACACTGGTGATAAAACAAGAATACCGACAAGATGGAAGAAGAACAGAAAAACATAAAACCAGAAGAGGAGAACCTGCCAAAGACGCCTGCCGCCGAAGTGCCCGACGACGTGGAAGAGGTGGCCACCGCTGAGGATGTGGAAGCTTTTATGCGTGAGCGCCGCAAGGCACGCGCCGAGAAGAAAGCGGTGGTCGAGAAAGAAAATCCCGAGGTGGAAGAATACCTCAGCGAAGAAGACAAAATAGACCCCTATCTAGACCCTGACCCCGAGATACCGTGGGTGAAATATGAAGAGCCGGCCTTTCTGAGCCGCGGATGCCGCCAATGCCCGAAATGCTATGTGCCGGTGAGCCAGATTGAGCGTCAGAGCTGCTCGAAGGTGACCTGCACAAACTGGCTGAGCGGCATCAGGCAGCCCACGATGCGTCCGTTTGACTGCGTAGAGGTGCGGTTCAAGAACAACCACAAAGACTTCTACCGCCTGCCCGACGGGCTGGAGGTGACCGAAGGCGACATAGTGGCCGTGGAAGGCCAGCCCGGCCACGACGTGGGCATAGTGTGCCTCACCGGCGAGCTCTGCCGCCTGCAGATGCGCAAGCACCGCATCAACCCAGAATCGGACACCATCAAGAAAGTCTTCCGCCGCGCCAAAGACACGGACATAGAACGCTGGGACTCCTCGATACGCGAGGAGCACGACGCCCTGATACGCACACGCAAGATTGTGGGCGACCTGGGCCTCGACATGAAGGTGAACGACGTGGAATTCCAAGGCGACCACTCGAAGGCCATCTTCTACTACACAGCCGACGAACGCGTCGACTTCCGCGTGCTGATCAAGGTGCTGGCCGAAGAGTTCCATGTGCGCATCGAGATGAAGCAGATCGGCGTGCGCCAGGAAGCAGGCAAGGTTGGCGGCCTGGGCACTTGCGGCCGCGAACTATGCTGCTCTACATGGCTGACCACCTTCAAAAGTGTTACAACAAGCAGCGCCAAGACACAACAGATAATGCCCAACCCGCAGAAGCTTGCCGGACAATGCGGCAAGCTAAAGTGCTGTCTCAACTTCGAATACGAAGTATATGCCGATGCGCTGAAGAAGTTTCCGCCTGCCGGACAGGCCATACGCTTCCAAAAGGGGCTGGCCCTGTACAAGAAAACCGATGTGCTGCGCGGCATTATGTGGTATGCCTACGAAGGCGAGAACGACCTCATAGCCCTCAAAGCCGAAGACGTGAAGCAGATTATAGAGATGAACCGCCAGCAGCAGTATCCCGAAAAGATGGAAGATTATCAGGTGGAACTGATGTCGACCTCGGCATTGGCCTCGGAGAGTACCGACGAAGAGGTGGAGCGCGAGATACGCCGACTGGCCGAAGGCGGCAACGGCGTGGTGGGACAGGACGAGCACGGCCCGGAGAACGGGGAACGGAGACGCAACAACCGCGACCACAACGACCGCAACCGCGGAGAGCGTGGAGAGCGTGGAGAGCGCAACAACCGCGAACGAGGCAACCGAGGCGAACGCGGCGACCGACAGCAGCAGAACCGCAACAACCACCAAGAGCGCACCGACAAAGGCGAGCACTCAGACCGTCAGCAGCAGCAACGCAACAACAGGCCGCGACGCGACGGAGACAACCACGACAACCAGCGCCGCAGCAGCGGCAACAACCGCGACCGCAGAAACCAACAATGAAGAAAAGAGGCGATATGGGAAAAGAGCTATCGGAACTGAAAGCCGGAGAAAGAAAAACGAAAGCATTCCGCGCAACGAGCATGCTTTTCGTTTCGCTCCTTTCGTTTTTCATCTTAACTGCATGCGGCGGCAATGCCTACTACGACCAGAGCCGCCCAGTAGACGAGCATGGATGGCTGCCATCGGACACCGTGAGCTTCGACGTGCAGATTGACGACACTGCGCGCATGTACAACTGCCTGATAGAGGTGCGCAACAGCATCAGCTATCCATATAGCAACACGTTCCTCTTTATAGGCACCACCTTCCCCGACGGGTCGGTGGCCCACGACACGCTGGAGTGCCAACTTGCCGATGCCGACGGGCGCTGGCTCGGAAAACACACCGGACGCTACGTGGACACACGCTTCCGCCTGCGCCGCGGCACATTCCGCTTCCCCATGGCCGGCAACTACCATTTCGCCATCACCAACGGCATGCGCGACAGCGCCGTTTGCGGACTGCACGACATAGGACTGCGTCTGGAATACGTCAAAAGCAAATAACAAGATATGGCTAAAAAAAGCAAAGAAAAACCAAAATACATAAAAACCCTCTGGTGGATATTCGGGGGTCTATGGGTGTTCATATTTCTCTTCTTCACATTCCTCTCGATGGGATGGCTTGGTTTTATGCCCTCGTTTGAAGAATTGGAGAACCCCCGCAGCCTGCAGGCATCGGAAGTGCTTTCCGACGACGGCGAAGTGCTCGGTTTTATCGGAGTGGAGAACCGCAGCAACGTCACATACGACCAGATATCGCCCAACCTCATCAACGCCCTCATAGCCACCGAAGATGTGCGCTTCTACAAACACAGCGGCATCGACCCACGGAGCCTTTTCCGAGTGCTTTTCAAAACCGTAATAGGACGACAAGGGTCGTCGGGCGGTGGTTCGACCATCACCCAACAACTGGCAAAGAACCTTTTCCCCCGCGGCCATCAGAGCAAACTCGGCGTGGTGTTTGTCAAGTTCAAAGAGTGGGTAGTGGCTGTCAAACTGGAGCACAACTACTCGAAACAGGAGATTCTGGCCATGTACTTTAACACAGTCGACTTCGGCAGCAATGCCTTCGGCATCAAGACAGCCGCAAAAACATTCTTCGACAAAAGCCCTGCCGAGCTCGACATAGACGAAGCCGCCCTGCTTGTAGGCCTGCTCAAAGCCCCTACCACCTACAGCCCCATACTGCATCCAGACAACGCCGTAGAGCGCCGAAATACCGTTTTGGCCCAGATGAAGCGCTACGAATACCTCAGCGACGAGGACTACGAGCAATACAAAGAACGGCCCATCGACATGAGCCACTACACGCCGCAGAGCCACAATGACGGTTTGGCCACCTACCTGCGTGAGTACCTGCGCAGCTACATGAAAGACTGGTGCAGCCACCATCGCAAGCCCAACGGCGACCACTACGACGTGCACCGCGACGGACTGAAGATATACACCACCATAGACAGCCGAATGCAACGCTACGCCGAACAAGCCGTGCGCGAGCACTTCAGCAAAGAGATACAGCCAGCTTTCGACCGCGAGCTGAAGAAACGCAAAGGCAACCCCTTCTGCGACATCAGCAAAGAACAGCAGGAGAAGTTCCTCACCCAGGCAATGAAGAACAGCGACCGCTACCGCCATCTAAAGGCCGAAGGTATGAGCCAAAAGGAAATACGCGCCGCCTTCAACGAGAAAGTCAAGATGCGTGTCTTCAGCTGGAAAGGCAACATAGACACGGTCATGACACCATGGGATTCGCTTATATACTTCAAGCGCTTTCTCAATGCAGGACTCATGGCGGTGGAACCTGGCACCGGATACGTGAAAGCTTATGTCGGCGGTATCAACTACCGCTACTTCAAATACGACAACGTACAGAGCCATCGCCAGGTGGGTTCCACATTCAAGCCATTTGTGTACACCATGGCCCTGCAGGACCTCGGCATGTCGCCATGCACAGAAGTGCCAAACTCGCAGGTATGCTTCGAGGTGTGGGGCAAGCCCGACTGGTGCCCCAAAAACAGCACTCACGAACGCGAAGACGAGATGGTGACCCTGAAATGGGCTCTGGCGCACTCTGTTAACTGGGTTTCTGCCTACTTGATGAAGCAAGGTTCGCCAGACCAAGTTATAAACATAGCCCGCAAGATGGGCGTTCGCAGTCCTATCGACGCTGTGCCAGCCATAGCCGTAGGCACACCCGAGATTACCGTCTACGAAATGGCCGGTGCCATGGCCACATTCGCCAACAAAGGCGAATACGTAGAGCCCATCTTTGTAAGCCGTATCGAAGACAACAAAGGCATGGTGCTCGAACGCTTCAAGCCGCAGCGAAGCGAAGCCCTCGACGAAATGACGGCTTACATGATGATAGAGTTGATGAAGGGTGTGGTGCAGAGCGGAACCGGCGTGCGCCTGAACTACAAATACCACCTGAATAAATACTCCACCGCCATAGCGGGCAAGACAGGCACCACACAGAACAACTCAGACTGCTGGTTTGTGGGCATCACCCCGCGTCTGGCAACCGCCGTATGGACAGGCGGCGAGTTGCGCTCCATCCACTTCCGCAACATGACATACGGCCAAGGCGCCGCCATGGCCCTGCCTATCTTCGGACTCTTCATGGAGAAGATATACAAAGACTCGAAGCTGAATTTCTACCGCGGCGACTTCGACCGTCCATCGGAACCAGTCGAGTTCGACTGCGCCAAGTTCCAGCAGGAAATCCAATCCGAAGAAGGCTACGAATGGGACTTTTAAGCTATTAGCAAATATGGGAAATGAAAAGATAAACCTTTTGGGTATGACGCTGACGCAGCTGCAGGAGCTCTGCGCCAACGAGGGTTTCCCACGCTTCACAGCCAAGCAGCTCTGCGACTGGCTCTACAAGAAACGCGTCGAGAGTATAGATCTTATGACCAACCTCTCTCTGGCGCAACGCGCCCGACTGAGCGAGATTGCCTGCATCGGCCGCGAGTCGCCTGTGCGCTGCCAGGTGAGCCGCGACGGCACAAAAAAGTATCTGTTTGAAGTCTCTCAAAGTTCACAAAACACTCGGAATACACCGAACGCTCAAACAACTCAACCCACCCAGAATCACATAGAGACAGTATATATCCCCGACGACGACAGAGCCACACTCTGCGTCAGCTGCCAGGTGGGATGCAAGATGGGATGCCGCTTCTGCGTAACAGGGCAACAAGGTTTCCACGGGAACCTCAGCGCCGGAGACATACTCAACCAAATCTTCTCGATACCCGAATTCGATAACCTGACCAACGTTGTCTTTATGGGCATGGGCGAACCGATGGACAACCTGGATGCCATACTGGCCGCCACCCAAGTGCTCACTGCGCCGTGGGGGCTTGGATGGAGCCCCAAGCGCATCACCGTAAGCACAGTTGGCATAATACCCGGCCTGAAACGTTTCCTCGATGAGAGTCAGTGCCATCTGGCTGTAAGCCTGCACAACCCTGTGCCACAAGAACGCCTGCAGATTATGCCAGTACAGAAAGCTTTCCCGCTGAACGATGTTTTGGCCCTGCTCCGCAAGTATGACTGGAGCAGCCAACGACGCCTTTCGTTTGAATACACAATGTTTCGCGGGCTGAACGACGACCTGACGCATGCACAAAAACTCGTAGACACACTGCGGGGACTCGACTGTCGCGTGAACCTAATACGTTTCCACGAGTCTCCAGAGGCTCCATTCAGCACATCGACGCCAAATACAATAGAAAGTTTTCAGAATTACCTCAACCGGCACGGTGTCATCTGCACCCTCCGCGCTTCGCGCGGTCAGGATATCGACGCTGCCTGCGGATTGCTTGCCGGACGAAAAGAATAACCGCCCAGCCAAGCGACACTCCAATCACATTGGCCACCATATCGTTGATGTCAAAACCACGATAGGGCAGCAGATATTGTACCCATTCGGTCAGCAGACCAATGCCAACAGCGACAAGCCATACAAGCCATCGCTGCCGACCGAAAAGATCCATCAAGAATAGCGTACATGGCAGGAAGACAGATGCATGTATCAAGTGGTCGGCCCGAAGACCCAATATATAGTTGTTGAGTGGGATGCCGACATCGTTAAGAGGAGCCCACATGAGGAATGCCAAAACAGCAAAGTACCATGGTCTCAGGCGTCGCCGACCATGTCGGCCCAGCCATCGGATAGACAGGTTGCGCAGGTATTTGCGACGCAAACCACGACGGCTTGCATTCTGCCATGCCTTGCCATCAACATCGCCTAACCGGTCGACGCTTAACAAACGACCGACAACATCACTCACCATGCAACTCTCAGTACTGTAGCAGTTGTCGCCCTGCATAGTCAACCGCTCCCCATTTCGTGATATAACCCTGTGCAACAAATGTGTATTACCACAGCGGAACAGCACAACATCGCCAACAGAAGGAGAACCGACTACCGGCGACAACGTCAACATATCGCCATCGCGCAGGGTGGGTAGCATACTTGTGCCACGAAGTACAATGCGTACCGACTGACCATTGGACAATTGGTCGCCCACCAAGGCAAAAAATATCTCATTATCTACATTCATTGCATGAAAATAGTGTCGTGGCTCAGGCGCGCCGCAGCTTCGTTTGGCAAGCATCCCAACCGATATACAGGCACATTGCCGATAGCACCACCAACATAATCTACCAATGCATCCTGAAGTGGCTCATCCATCATCAAACATGGCGGGCATGAGGGCTGAAGCGCAGCAAAACTCTCTATCACACCCAAGCGGAGAATGTGATTCTCTGGTTTTTGTTCGAGACGGAGCAGCGCGGCCAATGGCCATCGTTCGCGACGAAAACATGGCGTCTTGCCACTCCACGGCGAGCCGTATACATACCATCCGTCGGCTTCGCATACCAACAGAGGGCTGTCATCATTCAACAGGTGGCTACCTTCTATATACTGCAACCATAAACGCGTATGGGTACTCTTGCCTGTGCCGCTCTCGCCAAGACACATCACCGCATGTCCATTGCATACGACAACCGAAGAATGCACAGGAAGCATTCCTAAACGCGCCCCAGCCATAGAGACCACGACCCACACAGCGAAACGCAACACTGCAGGAATGCGCACAGTAGAGATACGATAAGGTTCTTCCAGCTCGTTGCCAGGTGCCGGACAGAGCAGAATACTTTCGTCGCCAAAACGATAAAGATAGCGTCCATCTGCCAGCCGACCAAAACGGCACACCATCTGGCCATCGACAATGTCGAAACTGTGAAGCCAGCGCGCATCTGTTGGTTCAATTTCACTATCCAGCTCCACCCGCACGTCTGCAATCCCCTCTCCCGTCTCAAAGAGCGAAAATCCTGGTATGCGTTGCAGCATATCTACACCGCCCTTGCCGACAATAGCTATCCGTTTGCCACCAAGTTCCAGATTCATGGAATCAGTATATTGTTTTGTTTCATCGAAGCAATCCACTCTTCGGCATCACGGCGGGCAGTCGCGGAATCAACCTCGTAGGTTTCGGTCAATACTCTTACCGCGTCGTCAAGCTCAAAATCGCAATCTTTCAAAGCATTGTAAAGTTCCAGCGCACTCTCGTTGAGGGCCACGACACGAGTCATATCGGCGGCTCCACCATCGCTCATTATGATGATATTTTCGCCAGCAACCTTGCGCACCTTTTTATTTGAATCAATCTTCATAGTAAAGGTTATATTATTTCTAAGATAACGTGGAGTTGTCAAAAATATTGCATCATACCATACTTTGGCCAAATCCGTAGATTCAACTATCAAGTGCAACACAGTTGTGCAAAGATAGCAAAAAGATTTGTTTTGGGGAGGAAAAGTTCAAAAGTTTTCTTGGACGGAGATTCAGTTCGGTTTGCACATATAGTATGTAATCGTCTGAGACAGAA
>JAZNSV010000046.1:0-9983 GCA_045591485.1 Bacteroidales bacterium | reverse complement strand
CCACATACCACTTGGCCAACATCGTGGATGACCACCTCATGGAGGTGTCACACGTCATCCGTGGCGAGGTAGTGATCAACTCTTCGGTGCTCGACGATAAGGTGCTCTACAAGAGTGCAGATGAACTGCCCACATACCACTTGGCCAACATCGTGGATGACCACCTCATGGAGGTGTCACACGTCATCCGTGGCGAGAAGTGGCTACCCTCAGCACCGCTCCACGTGTTGCTCTATCAAGCTTTCGGTTGGGAAGACACCATGCCCACCTTTGCCCACCTGCCCCTGCTGCTCAAGCCCGAGGGCAACGGCAAGCTGAGCAAACGCGACGGCGACCGTCTGGGCTTCCCCGTGTTCCCCCTCGAATGGCACGACCCGAAGAGCGGCGAGGTCAGCAGCGGCTACCGCGAACAGGGCTACCTGCCGCAGGCCGTGGTCAACATGCTGGCCCTCATGGGTTGGAACCCGGGCACCGAACAGGAAATGATGAGTATGGACGAGCTCATCAAGCTGTTCAACATCGAGCATATCAGCAAGAACGGCGCCAAGTTCAACCTCGACAAGGCCAAGTGGTTCCAGCACGAATACTTCCAGCAGTTGAGCGACGAAGAGGTGGCCTCATACCTCGAAAAGCAACTGAAAGAACACGGCGTCGAGGCTGCACACGACTATGTGGCAAAGGTGGCCGGCATGATGAAAGAGCGCATCACCTTCCCCAGCGAGCTGTGGGACACCTGCTGCTACTTCTTCGTGGCGCCGACCGAATACGACGCCAAAGACGTGGCCAAGCGCTGGACCCCCGACATGCACATACACATGCAGAAGGTCATCGACATTCTTAACACAGAGCCCTTCGAATACGACGCCATACACAAAGCGCTGCTCGAAGACTATATCAAAGGCAACGGCCTGAACATGGGCAAGGTGATGAACTCGCTGCGCATCGCTGTGGTGGGCCGCGCCGTCGGACCCGACATGCTGACCCTCGTCATGATGCTCGGCAAAAACGAGACTGTCCGCCGTGTGCAAAAAGCAATAGAAACAATCAAAGTTAATTAAAAAAAATGGAAAACAAGACCAACAAAATCCTCATCGCCTGCAACGCCGTGCTGCTGCTCGGCCTCATCGGCATCTACATCCTGCATTTCACCTCGGTCCCCAAAAGCAAGGTCAACACCGAAGCCACCGCCCCGCTGCAGAAAGAAGGCGGTCTCACAGTGGCCTACGTCAATACCGACACACTGCTGGCAAAATACCAATATGCCATCGACATGGAGAAAGAACTCCTGGCCTACAAAGACCAGCAGGAATCCTATGGACGCAAACAAGTAGAGCAGTTCCAGGCCGACTACCAGAACTACCTGCAGAACGGTGCCAGCATGACCCTCACCCAGCAACAGCAGAAAGAAGCCGAACTCAAGCAGCGCTCCGAGAAGCTGGCCACCCTCGAACAAGAGCTGACCGCCAAGATAATGGAACGCCAGATGTCGGAGAACACCAAGCTGCTCAACGCCATCTTCGCCTTCGTGCGCGAATACAACGCCGCCAACCAGCAGTTCGACATCATACTGCGCAAAACATTCGAAAACTCCCCCACCCTCTACCTCAACCCGGCTATGGATATCACCGACGAGATCGTCAACGGTCTGAACGAGGAGTACAAGAACGTCAAAGGAAAATAATATCAGACAGAGAACGTGCCTTTGAGGTCGGAAAAGCGCTTTCGGCCACGAAGGTAATAATCAAGGAGCAGGTGACCGCTGTAGACACAGGGCACCTGCTTCGGCTTTATAGCCTCGCGCTTGGCACGGAGCGCGGGTTTCCATGCGCGGTACTCCTTGTGTGCCTTGATGACGGCCTGATACTCCCCTTTATGGCCTTCAAACAAGAATTTAAGTGCCGCCACACCGTCGAGCAGCATACGGAGAAACAGCACGCGGCGCAAGCGGTCGGCAGGCAGGTTCTTGTACAGCATCGAAAGATTGTTGCGGAAGTTGAGCTGCGTCTTGAAGGGGTTGCTTTTGGGCAGGGTGCCGCCGCCCACGTGGTAGAGTCTCGACTGCGGGCAATAGCCGACTCGGAACCCTGCGTTATGGACACGCCAACAGAAGTCAATCTCTTCCATGTGCGCAAAGAAATCGCCGTCGAGACCGCCAAGCCGGTGCCACACCGAGGCCCGTACGAACATTGCCGCGCCGGTGGCCCAGAATATGTCGCAAGGGTCGTCGTACTGGCCGTGGTCCTGTTCGAGGGTGCCGAAGAGGCGTCCGCGACAGAAGGGGTAGCCGTAGCTGTCGATAAATCCGCCTGCGCCGCCGGCATACTCGAAGGTGTCGCGCTGGTCGAACATGAGCAACTTGGGCTGCACAACAGCCAGGTCGGGCTGGGCATCCATCATAGCCACCACAGGCTCAACCCAGTGCGGTGTGCATTCGACATCGCTATTTAGCAGAACATAATAGTCGTATCCCTCATCTTTCAGAGTGTCAAGTGCACGGTTGTAGCCATCGGCAAAGCCGTAGTTTTTGTCGAGCAATATGAGGCGTACCTGAGGGTAGTGCTCCTGCATGAATGCCACGCTGGCATCGGTGGAGCCATTGTCGGTCACAATGACGTCGCCCGCTGTGTGTTCAATCACCGAGGGCATAAAGCGTTCGAGCATGCCAACGCCGTTCCAATTGAGTATGACTATTGCTGTGCGGTTCATGGTTTGATTATCTTTATTGTGCCGTCCTTGAGTATGCGGCCCTCGTGGGTGAGTTTCCACCGACGATGGCTCCACAGCCAGTATTCGGGCTGCTCCACGATGTGCTGTTCCAGCGTGCGAACATATTGTTCGACGATAGAATACTGCGGCACCTGCAGCGGATGCTCGCAAAGAGTGGAGAACGTCAGCTCGTAGTGTCCGCGACTGGTGCGGCTGACGTGGTAATACAAGACAGGGTAGTTATATTTGCGTGCAAAATATTCGGCGCCATAGAGGAATGCCGTGTCGCGGCCGAGGAATTGTGTCCAGTAGCTTTTGTGGGGGTTGCTGGGGCTCTGGTCGCTGAGCATCATGAGCACACACGGCACATGGTAGCGGTCGAAGAAGGCCACATGCCGACGCACGTCGGTCTGGTCGACCACCTGGGTGCCGAAGCGGGTGCGGCGCCGCGTGATGAACGAGGCTACACTCTTGTCGTCGAGCGGCTTGCCCACACCTATGCCATGATGGAGAAACTGCATACCGAGAGAGGAAACCATATACTCCCAGTTGCCATAGTGGGCCGACATAAGTATAACCGTCTGCCCGCGTTCGAAATAGCGGTCTACGAGTTGGCGGTTGACAATTTTGTAGCGGCTCTTGATGCTCTTCGGCGATGCAAAGAGGTTATACACAAATTCAACTGCGATATCGGCCAGGTAGCGATAGAACTTCTTCTCGATGTCGCGCAGCCAGTGGATGTCTTTGTCGGGGAAACACGACGCAAGGTTGTCGCGCACCACCCGCCGACGGTAGCCCACCAGCCGATAGACGATGAAATATATTATGTCCGAAACGACGTACATCAATATCCGCGCTCGAACTGTTCACCCACTTCGCCGACAACGCCTTCCTGAAGCTGTCCGCCACAGAGCCGGCGCTCCCAGCCTGCTTCCTGCACCTCGCCTTTGGCGTTGCTGTTGAGCAGCCGGTAGTAGCCGGAGCGGTGCTGGTCCCAGAAGATGAACACACGGTTGGGATTGTCGCCCGGCAGGGTGTTGTAGCGCCAGAGCTGGTAGGGTTTGTAGTAGACATGGCCCTGCGAAAGGCCGGGATCGGTGCTGCCGTTGTGTCCGCCGCCTTCGCGGCTGATGAGGGTTTCCGATTTGACGCCGTCGCGACCGATACGGTTGGCCGAGACATAGTTTTTCTCGTCGCGTATGAAATCGGGTGCACCATATTGCAGGTACACGCGCCCCAGGTCGGTGTGTATGCCGGGCGTCTTGGGATAGCTGAAATGCTCCTGCACATAGTCGATGCGCTCTTTGTATTTGAGCCATTCGGCCTCTGGGGCTATGGCGTTGCGCTCGGTCCAGAAGCGGTACATGAAGGCCTGCTTCTCCTCCAATGCCGGACGCTTGATGAGGTCGCGGCACACACGTTTCTCGGCCTCCGACGCCACCGGGTAGAGGGCATCGAGATAGGTGTTCAGCTGGTTTTCGTCGGTGTATTTACCCATGAAGGTGAGGGCAAAATCGCTGATGTCCTTGCCTTTGACGCCGGGATTGGAACGATAGAAAGGCACCTTCTTGTAGAGCATCGTCTGATTGTCGCGGTTGCGCAGTTCCACCACGAGATTGTAGTTGCCCGAAGGCAGCTGGCTGATGTCGAGGCTGCCGTAGACGGGCACCAGCTGGGCACTGTTCTTGCGGCTCATGGTCTGTACGCCTTCGAAACGGGCGCCGGTCTCAAGCTGCTCTACGCTGGCCATAACCAAAAACGGCTTGCGGCCTGTCTCTTTGTCGATGTTATATATCTCGTAGTAGAAGTTTATCTGGTTGATATCCTGCGGGTAGAAGTCGCCGACGTAGGGTTCCATGTCGTAGCCGCCGCGCGAGAACACCGAGCCCTCGCCCTGTGTGGGTCTGGCCTCGGCCATAGGCTGCACACTCGACATCACGGGATGCTCCTGGTCGTAGCTGATGAGGACCTTCTCGCTCACGCTGGCCGCCTGGGCATCGGTCGACTTGTCGCGCAGCGACAGCTCTATCTCATAAATGCCGTTGGGCAACGAAAAACGCTGCATGTCTATGAAACTGAAATCCAACTCGTCCAAGCTGCCCACCGTCGGGCTGCCCAGGTCGTATTTCTTCACATACACCACCGAGTCTTGCTGGCGGGCCACAAGGGTCACCTCGACCGTGGCCTTGTACACGCCCGAAGGCTGCTGCACAAAGCCCACCGTCCATGCATCTATCTGCAGGTAGGTCTCCACGTAGGGCATATCCTGCTGCGGGAGGTAGAATGTCGAATATCCAAACAAAGCCTGCATCTGCGCCCTTATGGGCACCAGCACAAGCAGCATGGCCGACAATATAAGCACTCGTTTCATAATGCGCTGTCTTTTTTTATTCAGATAACGCACACGCGAATATATTATTGTGCAAACGACGAAAAATAATCTTCCACTATTGCAAGAATCTCTTTGCCATAGAGTTCGGCTTTGATGCGACCTATGCCCGGCACAGCAAGCAGCTCGTCCATCGTGCGCGGCAGGGTGTTCACAATGGCCATCAGCGTTTTCTGCTGCAGAATATGGAAGTGTGGAATATCCTGGTCTTCGGCCTTCGCGCGCCGCCACTGGGTCAGCATCTGCACCAGCGGCGCCTTCTGCTCGGCCACCGTCGGCTTGCGCGAGTGAGTGGCTGAGTCGCTGAGTGGCTGAGTCGCTGAGTCGCTGAGTGGCTGGCGCGTCGATGATTGCTTGATTGCTTGATTGCTTGATTGCGTTAGTGGCTGGCGCGTCGGTGATTGCTTGATTGCTTGATTGCTTGATTGCGTTAGTGGCTGACGCGTCAGCCGACTTTCCACTTTCCACTTTCCACTTTCCACTTTCCACTTTCCACTTTTCGACTTTTCAACTTTTCGACTTTTCGACTTGTTGCCAAGCATAAAGTCCGTCTTGGCTTTCTGCACCGCCACCACGTCGAAACCCTTCTCTTCCACGGCCTTCATGCATGCCAGCTTCACCCCCACCCTTTCCATCACGGCGGCGCCCGCCTCCTTGATGCGTGCGTCGTTCTCCTTGTTGTCCACCTCCACGTCGAGCAATGCACCCAGGGCGGCCTTCAGCGCCGAAAGCTGCCCTGCATAGTAGGCGGCGCCCTTGGCCACTCGGTCGGCATGCTCTTCTGGCTGCATACGCATCAGCTGGCCCTTGAAGCGCTCGCCCACCGAGGCCAGCTCCGCCACATTCTGCCGCAGGCGACCCATAGCCTCCACATTCTGCGGAAAGATATTCTTCAGCCGCCCGTAGGCCGACTCAAGGCGTTCCATATCAGTCAGCAGCGCGTCGGCGCCGAAGAGGTCGGCCAGCTGCTCGTAGTAGTACTGCCTCTCGGCTCCGTCCACCGCGTCGGCGGCCTGGTCGAACGTAGGCTGGCTGCCCACGAAGTGTTCCACATCCCTGTCGCCGAAAGCCACTCCCGCCGACAGCGGCGTCGTCAGTGTGAGCCCCTCGAGACTCCGGCAGCGGCTCAGCGCCACATAGACCTGTCCGAAGGCAAAAGCATCCGCCGCATTCACCCGCACCCGGTCGAACGTCAGACCCTGCGCCTTGTGTATCGTCACCGCCCACGCCGCGCGCAGCGGATACTGGCGGAAGGTGCCGTCCACCTCCTGCTTTATCTCGTTGCTCTTCGCATCCAGCGTGTATTTCATATTCTCCCACACCTCGCGCCCCACGCTCACGCTCTCGCCGTCGTCGCAGTCCACCTCCACCATCACCCCCTCGTCGGGGTCTTCGCCGAACCCGGCCACCGTACCCAGCTTGCCGTTGTAGTAGCGGCGTCCGCCCGAGCTGTCGTTTTTCAGAAACATCACCCTTTCGCCAGCCTTCACCTCGAGCACCCTTTCTGCCGGGAAAGCGCTTTCCGGGTAATTGCCCGTCACCACGGCCTCCAGCACGCGGCTTTCGCCGCCGAGGGCCTGCATGTGGCCGGCATTTATCGCGTCCGCCTGCCGGTTGTGCGTCGTCAGGGTTATCGGTGTGATTGCGTTATTGTGTGATTGCGTTATTGCGTTAGTGGCGGGCGCGTCGGTGATTGCTTGATTGCTTGATTGCTTGATTGCGTTAGTGGCGGGCGCGTCGGTGATTGCTTGATTGCTTGATTGCTTGATTGCGTTAGTGGCGGGCGCGTCGGTGATTGCTTGATTGCTTGATTGCTTGATTGCGTTAGTGGCGGGCGCGTCAGTGATTGCTTGATTGCTTGATTGCTTGATTGCGTTAGTGGCGGGCGCGTCAGCCAACTTTCCACTTTCCACTTTCCACTTTCCGCTTTCCACTTTACACTTTCCACTTTCCACTCGTTCCACTCTCGAATTGAGCTTGCCGAGCGTTTCACCGTCAATGCGGTTCTCCCGCACACGGTTCAGCAGCTCCACAAAGGCCTCGTCCTGCTGGCGGTAGACCCTCGTCAGCTCAATCGTCACGTATGGCACCTGCTGCAGCGCCTTGCTGTGGAAAAAGAACGGCGACGGATAGACCCGCTCCATGAACGGCCTCTCGCGCTCCGTCACCACCGGCGGCAGCTGGTGCACATCGCCTATCATCAGCAGCTGCACGCCGCCAAACGGACGGCTGCTCCGCCGCACACGCCTCAGTGTCATGTCTATCGCGTCCAGCAGGTCGGCCCTCACCATCGATATCTCGTCGATAATCAGCAGCTCCAGCGTCCGTATGATATTCGTCTTGTTCTTGTTCAGCGACTTGTAGCGGTCGGCCATCTGGTACTCCGTCACCAGTTCCTTCACGTCGGGCAGGTACGGCTCGAACGGCAGCTGGAAGAAGCTGTGTATCGTCACCCCGCCGGCATTCACAGCCGCCACGCCCGTCGGCGCCACCACCACGTGGCGCTTCGCGCAGTGCGCGTCCACATCCTTCAGAAACGTCGTCTTGCCCGTGCCGGCCTTGCCAGTCAGAAACACAGACACGCCAGTCTGGTTGACATATCGCTTCGCAAGCTCCGCTTGTGTCATTGCTTGATTGTTTGATTGCTTGATTGTTTGATTGCTTGAGTGACTGAGTGACTGAGTGGCTAAGTGGCTGAGTTGCTGAGTGACGGGCGCGTCAGTGATTGCTTGATTGCTTGATTGCTTGATTGCGTTAGTGGCGGGCGCGTCAGTGATTGCTTGATTGCTTGATTGCTTGATTGCGTTAGTGGCGGGCGCGTCAGTGATTGCTTGATTGCGTTAGTGGCGGGCGCGTCAGTGATTGCTTGATTGCTTGATTGCTTGATTGCTTGATTGCGTCAGCCAACTTTCCACTTTCCGTTTTCCACTTTCCGTTTTCCACTTTCCACTTTCCGTTTTTCGACTTTTCGACTTTTTTGTGGAGTTCAAGACAACGGGAAGGGGAAAGTGGAAAGTGGGAAGGGGAAAGTGGAAAGTTGACTACTTGACTACTGTCTACTTAACTACTTGACTACTGTCTACTTAACTACTGCCTACTGTCTACTTTTGAGAAGTTCAAGGAGTTCACCCATAACCTTCACGAAATCGGCCAGCGGCGGTCGAGGCCGAAGCTCACGGGGCTCACCTTCAGCTGCGGCGCAAACTGCAGCCGCTTCCATTCGTTGCGGCCCACCTTGCGTATCACGTCGGCCACCACCGCGCGGTCGTAGCCCTCCTCCACAATCTCGTCTTCGCACATCTGCTCGTCCAGGTAGAGGCCCAGTATCGCGTCCAGCACGCCGTAGTCGGGCAGCGAGTCGCTGTCTTTCTGACCCGGGCGCAGCTCGGCGCTCGGCGCCTTGTCTATCGTGTTCTGCGGTATGCGTATGCCGTCGCGATTAATCCACTCGCTCAGCTGGTAGACCTCGGTCTTGTACAGGTCGGCAATCACCGCCAGGCTCCCGCAGCTGTCGCCGTAGAGCGTGCCGTAGCCCATGGCCGCCTCGCTCCGGTTCGTCGTGTTCAGCGCCAGCGCGCCGAACTTGTTGGCATAGCTCATCACCAGCGTGCCGCGGATGCGCGCCTGCAGGTTCTCTTCGGTCACATCCTCGGCGCGGTCGCCGAACACCGGTTTCAGGGCCGCCTTCATCTGCCCGAACACCGGCGCTATGGGCACAATGTCGTAGCTCATGCCCAGGTTGCGGGCCAGCTCCTCGGCGTCGCGCACCGAGTGGTCGGTCGAATACTGGCTCGGCATCAGCAGGCCGTGCACATTCTCGGCGCCCAGCGCGTCGACCGCCAGCGTGGCCACCAGCGCCGAATCGATGCCGCCGCTCAGGCCCAGCACCGCCCTGCGCAACCCGTTCTTGCCGAAATAATCCCTCAAGCCGCACACCAGCGCCTTGTACACCAGCTCCACGGCCTCCGGCTTCTCGTCGTCGGCCAGAGGGTCTATCAGCTGCATGTCCACCGTCTGGCAGGCCTGCTCGAAGTACGGCAGCTGGCAGAGCACCCCGCCCGCCGCATTCATCGCCAGGCTCCCGCCGGCATAGAGGTACGGGCCCTCGCCGCCCGTGCGGTTTGCATACACCAGGCTCGCCCCCAGCGTCTCCACAATCTTCGTCATGCGGTAGCGCGTGCGGTACGGCTTCTGGTAGTCGAACACATTGCATCCGCAGCAGACCACCATGTCGGGCTGGTCGATATGGCCCTTGCTCAGCTCCTTCAGGTCCTCGTAGAAGCCTATGGCGATGCGCTGGTCGTGGAAGTCGATCACCTGCACGCCCTCGCCCCTCACAAAATACTTCTGCTCGTCGGGGGCCAGGTACTTCTTGGTCACCACCCCGCGGATGGCGCAGTTCTGCACAAAGACGATGGCGTTGCAGAGCCCTTTGTCCTGAATCTGCAGCGGCATGCCCACGAGGAAGGCGCGGTGCCCGCTCAGCTCAATCAGCTCCTGCAGGGCCGCCTGCGCGCGCTTCTGCAGGTCGGTGTAGGCGGCGGCGGCGAAGAGAGGTGCGCCGCAGAGCGTGCATGCCGGGAAGACGGTCAGCAGCGCGTCGCCGGAGGCCGCAAGTTCGGCCTTGATCCACTCCAGGTTCTCGTCGGTGCGTCGCGTGAGCACGTCGTGCTGTACGATATGTATCTTCATAATCTGTCGTTTATTTTTATTTTCTGTCATTAACAATTCAGGGCAATATTGAAATTCGAAATTCGAAATTCAGAATTTATCAACCTGTCAACTTATCAACTAATTATGGTTAACGCAACCCGGCGTGGTTTTAGTATGCCGACCGGCAAAAAAAAGTCAATCACTTAATAAATAGCTTTAAGCTGTGAGCTGTAAG
>JAZNSV010000045.1:0-18334 GCA_045591485.1 Bacteroidales bacterium | reverse complement strand
ATATATCGTTGAAGTATCGTTGATATGCACTACCGGTACAGACCAAAACCAGCCGAAAATCATACTTTGATAGCTTAAATTAACATAAAAGAACAACCCTTTGATGCCTCGGTTTGCCGATTGCATGGTGTGAGAACAGCGGGGGAGGAAGAAAAAAAATTTTGCTGTATTCGATTTTTTTTGTATCTTTGTCTGTCGTCAAATAGGCGACAATATAATTAAATCAATTAATAATCAACAAAATAAAAAACCTATTATGCAGAAAAAAGGCAACAAGTACGGTACCCACCGCGTCATCGAGCCGAAGGGTGTTCTCCCTCAGCCCGCAAACAAGCTCGACAACAACATGGACGAGATCTACGATAACGAGATCCTTATCGACGTTCAGACCCTGAATATCGACAGCGCTTCGTTCACCGATATCCACAACTACGCCAAGCAGCAGGCCGGCGAAGGCGCCAGCCAGGAGAAAATCATGGAAGAGGTGAAGAAGGAGATGCTCCTCAACGTCGAGCTCCAGGGCAAGCACCGCAACCGTCGCACCGGTTCGGGCGGCATGCTCCTCGGCAAGGTGGAGAAGATCGGCGACGCCCTGAAGGGCAAGATCGACCTCAAAGAGGGCGACCGCATCGCCACCCTCGTCAGCCTCTCGCTGACCCCGCTGCGCATCGACGAGATCCTCGAGATCCGTCCCGATGTGGACCAGGTGGACATCAAGGGTAAGGCCATCCTCTTCGAGAGCGGCATCTACGCCAAGATCCCGACCGACATGCCCGAGAAGCTCGCCCTGAGCGCCCTCGACGTGGCCGGTGCCCCCGCCCAGACCGCCAAGCTGTGCCAGTACGGCCAGACCGTCGTCATCCTCGGCGCCGGCGGCAAGAGCGGCATGCTCTGCGCCTACGAGGCCAAGAAGCGCGTCGGCGTGACCGGCAAGGTCATCGGCATCGCCAACAGCCCCAAGAGCACCCAGCGCATCAAAGACCTCGGCTTCTGCGACATCGTGGAGAGCGCTGCCGGCATGACCCCCGTGCAGGTCTATGAGCTCATCGAGCGCCTCACCAACGGCAAGATGGCCGACGTCACCATCAACTGCGTCAACGTGCCCGACCAGGAGATGACCGCTGTGCTCTGCACCAAGGACGACGGTATCGTCTACTTCTTCAGCATGGCCACCAGCTTCACCAAGGCCAGCCTCGGTGCCGAGGGTATCGGTGCCGACGTGAACATGATCATGGGCAACGGCTACACCAAAGGCCACGCCGAGTTCACCCTGCAGGAACTCCGCGAGTGCCCGAAGCTCCGCAAGATCTTCGAAGAGCTCTACGCCTAAGATTTCCCCCCGGAAATTCCGGAGATTCCGGAAGTTCCGAAATCTCCGGATAACCCGGTTAACCCGAAACCACACCAAACCTGCCGGCAGGGGAGACCTTCCGGCAGGTTCTTTGTAAAAAAAACAGATGACGATGGTGAACGGGAAGTTGTTTTGGCTGTTGCTTGCGTGCTCTATGGTGGTTTCCTGCGGCAAAGAGGAAAGTCGGGACTATCGTGACACCTGGGTGGGCGATTATAGCTACACGTGCCATAAATATTCATGGAATCCAAGAGGGACGGGTCCGGAATCGTTTACAGACGGGACGCTTCGTGTTGATGCCTTGGAGGACAGTTGTGTAATCATAACACTTAACGAGGAATCGAAGAGTTGGCTGTGCAAGGTGGATACTGCCGGGACGTTGTCATTGGTTGGAAATGAATACCGTGCGTTTTATGGTTTTTTCCAGGCAGCAGACAGTTTGTATTTCCATTGTTCCAATTTCAGTCCTGGAGCAGGGACAGGTTGGGATCTTGAATGCAAAAAGACTGGAAAATAGCAAAAAAAAAGAAGCCTACCGATTGGGTAGGCTTCTTTTTTATTGGCGGTAAATGTCTTGTATTATCAGTCCTGCAAGGGTGAAGCCGAAGATGGCTGTGATGTGCGACATGGAGCCGTTGATTTGGGCTTTGGAGGTGCACCATTCATGGTTCAGCAGGTCGGAGCGTCCGTCGCCCGACTGCGCCTTGGGGCAGAGGCAGGCCTCGGTGCCGCAGGTGTGTGCCTGCCCCAGATTGGGCAGCACCTCGGGGCCCCACACACATTGGAATTTCTTTCCCGGGAAGCGTTTCTGTTTGCGCATGCGACGCCGCAGGGTGGCCGCCAGCGGACAGCCGTCGACCTTCCAGAACTCGCTGACCTGCACCTTTGTGGGGTCCATCTTCAGGGCGGCACCCATGGAGCTGTAGAACTTGGGGCCCTGCTTGTCGGCGGTGGCAAGGATGATGAGGTCCATCTTGTCCTTGAGGCTGTCGATGGCGTCGACGATGTAGTCGTACTGCTCCAGGTGGAAGCTCGCGGCGGTGTCGGCGGAGAAGATCTCCTGTATGGCGTTGATGTCGGCGTGGGGGTTGATGTCCAGCAGGCGCTCGCGGAGGGCGTCGACCTTCACGCGGCCCACGGTGCCGGTGGTGGCCATGGCCTGGCGGTTTACGTTGGTGATGCAGACACGGTCGGAGTCGACAATGGTCAGATGGCGTATGCCGCTGCGCACCAGGCTTTCGGCGCACCAGGAGCCCACGCCGCCCACGCCGAAGACGATGACGCGGGCCTCGGCGATGCGTTCCATGGCGGCGTTGCCAACCAGCAGGGCGGTGCGGTTCAGAATGGCTTTTTCCTGAGTTGTCATTGCTTGTTTTGTATATTGTGGGTAGTGGGTAGTGGATAGTGTGTAGTGGGTAGTGGATAGCATTTGACCCGTGTGCTCCCCACTACCCACTACCCACTCCCCACTATCCACTAAAAATTGAACGTCAGTCGCAGGGTGAGGCCGTCGCCGGCGGCGAAGGCGTAGCGCCGGGGGCCGATGGTGGTGGTGTTCGTGGTGCCGTCGGCTTCGATGAACTGCTGGTGCTGGCTGCCGACGTAGTGGTTGGGCTGCATGGCGTACTCCAGCTCCAGGTCGAATTGGCGGTAGCTGGCGCCGATGCCGAGGGCGAGGTGGAACCCCTGTTTGTCAAAGGTGTAGTCGCTTGTCTCGATGCTACCGGAGGCAGGCCCATAGGCATCGGCAACGTAATGGTACTCGTCGAAGTATTTGCTCTGGATGCGGGTCAGGCCCACCACGTAGCCCACGCGGGCCGACAGCAGCGGCACCACCTCCCACAGGTTGTTTTCGGCCCAGTCGGTGAAGTGGTACTGCACGCTGAGCAGCAGCGGCAGGTTGAGGGTGGTCTGGCCGCTGTGGGTGACGGAGGAGGTGTGGGTGGAGCCGTTGTCGAGGAGGACGGTGGATTCGCCTTGGCTCTCGAAGGTGTTGGTCCAGCTGTAGTCGTGCAGCATCAGTCCGGCCGACAGGCCCACCGACCACTCGTCACCCAGGGCGAGGCGGTAGCCGGCCGACAGCTCGGTGCCGAAGATATGGCTGACGCTGGTGCGGGTGGGGTTGAGGTTGTTGTTGATGGGCATGCTGAAGTCGATGAGGTCCTCGCGCAGCGTGAGAAAGAAGCCGTTTCCCGCCTGTCCGAAGGCGATGGCCGTACTGGCCAAGAAGCAGATTGTCAGAAGTGTGCGTTTCATATTGTGGATGTTTTTGCGATTGGTTTCACGCTGCAAAGATACACCTTTTTCCCGAGGAAAAATACGGAGGGGCGCCCTAATTTTCCGGCGGTAGGCTGTCGGGAATGAAAACTTAATTTTGTCAGATGGATTTTTTTTCGTATCTTTGCAGCGTGAAGTGTGTGGGCATCGGTGCCCATGGCACGACATAGTATATTGATATAAAAAGGAATAAATATAATAAATACATGAAAGTAAACCGCAGAAAAGAGCTGTTCCCCAACGTCAGCGACGCTGAGTGGAACGATTGGAAATGGCAGGTGAAGAACCGCATCGAGACCTACGAAGAGCTGAGCAAGTATTTCACCTTCGAGCCCGAAGAGGCCGAGGGCATCAAGAAGGCACTGGCCAAGTTCCGTATGGCCATCACGCCGTACTACCTGAGCCTCATCGACCCCAACGACCCGTTCGATCCCATCCGTCGTCAGGCCATCCCGCAGGGTGCCGAGTGCAACATCGCCCCCGCCGACCTCAACGACCCGCTGCATGAGGACGAGGATTCGCCCGCTCCCGGCCTGACCCACCGCTATCCGGACCGCGTGCTGTTCCTCATCACCGACATGTGCTCCATGTACTGCCGCCACTGCACCCGCCGCCGTTTCGCCGGCCAAAAGGACGACGAGAGCCCCAGCGAGCGCATTGAGAAGTGCCTGGCCTACATCGAGAAAACCCCGCAGGTGCGCGACGTGCTGCTCTCCGGTGGCGACGCCCTGATGGTGAGCGACAAGAAGCTCGAGTACATCATCCAGCGCCTGCGCGCCATACCGCACGTGGAGATCGTCCGCATCGGCAGCCGCACCCCTGTGGTCTGCCCGCAGCGCATCACCCCCGAGCTGTGCGAGATGCTGAAGAAGTACCATCCCATCTGGCTCAACACCCACTTCAACCACCCCAACGAGTTCACCCCCGAGGCTGAGCAGGCCCTGGCCCGCCTGGCCAATGCCGGTATCCCCCTGGGCAACCAGACGGTGCTGCTGCGCGGCGTGAACGACTGCGTCCATGTAATGAAGAAACTGATGCACGAGCTGGTGCGCAACCGTGTGCGTCCGTACTATATCTACCAGTGCGACCTGAGCATGGGTCTGGAGCACTTCCGTACCCCGGTGAGCAAGGGTATCGAAATCATCGAGAACCTCCGCGGCCACACGAGCGGCTACGCTGTGCCCACCTTCGTGGTCGACGCTCCCGGCGGCGGCGGCAAGACTCCCGTCATGCCCCAGTACGTCATCTCGCAGAGCCCCGACAAGGTCATCCTGCGCAACTTCGAGGGTGTCATCACCACCTACACCGAGCCGCGCGAGTACCACGAGGACTGCCACTGCGAGGCCTGCGAGACCAAGCGCCGCGTGGACGAGGGTGTGGCCTCGCTGCTCGAGACCGACCGCATGGCCCTCGAACCCAGCCACCTGATGCGCCACGAGCGTAACAAGAAACACTAAGATCTTGAAGTGGAGAAGTGGAAAGTGGAAAGTGTGGATGCTGATTTGCGTCAGCATCGCTTTCCACTTTCCACTTTCCGTTTTTCACTCTGCCAAGGCCCAGGTGGCAGGACTGAACACCCTCGGGGTGCTTGACCTGACCAGCACCGCACGTACGGCAGGCCTGGGCATGGACTATCTGGCTCTCTACACCGACGACCTCACTGTCGGCATCGACAACCCCTCGCTGCTGCGCCGCGACATGGGCGGCACAGGTGTGCTGAGCTTTGTGCCGATGTTCGGCGGCAGCAATATGGGGTCGCTCAGCTATGCGCACACATTCAAATCGATAGGCACCGTAAGCTTCGGTTTTCACTTCTTCAACTACGGCCTATTTGACGAGTACGACGAAGAGGAGAACCATCTTGGCCGCTTCAGTGCCGCCGACTATGCTATACATATTGGTTGGGGTCTGTGGATAGACAGCAACTTCAGTATCGGAGCCAACTTCAAGCCGGTGCTGTCGCAGTACGAGAGCTACACGGCCCTGGCGCTGGCCATCGACCTGTGCGGCAGCTATGTGAGCGACAACAGAGCCTTTGTGGCCACAGTGATGGCCCGCAATATAGGCTCCCAGATCATGACATTCGACGAGACGGTCGAAAGGCTTCCGCTGGAGCTTTCGGCCGAGGTGTCGTACAAGCTGCGCAACGCACCCTTCCGTCTTTTCTTTGCCGCCACCGAGTTGCAGCGTTGGAACCTTCGCTACGACGACCCGCTGAATCCCACAAGCGAAGTGGACCCTTTCACGGGTGAGGTGAATGAGGAATCGTGGTTTGTAGGCACGCTTGACAATCTGATGCGCCACACCGTATTCGGCGTCGAGCTCAACCTCGGACAGAACCTTTTCGCCAGGTTGGGCTACAACTACCGCCGCGCCGCAGAGATGCGTGGCGCCGACGCATTCAACATGAGCGGATTCTCCTTTGGTGCAGGCCTGCGCACCAAGAGGCTTGAGTTCTCCTACTCGCGCCGCAACTATCACCTTTTGCAGGCGCTCAACTACATCACTTTGGCCTATCGTTTTTAAACATGCAGCTGCAGTACATCCTTTCCAACCAGACCAACCCGTACCTCAACATCGCGGTTGAAAACCATCTTATGTCGCTTTCAACACCCGACACGGTGACGCTCTACCTGTGGAGAAACCGACGCACAGTGGTGATAGGGCAGAACCAGAACCCGTATACCGAGTGCGATGTGGAGGCGTTGGAGGCCGACGGCGGCTACCTGATGCGGCGACGCACTGGCGGTGGGGCCGTGTATCACGACGACGGCAATATCAATTTCAGTTTCATTGCGCCGCCAACGCTCTACGACCAAAGTCGACAGTTTGCTGTCATCCAGCGGGCTGTGGCCGACTTCGGCATCAAGGCCGAGCTGAGCGGACGAAACGACATACTTGCCAACGGACGCAAGTTCAGCGGCAACGCCTTCAGCCGCGGGCAGCACAACTACCTGCATCACGGCACCTTGCTCATCCGCGGCAATATGGCCGACCTGCAGCGCTACCTGCGACCCAAACCGGCCAAACTGCAGAAACACGGTGTCAGCTCGGTGCAAAGCCGTGTGGTCAACCTGAGCGAACTCAATGCGGACATCACATCAGAGAGTATAGTGCCACATCTGCGCGACGCATTCTTGGCCGAATACAACGGGTTGTCGCTCCAGACGCTCGATTTCGACGCCTTGAAACAGAACGACAACGTACAGCGTCTCTACAACGAGTTTGCGTCCGACGAATGGCGCTATGGCCGATGGCGCACCTTCAGCGCGCAGCGTACAGCACAGTTCGACTGGGGCGGGGTAGAGGTGCAGGTGGCAATAGACAACGGCATCATAGGCGACATACAGATTGCGTCGGATGCACTGGATATTGCCGCACTCGACGAAGCCAGAAGCCTGCTGCTGGGAGCCGACATCTATACACCGCCGCAAACCGGGAGCCAAATTGTGCAAGACATAGTGCAGCTCGTATACAGCTGATGCATTGGGAATTTTATATTTACGTTATCTTAGCGTAAACATATAAAATTCCTAAAGAATGAACAAAAAAGAAACAAACAGAAATCGTTGCAGCATCGGCAGGGAAGCCTTGCTGCATGATGTGGCAGAGATGCACCAGCACAGCCATTCACTCCGTTCGCGATATGTTAGCCGTGCCGTTTTGAAAAACTATGAAACCTTTCTGGGGCACGAGCCTACCACGGCCGACATCACTGAGCGATGCATAATTGATTTCTCAAGCTATCTTGCAGAGCATGTGGCAGCATCTACTGCGCGGACATATCTGCACAAACTGCATGCCATTGTGGAGGAATGCGTGGAACGGCATTACATAGAACGAAATCCGATACCGCCTATCCGCAAGCTGATTGCCCATGTGCCAGCGAGTCCGCGCACCTTTCTCACCTCGGACGAGGTCAGACAGCTTTCGGAGACCGACTGCAAGCATCAGGATGTCAAACTGGCATTCCTTTTTGCATGCTGCACCGGACTGCGTCTTTCCGACATCGAGACCCTGCGTTGGGAACACCTGTGCTGTTCGTCATCGGGACGCACACTCGTAAAGGTGCAGGAAAAGACTCGCCATGAAGTACGTGTGCCGCTCGGCGCGAGTGCATGCTCAATACTTCATCAGGCTGGTGATGGAGCTTCCGGACAGGTGTTCCATCTGCCGAGCCGTTCAACCATAAGCTTGACCCTCAGAGAGTGGGGGCAGAGCGCGGCCATCGGCAAGCGTCTCACATTCCATGTATCGCGCCATAGTTTCGCCACGATGCTCATCAGCGCCGATGTGGGCATATTCACTGTCTCAAAGCTCTGCGGGCACACCAACGTCCGCACCACACAGATATATGCCCATATGCTCGACACCACGTTGCGCGACGGCATACGAGGACTCGACCGCCTGCTGGGCGATGTGCGCATACAATAAAAAAGGGGCTGTCTGAATGACAGCCCCTTTTTCTTTCGATTATCCCTGTTTAGAATTTAAGCATCTTTTTGTATTTCACCTCTTGCACTTTGCCAAATGCCGAGAGAGCTTTCTTGTCGAATTTCTTGGTGTTGCCGCTGATGGTGATAACCATCGGGCGTCCCTCGACATACTTCTTGTGAAAGTCCATAAGCTGCTGATAATCCATCGTGGAAATCTCTTTTGTGATGTCCATACGCGGGTCGTGGTCCAGATTCTCGACCTCGGACCAATAGCGAATTTGGCTGGGAATATCGCGGAAGGTGATGTAATTGGAGTTGCGCACCGACACGAGATAATCGCGCGAGAGCTCGAACTTTTCCTTGCGTTCGGGGAACTTGACCATCAACTCGTGCATGGCTGCTATGCCATCGTTTGTCTTGTCGCATTGGGTGCCAAGGTAAGCATAATAGTGCGACGGCACGCGGTTCAGACGGTCATAACTGAAGTAGCCGTAGGTGCTGTAGCCAAGGGAGCGAAACTCGCGTATCTCCTGGAAGAAGACCGAGTTCATGCCGCCGCCCATGTACTCGTTGAACATTGCACAGGCCGCACGGTCCATTTCGTAGTCGAATATGTCGGATGCGATACGCAGGTCGATATCGCTCTTCAGGAATTTCTTGTTAGAGCAGTAGAACACCCTGTTTTCGTCGTACTTCTTAGGCTGGCGAATGCGTTGGGGCATAACGGTCACGTCTTCCTTGACCAGGCCATTTTTCTTCAACAGTGAGACCACATACATGGGCGGCATGTTGCCAACGAATGTGGCGTAGCCGTCGCGCACAAAGAGGCTGTCGATGAGGCCGAGCAAATCTTCGCCTTTCATCCGTTTGATTTCTTTGATTGTGGCGTGGTCGATGTAGCTGCTCTTGTCTCCGTAGTAGACATATTCATATAGGGCCGAAGTCCATGTGTCGGCATCGTCTTTGGCAGCCTTTTTGCCTGCCTCCAGAGCCTCGACCAGATTCTCTATCTGCTGCTGGTCGTGGCGCGGATTTTTCAGTTTCTTCATAGCCAACTCCACTATCTTCTCTATATTATTCTCCGGACCGCTGATATTGATATAGCTGTAGTCGTTGCCCGAACTGATATAGAATGAACCGCCAAGGCACTCCATCTCTATATTGTATTGTTCGAGAGTCATGTCGCCAGCACCGATACTGGCAAGGTATGAGGTGGCCTGTTCGATGTTGTGGTTGTCGAAAGAGCCATAGTGGTAGGCAATGGTCAGGCTGAATAGGTCGTTTTTAGGGTTGCGAGATGTGTAGAGTTTGCATTTTTGACTGACAGGAACAATTTTGGTGGCCTTGTCGAAATCGATTGTCTGAGGTTCGATCGGTTTCACGTTTTTCTCGGTAATGTGTTTGGCAAAAGGAGTCTGTTCGCCTTGGTTCTGTGCATCCAGGTGATCCCATGCGGGCTTGATGGCGGCACTTTTGTCCGGGAAGCCCATGCTCGAACGTATGATGGTGCAGCGGTTGCGGTCGTAATATTTCTTGGCCACGCGCATGATGTCCTCTTTTGTGATGCTCTGCAGGCGCTCGTTGTCGCGCAGCCACTCGTCATAGTTGCTGCCTGTTCGCTCAAGGTTTTCAAGCAGGCTGGCAATGCTGCTGTAGCTCTCCACGATGCGCTTGCGGCCCATCAGGTTGTTCATCTTGATGCTTTCAAGCAGCTTATCACTGAAACGTCCTTCTTTCACGCTGTCTATGGCGGCCCAAATCAGTTCCTCGGCAGCCTCGTGCTTTTGGCCAAACAGTTTCGGAATATAGATGACGGCATTCATGCCGGCGTCTTCAAGGCATACGCTGCTCAGGCTCGCAGCCATCAGCTTGCCTTCTGTGGCCAGCTCGTCCAGCCGGCCGTTGCCGCCGCTGATGATTTCGCTCATGACGTCAAGAGTCAGTTCGTCGGGAGCATTTGCCTTCACGGCGGGGAAGAGCATGACACCTGCCTTGATAGGCGTAAGCTTCACCTCTTTTACGTTGCGGTTTCTGAAATTGGGCAGCCTGTATGTAGGTTCCTCCACTTTTTCGCCTTTGGGCCAGATTTTGAAATATTTCTCAGCCATACGGGCGGCTTCCTTGCTGTCAAAATCACCCACCAGCAGCAGGGTCATGTTGCTGGCCACATAGTATTTGTCGTAGAATTTCTTCATGGCGCTGGGCTGCGGATTTTTCAGGTGCTCGTCCAGGCCGATGACGTCGCGACTGTAGGGGTGCTGTCCGAAAGCCTCTTTGAACAATTCGCGCTGGAAGCCGTACATCATACTGTTTGCATAGATGTTGCGCTCCTCATACACGGCTTCAAGTTCGCCTTGAAACAGGCGATAGACCGGATTGCGGAACCTTTCTGCATAGACTTCCATCCAGTTCTCAAGCTGGTTGCTCGGCAGGGTGTTGTGGTAGCACGTGACGTCGTATGTGGTGTAGGCATTCAGTCCCGTGCAACCCATCTGCTGCAGTATGGCATCGGTTTCGTTGGCGATGGCATATTTGCTGGCCTCGATATTCAGACGGTTGATTTCCATCTGCAGCTGCTGGCGGACACCCTCATCCTTGGTGGCCTGCATTTGGTCATACAGGTCGCTGATCGAATCCAGGTAGGGTTTTTCCTTTTCCCAGTCGGTGGTGCCGATGCGGTCGGTGCCTTTGAACATGATATGCTCGAAGTAGTGGGCCACGCCTGTTGCCTGTGGGTCTTCGTTTTTCGAGCCTGCATGCACCATCACAGCACCATATATTTTAGGCTGTGAGTGTTCCTCGGCCATTATCACCTTCAGGCCGTTGCTCAGATAGATGGTTTCCACCTTCAGCGGCTGCTGTTTCTGCGGTTGGCGTTGCTTGCCGTTGTCGACAGCCTTATTTTGGTCTTTGTCGCGCAATGCACGCAGCACCGTGGCTTTGTCGGGTGCTGCCTTGTCGGGTTTGCCAGGTTTGCCGGGCTGTGCTGTGGCTGTCAGCGCAATGAGCACAGCCACAGCAATCAATGTCAGTCTTTTCATTATGTTATGGTTATCTATTTATTGGATGCCATGTATTCTTTCAGACGGTCTATGCTGACGCGTTCTTGTTTCATGGTGTCGCGGTTGCGCACGGTGACGCTGTTGTCGCCGAGGGTGTCGTTGTCCACCGTGATGCACCACGGTGTGCCGATGGCGTCCTGACGGCGGTAGCGGCGGCCGATGGCATCCTTCTCGTCGTACTGGATCATCATGTCGGGCATCAGCATGTGCTGTATTTCGCGAGCCTTTTCGGGCAGGCCGTCTTTCTTCACCAGTGGCAGCACTGCGGCCTTGTAGGGGGCCAGTCGTGTCGGCAGACTCAGCACCGTGCGGGTCGAGCCGTCCTCGAGGGTCTCTTCTTTCAGGGCATGGCTGAAGACAGCCAGGAACATTCGGTCCACGCCGATAGAGGTCTCGATGACGTAGGGCGTATAGTTCTCGTTCAGCTCGCTGTCGAAGTATTGCAGTTTCTTGCCGCTGAATTCCGAATGGCGGCTAAGGTCGAAGTCGGTGCGGCTGTGTATGCCTTCCAGCTCCTTGAAGCCGAACGGGAAGCGGAATTCGATGTCGGTGGCGGCGTTGGCGTAGTGGGCCAGCTTCTCGTGGTCGTGGAAGCGGTAGCACTCGGCAGGTATGCCCAGCGCCTGGTGCCATGCCATGCGCTCTTCTTTCCAGTGCTGGAACCATTCGAGCTCCGTTCCTGGGCGCACGAAGAACTGCATCTCCATCTGCTCGAATTCGCGCATGCGGAAGATGAACTGGCGGGCCACAATCTCATTGCGGAAGGCTTTGCCGATCTGGGCTATGCCGAATGGCACTTTCATGCGGCCGCTTTTCTGCACGTTGAGGAAGTTGACGAATATGCCCTGTGCCGTCTCCGGACGCAGGTAGAGGGTGTCGCTGTCGTCTATCACAGACCCCATCTTCGTGGCAAACATCAGGTTGAACTGGCGCACGTCGGTCCAGTTTCTTGTGCCGCTGATGGGGCACACTATCTCAAGGTCGAGTATGAGCTGCTTCAGCCCGGCCAGGTCGTTGCGGTTCATGCAGTCGGCGTAGCGCTCATGTATTTCGTCAATCTTTTTCTGGTGCTCAAGCACACGGGCGTTGGTGCTGACGAACTGCTGGCGGTCGAAAGCGTCGCCGAAGCGCTTATGGGCTTTCTCCACCTCTTTTTCTATTTTCTCCTCTATCTTGGCAATATGGTCTTCGATGAGCACATCGGCGCGGTAGCGTTTCTTGCTGTCTTTGTTGTCGATCAGCGGGTCGTTGAATGCGTCCACATGGCCGCTGGCCTTCCAGATGCGCGGATGCATGAAGATGGCGCTGTCGAGGCCAACGATGTTCTCGTGCATCTGCACCATCGCTCTCCACCAGTACTGCTTGATGTTGTTTTTCAGTTCAACGCCCAGCTGGCCGTAGTCGTACACAGCTGCCAGTCCGTCGTAGATTTCAGAACTCGGAAAGATGAAGCCGTACTCCTTGGCGTGCGACACCACCTTTTTGAAAAAGTCGTCTTGATTTGCCATTATATCAGTTTTTTATTTTATTATTATCTTTAAATTATAATAGGCTCTAACGTTTCCCGAAGAGTTTTATTGTGTGCTGCCGCAAAAAAATGCATGATTCATCCCCTATAGCCGAAGCGCTTGTCGAGGCGTTCGATGCTGAGCGGTATGAATTGCCTGATTATATCCACCTCGGTGTCGAAGTCCGGGTCGGGCATGTATCCAGTCTCGTCTTCCGGCCAGCGCTGCAGGTCGGTCTGCGCAGCGCGGCGCAGTGTGCGGTCGAGGGCGTCTACGCGCTTCAGCAATGTCTTGGTGTCTATGATGCCGCTGCGGCGCAATTCTGCCCATCGGTCGGCAAGCAGGGCGGGGTAGAAGTCGGTCTCAAGCAAGCGGTGCAGCAGAGGCGACACGGTGTCGCGCACCGTCCGTTCCAGCATGTTGGGCTCGCCGTCGCCGTCGCGTCCGAAAGCGTGGTCGTAGTCCCACGGTGCCATCCTGAAGCGGGTGTCGGCGCCTGTGCAGTAGAGGTAGTAGCCCTTCAGCAGCCCGTCGGCATTGTTGGTCAGCAGCACCAGCAGATGCAGGTCGGCCACCGACCGCAGGTCCACCACCGTTCCTATTTCGGCGGCGAACGTACTGTCGTCGGATTCATGTATCAGTCGGCGCAAGCGCTCATAGCCGTCGGTGCGCAGCCCCTTGCGCGGCTTGGGGTATTTCTGGAACTCGTCCATTTCGCCCACCGAGTCGGCATAGAGCAGCGGCGGTTCCTTGAAGATGACCGATGCATCCGATGTCTTGTCGATGCCGAGAGTTGAAGCGTCGGGCTTCTGCATCACCACATACAGTCCGCCGTCCACCAGCGCATAGGCACACATCGGAGCTCTGTTGTCGGGATGCATCGCACGGAAGATGTCGAAGCTGAGCCTGTGGCGCATAAAGGTGCGGTCCACGGCGCTGGCGTTGAGCACCCAGTCTTTGTCGTCCGGCAGACCGCAGAGCGGGTATCGCGACCCGAACTTCAGCGCATACGAGTGTTTGCTGAAGCGGCGCGAGTAGCCCCCACGCAGGTGTATGCCGCAGTCCATCGTGTCGCCGTCGGTTATGAGGATGCAGCGTGTGTCGTCGTCGTATGTGGGCTCGCTATCGGGCAGCAGCTCAATACGGTACACCGGCTCGGTGCTGCGCCCGCATCCCGCAACCGACACGGCTGCGATGGCAAACAATGGTAGGGCTATCTTGAAACAGACACTGTCTTTCATGATTTCTTTAGTGGTTAGTGGCCAGTGGATAGTGGCTAATAATTAGTGGTCAGTGGTGCGTCAGCCTTAACCTTTAACTTTTAACCTTTAACTTTTGACTTTTAACTTTTTACTTTTAACTTTTAACTTTTCACTTTTCACTTTCAACCTCACTTCCCTTTCCGCAGCACTATGCGGAACGTCGTCCCCTGGCCGGGCACGGACCATTTGAGGTACAGCCGTCCGCGGTGATACTGGTTCACGATGCGGCGCGCCAGCGGCAGACCCAATCCCCATCCGCGGCTCTTGGTGGTGAATCCGCTGTCGAATATCCTCCGCTGCACCGCCGTGGTCATACCGCGTCCTGTGTCGCTCACGTCGATGTATATCTTCCTCGAATCCTGCGAAGCCACGATGCTTATCGTCCCCGCACCTTCCATGGCGTCTATGGCATTCTTGCACAGGTTCTCTATCACCCATTGGAACAGATATGCGTTCAGCGGTGCCACAAACTGCTCGTCTTCAGGGAAGGCCATGTTGAACTTCACCTTGCGCGGCGAACGGCTCTGCAGGTAGTCCACAGCCTCTTGCGTCACCATGCGCACGTCTTCGTCTTTCAGTTCCGGCACCGATCCAATCTTCGAGAATCGGTGTGTGATGGTCTCCAGCCGGTGCAGGTCCTTGCCCACCTCGTCGGCATATTGTCCGCTGAACTCCTTGCCCCTCAGGTATTCCATCCATCCGGTGAGCGACGATATCGGTGTGCCCAGCTGGTGGGCCGTCTCTTTGGCCAAGCCCACCCAGATGCGGTTTTGCTCCATCGACCGCGTGGTGCGGAAGAGGTAGTAGCTCACCACGATGAGCACGAAGGCAATGAAGAAATAGAACAGCGGCAGCCATCGCAGCGACTTGAGCAGGGGAGTTTTCTCGTAGTAGACGTAGGCCCGCTTGTCGCCCGGCAGCAGTATGGCTATCGGGTCGTTGGCAGCCTGCATCTCGTCCAGCAGTGCCGCCAAACCCTCGGTGGTGGCATACGACGCAGTGTCTATGTTGCCGCTGCCCAGCACCCTCTGCCGCAGGCTGTCGACAATGAGCACCGGCACCTGCACCGAATTCTGAGTGATGTCTTGCAGAAAACTGCGCGTGAAACCATAGAGCACCTCGCGCAGCTGTGTGTAGTATTGCGACTCCTTGTAGTAGAGAACCATCGGCATACCCCATATCCTGTACTCAAACGGCGGGTTGAGGCTGTACTCTTCGAGCAGCTCGCCTTCAAGCTTCTGCCCCGCCAGCTCCTGCGGCACACTGATTATCGAGTCGCGTGCGTTGACGATGATAATCGGGGTGTGGCTGCTGTCTACTATGTAGTTGACGTAGGCCAGACTGAAGCGCAGGTCGGAGTTCATGTCGCGGTCGTTGAACGACTGCAGTATGTCGGTGTACATCTGCATCTTGCGGTGCTCGTCGAGGGTGGCCTCGGCAAAGAACGCCTGTGTGGCTTCGACCATGCTTGCCCGCTGGCCGATGGCGGCGGCCCACAGGCGCACCTTCTCTTCTTCGGCCATGCGCACGTTCTCGGCAACACGCTGCACCTGCCACAAGGCCAGCAGGGCCAGCGCCACCGTCAGCGTCATGATAATCCACTTCAGTCTCTGTTTCATAATATCAGTTATCAATACTTCACATCTTTCAGATTGCAGACGCGGCACGCCGCGTCTCTACAGGCTCTGATAATTTTCTCTATCGCAGGCCGACCACCAACACCATCCATTTTTTTTCAGATTGCAGACGCGGCACGCCGCGTCTCTACAGCTAATTCTCGCTTCTCATGGTCTTGGCGGGACTGATACGGCTGATATAGGCTGCAGGCAGCAGCAGTGCCAGCAGACATACCGCAAATGTGGCAGCACTGATTATCACATATATCCACACGCTTATCTCAACCGGCACATGAGACATCGAATAGCTCTCTGGGTCCAGTTTCACCACCTGCCAGCGCTGCTGCACAATGCTCAGCGCCAACGCCACGGCATCGCCGATGACAATGCCCTTGGCAATAAGCTGCGACGACTTGATTACGAATATCTTGCGCACCGATGCACTGTCGGCACCCAAGGCTTTCAGGGTCCCGATTGTGCTTCGTTTCTCGAAAATCATAATCAGCAGCGCCGAGACGATGGCCACCGCGCTGACGATGCACATAATGGTCAGTATTAGTGTGATGTTGGCTTCAAGCAGGTCGAGCCACGAGAAGAGGGCGGGGTAGGCCTGGCGTATGGTCTGCACCGTGAGTTCTATCGGCAGCAATGCGGTGACGGCTTCGGCGGCCTCGTCCAGGCGGTCGAAGTCGTCCACAAGCAGCTCGTAGCCACCGATATACGAAACCGCGGGCGGGTTCTCAGCCGCTGCAGCAGGCTGGCCACCGGCCTCTGGCCACTGGTCACTCTCTGTTCTCCGCGCAACACTCTCGGCGTCCCAGCCGTTGAGGCGCTGCACCTGGAGCAGGTCGCCCACAACATACAGCTCGTCCATCTCGCCGAGGTCGGTGTTGTATATGCCGCAAACCTCGAAGGCACGCGAGCGGTAGGTCTGCTCCTGCCAGAAGTAGGTGCGCATCTTGTCGCCCACATGCAGCCCGAGCCGTGCCGCTATCGTGCTCGAGATGAGAACATCATTCGATGGAGCTGAGAATTGAGAACTGAAAACTGAGGACTGGGTGCTATCGGTTGCGGCAGCAAGTTCTCCATTCTCCGTTTTCCGTTCTTCGTTCTCCGCTCTCCGTTCTCCGCTCTTAGTTAATCTTGGCAGCCGCCCCTCGACGAGGCAGCTGGCAAAGAACGTGGTGTCGTAGTTCGCTCCAAGGCCGCGGAAGAGTATGCCGTAGATCTGGTCGTCGGTCTTCACCATGCCGCCCTTGGTGGCATAGGCCTGCACATGGCGCACTTCGGGCAGCTGCAGCAACCGGGCCTCAAGGTCGGGGTCGGCCGCAATGGGATGTTCCGAACCCACGATGCCGCTGCCCCAGCCTGTAACCGTCAGGTGGCTGCCGAACCCCACAACCTTGCCGCTGATGTCGGCCTGAAATCCGCGCAAAATGCTCACAGCCATCACCATAACCACCACGCCCAGCGCGATGCCTGCAACGGCGATAGACGACAACGGCCCCGAAAAGCCATCGCCGCCACGCGGCATAAACCGCCGTGCTATGAACCGTTCAAACTGCATCTTTTAAGCTGAGAACTGAGAATTGAGAACGGAGAACTGAGAATTGAGAACGGAGAACTGAGGACTGAGAACGGAGAACTGAGAACTGAGAATTGAGAAATGAGAGCTGAAAAGCCTCTATTCTTCGTTCTCCATTCTCCGTTCTCCATTCTCCATTCTCCGTTCTTCGTTCTTCATTCTCCGTTCTCCGTTCTTCGTTCTTAATTCTCCGTTCTCCGTTCAGAATGAATGCACAATGGCTGCGAAATCGTCGGCCTTGAGCGAGGCGCCGCCAATCAGGCCGCCGTCCACGTCGGGGCAGGCGAAGAGCTCCTTGGCGTTCGAAGGCTTGCAGCTGCCGCCGTAGAGTATGCTCACCTCGTCGGCCACAGCCTGACCGTATTTGGCGGCCAGCAGGGTGCGGATGTGGTGGTGCATCTCCTGTGCCTGCTCGGCGCTAGCGGTCTTGCCGGTGCCGATGGCCCACACGGGCTCGTAGGCTATCACCACTTTCTGTATCTCGTCGGCGCTCAGGTGGAAGAGGCCTTTCTCTACCTGGGTCTTCACCACCTCGAGCTGGCGGCCTGCTTCGCGCTCCTCGAGCACCTCGCCGCAGCACACTATGGGCTGCAGACCGTGCTTCAAGAGCTGGTTCACCTTTGCGGCCACAAGTTCATCGGTTTCACCATAATAGGCTCGGCGCTCCGAGTGGCCCACGATGCAGCAATCGAGCTCCATCGATTCGAGCATCGACGCACTCACCTCGCCCGTGAAGGCACCGTTGTCGCGGTCGCTCACGTTCTGTGCGCCCACTTTGAAGTAGCTGTCGTTGGCGTAGTCGCTGGCCATCTCGAGGTAGGGGAACGGCGGACACACGATCACCTCGGTGTCGCGGTCGGGGGTTTGCTCTTCGAGTTTCGACATCAGGCTGTCGAGCAGTTCGTCGGCCTCGCTGAAGCTCAGGTTCATCTTCCAGTTGCCTGCAACAATATGTTTTCTCATGATTTTTAAGGTTTTAATTAATTATATTCATATTAATGTCGCGCCACACCATGTGGCGAAACGACGCTGCAAAGATACGCATTTTTTCGGATATGGCAAAAAAATGATTGCGGAGGGGTGCCAAACGGTCGCTTTCCGGCCAATTCCGCCCCCGATTTCTGTGCCATCCGACAGGGGTCCTCTTCTGCCGTTGTACGATACATGTACGATATATGTACGATACTTGTACGATTGCCAATCGTACAAATATCGTACATATATCGTACATGTATCG
>JAZNSV010000044.1:0-55540 GCA_045591485.1 Bacteroidales bacterium | reverse complement strand
CACGGCTAATGTGAGTGTCGCCGCTAACGCGGCTCGATGCAGCCCCCCTGGGGTCGGCACAAAGATGCGGTTGGGTGCCGCCGCCGACGCGGCCCGGATATGCAGGGTGTATCGCGCATCCGTGGGCTGGCGCCCACGGCTAATGATGTGGCGCCGCTAACGGGGGTCGATGCAGCCCCCTTGGGGGCGGTACTGATGTAGCCGTGGGGCGAGCCCACGGTAAGGTCGGACGCACCGGTACAGAGCCCCCTTGGGGGCGGCACAAAGATGAGACGGGGTATCGCCGACGACGCGGCTGATTTGTGGGCAGTGTTTAGCGCCTGTAGAGACGCGGCGTGCCGCGTCTGCATTTATATATTTGTGGGCCAGTGGGCAGCGCCAATCACAATATAGACAACAATATAAGGCGGGCCGCGCAAAGCGCGGCCCGCCTTATCTATCGGTGCGGAATTACTTTAGAAGAAGACAACCTTTGAGGGGAGCATGCCCACCTCGCGGTTCCAGAGGCGCTGGCTTCCGTCGGCACTGAAGCAGTAGAGGGTGCCGTTGGAGGTGTAGTTGCCGTCGGTGGCAATGAAAATGTTGCCGCTTACAGGATGCACTGCCACGGCATAGGGGCCGCTGACACCGGCAAACTGCATCGGTGAGACGGAGAGTGTGTTGGCATCCATGACGAAGAAGTTGGTCACGCTGTTCCAGTTCTCGTCGTAGTCGTTGCTGTAGCCGTAGACCTTGCCGCCAGCAACGGTCATGTTGCTCATCGGCTGGTTGGTCTGCACCACGCTGAGGCTTGCGGCATCGACCACGGCGCTGCCGGCGGGGTTGGCGCCGTAGTCGCCCCAGTAGTTGACGAGCACCTTGCCGTTTCCGAGCGGCATGACTTTCTGCGGATTGCAGCCGACTTCGATGGTTGCGGGGTCGGCAAAGCTGCCGAGGTCGACGACGTACAGTTTGTTGTCGTAGGTGTAGTTCATCTGCTCGTCGCTGACGTTGGAGCTGGCCACAAAGAGCTTGCCGCCCTCGACGGCCACGCCTTCGGGGTTGAAGTCGCCCAACGAGCAAGAGGCTTCGATCTGGCGGGTGGCGGTGTCGATGCGGACCACGCTGTGCGGAGTGTAGCAGCTGACGTAGAGCTTGCCGCCGTCGGCAGCAATATAGCGAGGCTGGCGCGACCCCATGTCGATGCGGGTGCTGGCCCCGGTGGCGGTGTCGATCACCTCGATGCTGCCAGAGCCCCAAACGCTGACATAGGCCTTGGAGCCATAGACAATGGCATCCTGTCCCACATCGCCCAGGCCGCGACCGTTGACAGAGGCGAACCAGTCGTTGGTCACCGTCCCCTTGTCGAGGTCGAGCATGGTCAACGAAGCGTTGTTTCCGCCCCACGTGCCTTCGTTAAGCACAAGAGCGCATCCGAGGCGCTCGCCGGTGGGATCGGGGGTGATGGGTTGCTGCTGTTCGGGTTCTGTCTCTTCGGTGCAAGCCACCATGGTCATGGCTACAATAGCCAAACTCAACAATCTGAATAGGTGTTTCATAATCTTTATCGTTTAAAATTCGTATATCACAGAAAGACGGTAGTTGCGGCCCATCATAGGATAGAACTGCACCACCTCGTATTGTGCGTCGAGCAGGTTGAGCACCTGCACCTGCATACGCATCGTTCCCCATCGGAGATCGAAGCGGCGGTCGGCGCTTAGGCCGAGGTCGGCATAGGCCGGCAATCGGTTGGCCGCAGTGTTTTGCGGGAAGGCATAGCGCCTGCCAACCAGCATGGCACTGGCTCCGAGATTCACCCAGCGGTTTTCCCAACGCACACTGGCGCCGCCGGAATTGCGCGGTGTGTAGCGGATCTGGTGACCATAGTAGTTGGACTCGGGATTGCTCAGATCGACCGCCTTGGCGAAACTGTAATTCAGATGGAACGTGAACTGCGAGACGCTGAAGTCGGCCGTGGCGTCGACACCGAGAATGTGCACCAGGCCAAGGTTCTCCATGCTCCAGTAGAACATGTTCTGTCCGGGACGCGCCACAATCTTGTCGGACACACGGTTGAAGTAGGCATCGACAGTGCCACTGAACCATTGGCACGCATAGGTGACGCCGACATTGTGCTGCCGAGCCCGTTCGGGACGCAAGTTGCGCGGCAACGACTGGAAGAAGTAGAGTTCGCTGAAGGAAGGGACGCGAAAAGTTTCTTTGTAGAAATAGCGCAGGGTCAGGCCCGTCAGCGGGGTATACATCACCGCCGCATAGGGCGACATGCGACCAAAGCGGGGCATGGTATCAAGGTCTGCCACCATATCCACAGCGCTGGTGGCCAAAAGGTTGACTCTCGCTTCCAGGGGGCCTTTGTGCAGCCTTGCAGCCACCACGCCCATCAGCGACCGGCGCCGCACGTCGTTGCGCTGACCCAGGTTGCTCATAAGACGGCTCATATTACCATCGGCGGCGACATCGATTGTCAACCAGCTCGACAAATCGAACTCGGAGCTGACGCTCAGGTAGCCGTCACGCTGGCGGTATTCGTTCATCAGGTAGCCCGTAGATGTGTTGGCTGCACTGTCCTCGTATTGGTCATAGCTCATCTGCACCTTGCCCAGCACCTGGGTGCGCCACCTGCGCCGTTCGAGCCGCCACCGCAGCTGGCCAAAGGCAAGGCGCTCGTGGGTGCTTTGGCCCGATTCTTCCTGCCTGTAGAAGCGCACATGGCCCGGCAACTGGTGCATACCGCCAGTGTAGTGCACCTTGGCCATCAGAGTGTTTCCGCTGTCTATTGTGTAGAAGATGTTGCCGTCGGCTGTCAGCTGATGCATGGCCGAATGGCGACGCACCTCGCGGCTGCTGCTGTCGGTGTGGCTGGTGGTATAATAAAGCGTGAAGGGGTAGTCGCCATTGCTTTTCAGATAGTTAACCCACAGGCTGGTTCGCAGCTTGCGGCTCCACTTTTGCTCCCACAAGGCCGAGGGACTCATCATTCCGAAAGAGCCCAATTCCATGCCAAGTTTCAGATTGGTGCGCTCGGCCAGGAAGAAGACAGGCTCTGCCGTTTCGAGGTTGAGCACGTTGCCTGCCGCATAGGCGCGGGCCGACAGCAGGCTCTGTTGCTGCTGCCCTTGACTGAAGCTTACGAATGCAGTGTTGCCCAACAAATAGCGGCCAAGGTCGACTTGCCCGTTCTGTGCATTGTCTACGGCCACACCGTCGATGGTCACCGTCGAGAACTGACTGCCCAAGCCACGGGCCGAAACGGTTTTCATGCCTCCCACACCGCCATAGTCCTTCAAGGTCACACCAGCCATCTGACGCACGGCGTCGCTCAACTGCATGATTCCCTGTTCTTCTATCTTTTTGGCATCGACCACTTGGGTCGGTGCAGCAGTGCGCAACGTTGGGGGTGCCTGCTGGGCGCTGACCTCAACTTCGTCGAGCGACATGCGCTGCCGCACTGTATCTTGCGCAGAAACCGGATGCAAAAGGAAAGCCCCCGCGAAAAGGACGGCTGCGAGCTTTGAGACCGCCGACATGCGCCACCGGTATACCAGCCGACGCCACGCCTGGCAAACAATAAACGATACTATACAATATAGAATAACAACGCTCATTCCGTCCTTTCCTCGAGGGCTTTAAAATGATACTTTTTCCGGTTTCGGCAGGTCTTCTGACTTGCTCCACGCGGGCCGCCTTCCCATACATCTATGGCGATATACAGTGGCTCACGACCAGCGTAACTCTTTGGCGCTCACAGCAGCGGGACTGTTCAGGAGTTGCACCTGATTCCCTCTTGGCGCCCCTTGCGGGGCGACCGAAACCAGCGGCAAAAATACACAAAAAAAACGATATAGCGAGAAAACCCGCATAAAATAATGAAAAAAAATGCGATGCCGCAGCCGTGCGACCGGCACGACGGCGGGTTAGTCTGCCAACTCGGCAAGAAGGTCGTTCTCGAGGGCATCGGTGATGCGGACACGGACAAAGTCACCGATGCGGACACCGCGGCGGGTGCACGGGAAGATAACCTCGTCGTCGACCTCCGGACTATCGTTTTCTGTGCGTCCCACAGCGTTGTCGCCCTCGAAGCGGTCGACAATAACCATGAATTCACGCCCGATACGAGCCTGGTTTTTTTCGAGCGACACCTGTTCTTGAATTGCCATCAACTCACTGACACGCTGCTGCTTGACATCGTCTGGCACAGGGTCGCCAAGGGCTTCGGCAGGTGTGCCTTCCTCTGGCGAATAGGCGAAGCAGCCCATGCGGTCGAAGCGAGCTTCGCGCACGAAATCCTTCAGTTCGGCAAACTCCTGCTCAGTCTCGCCCGGATAGCCCACTATGAGGGTGGTACGGATGGCAGCATCGGGCAGTTTTGCCCGGAATGTGCGCAGCAGGGCAAGCGTGCCCTCACGATCGATGCCTCGCTGCATCGAACCAAGAATACGCGTATTGATGTGCTGCAAAGGTATGTCTATATAGTTGCATATATTTGCATGTCTGGCCATTGCATCGATGGCATCCTCAGGAAACGACGTGGGGTAAGTGTAGTGAAGACGAATCCACGCTGCACCGCTTTCGGTTGCCAGGCGCTCGAGCAGTTCGCCGAGAGCACGCCGGTGGTAGAGGTCGAGCCCATAATAGGTCGTATCTTGCGAGATGACTATCAACTCCTTGACGCCATTGGCCACAAGCGATTTCGCCTCGTCGACGATATCGTCGATGGGACGCGAACGATGCGCTCCACGGATAAGGGGTATGGCGCAATAGGAACAGGAGCGGTTGCAGCCTTCGGCAATCTTGAGGTAGGCGTAGTGGCGCGGGGTGGACAGCGGGCGCGACGTGGGCTGAAGGTGTGCGCTCGAAGGCGCCATACGGGATTGCGAGAAGCTGTTGCACTTTTCGACGATTTGTTGCCACTCGTCGGTGCCGAACCACGCATCGACTTCGGGCATCTCTGTCCGAAGCTCTTCGCGATAGCGCTGCACAAGACATCCGCATGCAATGATATGCCGGGCGCGGCGGCCGCGCGTCTTGACGCGTATCTGCTCAAGAATAACGTTGACACTTTCCTCTTTGGCGTCGCCAATAAAGCCACATGTATTGACGATGACGGTGTCGCAGTCGGTCTGTACGCGGTCGAAACAGACGGTATGTCCGGCGGCACGAAGAGCACCTGCAAGATTTTCACTGTCGACGGTGTTCTTCGAACAGCCGAGCGTTATGATATTGACTTTCATTCTTCTGGGATGGCAATGTGAGGCTGAATAAAACTACAATCGTTTTGTTTGGGATCAGGCAAAGAGGGAATCGACGAACTCGTCGGGGTTAAAGAGCTGCAGGTCTGTCATTTTCTCGCCAAGTCCGATGTAGCGGACCGGAATATTGAACTGGTCGCTGATGCCGATGATGACTCCGCCTTTGGCTGTGCCGTCGAGCTTGGTGAGGGCAAGGGCGTTTACGTCGGTGGCCTGGGTGAACTGTCGAGCCTGTTCGATGGCATTCTGGCCTGTGGATGCATCGAGGACCAGGAGCACCTCATGTGGTGCGTCGGGAACAAGTTTCTGCATGACACGCCTAATCTTGCCCAGCTCGTTCATGAGGCCCACTTTATTGTGGAGACGTCCGGCAGTATCGATAATCACGACGTCGGCCTGACGGGCAATGGCGCTCTGGAGAGTGTCGTAGGCCACCGACGCGGGGTCGGCCCCCATACCTTGCTGCACAATGGGCACCTCGACGCGGTCGGCCCAAAGCATAAGCTGCTCTACGGCAGCGGCGCGGAATGTGTCGGCGGCACCGAGCACCACACTGCGTCCGGCCAGCTTGTACTGGTAGGCCAACTTGGCGATGGTGGTGGTCTTGCCCACCCCGTTGACGCCAACCACGAGAATCACGTACGGTTTGGATGGCAGCGGGGCGTCAAAACCAACAGGCAGTGCTGTCTTGCCTTCGGATGCAGGCTTGCGCAGCAGCTGCGCTATCTCGGCGCGCAGAATATCGTTGAGCTCGGCTGTGGAGATGTATTTATCCCGTTTTATGCGCTGCTGTAGTTTGTCTATGACCTTGAGCGTGGTGTCGACGCCCACATCGGATGTGATGAGGGTCTCTTCGAGATTGTCGAGCACATCGTCGTCAACTGTCGACTTGCCGATTATGCTCTTGGTTATCTTCTGGAAGAGGTTTTCCTTGGTCTTGGCCAGACCTTGGTCGAGGGTCTCGCGCTCCTCTTCCTTGCTTTTCCTGTGTAAAAAATCAAAAAGTCCCATGGTTGATATGCTATTTGAGTTGTTTTTCCATCTGAGGACGGATTTCCTTGTCGAAAATCTGCTGGTAGCGTTCGAAGGGGTACTTGTCGCAGTCGCCGGAAGCGAAGTACCAGAGCACGACGACAAAGTCGCGCGCCGGATAGAATCCGGGAATAGCCTGCAACACCGAGCCGTCGGCTTTGTAGAGCACAAAGGTGGGATAGCCTCTCAAGCCTGCCGCAAACTCATGAGCCGAGCTGCGACCGCCGCGTCCCGGCTTGTAGGTGTGGCCAAACCACGAGAACGTGTTGGTGCCCTCGGCGTTGAATTTGACAGGGTAATAGTACTTGTTCAGTATCTTTGCAACGGTGGCATCGGTGAATGTTTCGCGGTCCATCTTCTTGCAGTAGCCACACCACGAGGTGTAGAAATCGACAAAATAGAGTTGCGTGCCTATCTTGGCCTGGGCGGCATCCTCGATGGTGTGCCATTTGACCTGGGCGCTGAGCGGGTTGCAATTTGAAATTTGAAAGCCGAAGGCCAACCCTATACAGACTAATACTTTTATTATTCTATTCATATTTTATAGTATTCATTGATTATTTCTACCATTCATATTCCCAATCCTGCTCGTTGTCTTGCTGTTCCTCAATGTAAATCTCCTCGCGTTCTTCGCGGTCGCGCAGACGGAAGAGACGGCCGAGCCAGTCGTCCTTCTTGGATACGACCTGCGTCTGCCGGTTTTTGTCTTCTTCGATGATGCGGGCCAGCTGCTGTGCGTAGGACTGGATATAGTTTCCGTCGGCCGCCGGATCGTGATGCAGCACGGCACCCGTATAGTAGTGGCGCAGTATGGAGTCGTAGGCTATACCGAGTCCAACCATACGGATGGCTCCTTCCTGGCTGAGGCCTACACCGTGTCCGTAGCCGTGTCCACGCAGAATGACTGACTTTGAGGCGCTGTCCACCTCGACCGAGAAGAATGTCGACTTGAGCTTCCAGTCGACGCGCACGCGTGTGAGCGGCACACCCATAATGCGCACACGGCGACTGGGCTGGGAGAAGTGGAGCAACGAGTCGCGTACGGCGCTGTCGCCCACATTGAGTTTGTGTGTCTTGGAGAAATAGCCAAGCCAGCGGTCGATGCTGATAGACTTGACCCAGTCGCTCTGTCGCATGCGGAAGGAGAACGTGTCCTCCACCGAACGCAGGTAGGGCAACGCGGCGCGCCAGACATCTTCCGAGTTGGCGGTCTGGCCACCTGAATTGCTGTGGAAAGGTGTCTCGATGAGGCGTCCGTCGGCATCGACGAGTGTTTCGCCGCTGCTTTGCACAACGCCCATCATGATGTCGGGCCGTATACATCTGTTGAGATAGGCCTGGCAATGGACATGATCGCAGAAGTTGTAGCCATCGGCAGAGTGCTTCCCGAGGTTGCGCAGAGCCCATGTACGGCTGATGATGGCCTGGATGCGGAAAATGTCGCTCTGCTGACCATAGATTTCGCTCTGCACAACACCGGCTATATACGTTTCGAATTCCACATCGGCCACAAGGAGCAGGTTGCCGCTTGGCTGCATCTTCACCTCAAGGTTGCCCTCGTAGGTGCGCTGCTTGCAGCCTTCGGGGTTGATACAGAGTATGCATGCCGTGTCAACAGCTTCGAGCCTGATGCTGGAGAACCGGCCATAGTCGTCGTCATTAACGCTGACGTGCAGCATCTTGTCTTCGGCACGCACCAGCACCGAGCGGCCGTCGCCCACCATGTCCTCGAGCAACAGGTTGCCATCGGCATAAAGGTTGTAGTAGCCGAGGTCGAAACTGACGTTGAGTACAGAGATGGTATTAGGCGTATATAGCCTGACGCGCACGCGGTCGGCACGGGCAGCCATGGCCGTGAGCATGAGGAGTGTGATTATGAGCAGGCGTTTCATTTACAGAGGTCGATGATTGATTGTGCGGTACGTGCCGACGCGCCGCCGTCGCCGAGAAGGACGCGCATGTCGGCATATTGGTCGAGCATACGTTCGCGATTGGCGTCGTCGGTGGTTATGAGTGCAAATTCGTGTTCGAGGCGCGACGGGTTGTAGTCCTGTTGTATGAGTTCGGTGACGATGGTGCTGTCGGCTATGAGGTTGACAAGCGAGATGTAGCGTATGCGCTTGCTCACCACGGCGCGGGCAATCGCCACAGAGAGGGCGTCGGCGCGGTAGCACACCACCTGCGGCACGTTGAAGAGGGCTGTTTCGAGGGTGGCGGTGCCCGAACACACCACCGCCGCATAAGCCGATGCAAGGACATCATAGGTGCGGTCGTAGACAACCTCGATGTTGCAGCCTTCGGGTATCAGCTTGTCGTAAAGGCCGTTGCCGATAAGGCTCATGCCCGCCACCACAAAACGGTACTCGGGGTGGTTCTGGGCCAAATGCGCCATAAGGGGCAGGTTGCGCCGCAACTCCTGCCGTCGGCTTCCGGGCAGCAGTGCCACAACCGGTTTGCCGTCGGTGGCTATGGCATGTTCGTGGTAGCCCGCAATCTGGTCGAGCAGCGGATGGCCAACATATACCGCCTGGGGCATATCGTTGTCGGCAAAGAACTGCCGCTCGAAGGGCAGTATGAAGCAAAGGCGGTCGAGGGTGCTGCGCATACCTTTGATGCGGCCTTTCTTCCATGCCCAGAGGTTGGGCGAGATATAGTGCACGGTGCGAATACCGCGCCGATGGGCCCACGACTCAATCTTTAGGTTGAAGCCCGGATAATCGATGCCGACCACCACGTCGGGCTGCCATTGGGCCATATCGCGCTTGCAGAATGCCATGTTTCCCAATACGGTGCGCAGATGCAGGGCCACATCGACAAAGCCCATGATGGCAAGGTCGCGAATATGGCGTACCGGACTGCCTCCAACAGCTGCCATCGCGTCGCCACCCCAGAAACGGAACTCGGCCGCAGGGTCGCGGTGCAAGAGCTCGCGCATCAGGTTGGCGCCGTGCAGGTCGCCCGAAGCCTCTCCAGCTATGACATAGTATTTCATTGCATCGTCAGCGTATTGGATTTCAGAAGGTATATTATAAATGGAATAAAGGTGGCAAAGAGCACAACGATAAGCGTTTTGCCTACAGTAGGATATTCGCGGCGCTTGGCGTAGCGGTGCAGCACGAGGATGAGGCACACAAACATGCCGGCATACCAGCGTATGTGCTCCAACGGGGGCATACCTGCAACGAGCAGGCCCACCGTCAGCACCAGGCAATAGGCCAACTCCGCACCCAGACCGGCCACCAGGCCCACCATAACTGTATCTTGCTGAAAGAACTTCTTCATTGCGAACTTTTTTTTCTACATCTTTTTGACAATCGGACCCATGACCGATATATGCTGCAATTCGTCGATGGCGGCATAGTGCGTGAAGTCGGGATGTATGGGCACCACGGAGACATAGCCGTTGGCCAGCGCCCACTCGTCGCTGGTGCGCGGCGGGTCGTTGCACACAAACTTGCCTGTGAGCCACCAATAGGGACGGCCCTGCGGGTCGATGCGTTTCTCGAAGCTGTCGAGCCACTGGGCCTTTGCCTCGTGGCATATCCTGATGCCTTTGATGTCGGCGGCGGCCAGCCGCGGAATATTGACGTTGAGCGACACATCGGCGGGCAAGCCCTTTTCGAGCACCTTGCCTATGATATGGCGCACGTATGGCACCGAGGCGCTGAAGTCGGCCTCCGGATTGTGGTTGAGCAGCGAAAATCCTATGGCGTCGAGCCCTATGGCGGTGGCTTCGATCACCGCTCCCATCGTGCCGCTGTAGAGCACGTTGATAGACGAGTTGCTGCCGTGGTTGATGCCGGAGAGGACAAGGTCGGGTTTGCGCGGACAGAAGTACTCCACAGCCAGCTTTACGCAGTCAACAGGCGTGCCGTCGCAGGCATATACCGAGAGGCCTTCTTCTTTCTTTATCTCGCTCACACGCAGCGGACGCTCGGTGGTGAGGCTGTGGCTCTTGCCCGACGAGTTGGTAGAGGGGGCCATCACCACGACATCGCCAAACTCCATCGCCACCTCGTCGAGGGTGCGCAGCCCTTTGGCTCTAACGCCGTCGTCGTTGGTTATCAGAATCAGCGGCTTCATTTGATAGGTATCGTTACATTCTGGCCAAGGAAGTAGGACGCAGGCTGCAAAATATTGTCGAACACGAAATACTGTATGAGCACGGTGTCTTTGCCGTCCACTACGGCATAGAGGCGGTCGACATCGAATATCTCGTACATCTCAGGATCGGGCATGGCCGCTATATCGTCGGGATTGGTGTATTTGACATACGACTTCACCTCGTGGGTGACGCCTGCGGTGTCGGTCACACGCAGCACTGTGCGCTCGCCGAGGCTGATGCAGCTGTCGGCGTTGCTGTTGGGCACTATGGATGCAAACTCGTCGAAGCAGAGCCATGTGAACGACGAAAGCAGCTGTGCCACGCGGGCGGTGTCGAACTGCGGCACACGCTCACCTGTGGCCGTCAGCTCGAAGTCGAACCCCTGTCCGTTGCGCACCACGGCAAAGTTCTCGCTCGGCATGGCCGGAATCTGCAACTCGATGCGCTCTATCTCGTTGACGTTGAGGTCCACGATGGTGTGGCTACGCCATTTGACGGGGTCGGTGACAAAACGCGGTGTGATGAACCCGCGGAAGCCAGGTATATGGATAACGCACGGCGCCTTGTCGCCCTCGCGATACATATAGCTGCCCATCATGTCCTGCGTCTCGCGGCCCACATAGTAGGTCACCGTCTTCTTCTCGCGGGGGAAGAGCTGCAGGCGTCCGCCAAACCAGTTGATAAACGGCACCCTCTGGTAGATTTCCACCTTTATTGCACGCGCAGCCAAATCCTTGCTGACGTTGGGTATTGCATTCTTGTTCACCTGCTGGCGCATGCGCATGTCGTGCATCGTGGTCAGCAAATCCTGCACCATTGGCAGACTGGCCTCATAGCGTTCGTCGACAAGCCACAGCGAGTCGTTCTCCTTGCTCAACGTCACCTCGCCGTCCTGCTTGTCGGCCATGTAGATTTTTGTCACCGATGCCACATCCTCGATGTGGTAGTCCTGTTTGATCGTCGCCTTACGCGATCCACGCAGTGCCACCACGAGGGCCACTATGCCCACCACGGCCACCGCTGCGATGATAATTATATTGCGTTTTTTCATAATTCTCAACTAATAACTAACGACTAACGACTAACACCTCTCCACTTTCTGCTGCGAACCCACACAATGATGCCGCCGGCCAAAGCCAGCAGCACCACCGGCAGCACCACGTTGACCACCTGGTACATCGTGCGCTGCTCGCGGCATTTCATCACGTCCAGCTTCCGCAGCTTGACAACCCTCGAGCGGCTGGCCATCAAGCCGTCGTCGCCCACAAGGTAGTTCACCGCACCCAGCAGCAAGTCCTTGTTGGCATACTGCGTCTGAGTGTAGAAATCGTAGCCCAGCGGCAACACCGAGCCCTCTTGGGCTATATAGCGGTTGCGGATAATGTCGCCGTCGGAAATCACTATCATCTTCGTCGGCTCGCTCTTCTCGCGCACACCCATCGAGGCCTGCGACGTGAAGTAGGGCGACAGGCGGTTGCGCCATGCCGACTGGAACTCGCCTTCGAGCAGCACCGCTATCGGCACATTCTTCCGGCTGTAGAGGCGGCGGTCGGGCTCAGCCTGCGCATCGGCCAGATCTATGGTCGCCGGGGCGTTCTTCACGCGTGTATATTCGCTCGTCGTCAGCAGCACCGTCTTCTTGATATCGTTGTCTATCAAATCTATGCTGCTCACGAAATCGGTCTTCACAAGGTCGAGGTTGCGCACAATAGGATGCTCGCTCAGCGGCACTATCTCAGGGAAATAGAACCACGGACGGAACTGGAACTGAGGTTTCTCGCCCACCATGCCCACCTGTATCGGTATCGGGCGGCAGCGCACATCCATCAGCACGTCGGGGTTGATGCGCACACCGTAAGTGAAGAGCATTTCGTCCAATCCCAGCGGCAGCCGCGTCGAGAGGAACTGGCCTCGCGACGCCAGACTGTCAATGTCGGCATCCATAGCGTCGATAAGCCACAGCACCTTGCCGCCGTACATGATGTACTGGTCCAGTATGAACTGGTCTTTCTCGCTGAAAGGCTGCGTCGGCTTGGCCACAATCAGCAGGTCGTAGAGGTTGAAGAAGTTGTAGCTCGAATCGCGCTCGTTCATCTTGTGGGCCGTGAGGGCCTGTATCTGGCCGTCGATGGTCACATAGTCGAGCGAATAGAACTCCTGCAGCGACCGCTGTATGTCGTAGAGCACACCACCCTGCAGCTCGCCGTGACCCTGCAGGAAACCAATCGTGCGCTTGTGTCCGCTCGACAACGCGCGTATGGCACTGCTAAGCGTGTACTCGAGGTTCTGTATCGAATTGTTCAGCAAGTCGGCATCGCTCACATACTTCTGGCTCTGCAGCAGCTGCACCGTCGTCTCGCGGCCACGGTAGTAGACGTCGGCCGCCGGAATCAGTATCTGCTGCGTCAGCGTGCTCCCGTCGCCCACCTGTATCTGCGTCGGCTGTATGCCCTTGTTGGCCAGCTTTTGGTAGAACACCTGCTGCTCCTTGTGGTCGGTGAAGCTGTTCGGGTCGAAAAACTCGTACTCTATATTGCTGTTGTAGGCGCGGAACTGGTTCAGCATCTCCTTCGTCTCGGCCTGCAGACGCTTGAAGTCGGCCGGAAACTCGCCCTCAAGATACACCCTGAAAAGCACCGGCTCGTCTATCTTTTTCAGCATCTCCTTCGTGTGCTCGCTCAGAGTGTAGCGCTTCTCGCTCGTCAGGTCGGCACGCAGGAAAAGCCAGTTGCCGATCACGTTTACAAACACCACAATCAACACCGTGGCGCCCATCTCGATGAGCGACGACGTGAGCGGCGAATTCATCTTTCCACCTTCCTTTTTGCCACTTTTCAACTCTGACCCTTTGTCACTTTCCGACTCAGCCACTTTGCCACCTTTCGACTTAGTCACTTTCTTCCACATGCGGCTCTGCAGCACCATGCGGGTGCCCATCAGGAAGAGGGCCATCACACTGGCGAAATAGAGCACGTCGCGGGTGTCTATCACACCGCGGCTGATGCTCTCGTAGTGGCTCATCATGCCCAACCGGCGCACAAAGAGGTCGGCGCCGCCCAGTATACCCATCCTGGCCACCGAGTCGAACCCCAGGTAGGCAGCGGCACAGAGCACCGCCGCGAGGATGAAGGCCACAATCTGGTTTTGCGTGAGCGACGAACAGAAGATGCCTATCGCCGCAAAAGCGCCGCCCAGCAGCAGCAGTCCGATATACGAACCCGCCACCGAGCCGCTGTCTATATTGCCCACCGGGTCGCCCAGCGCCACCACGCTGAAATAGGCCACCAGCGTCGGCAGCAGCGAGATAAGCACCAGCGTCCATGCCGCAAGAAACTTCGCCCACACAATCGTCCAGTCGCTCAGCGGCCGCGTCATCAGCATCTCTATCGTGCCCGTGCGCCGCTCCTCGGCCAGGCTCCGCATCGTGATGGCCGGTATCAGGAAAAGATACAGAAACGGCCCTATCAGAAACAGACCCCGCAGGTCGGCATAGCCATAATCCAGTATGTTGAAGTCGCTCTTCAGCACCCACAGCATCAGTCCCGTCAGCACCAGGAAGACGGCAACGGCCAGGTAGCCGGTAATCGATGAGAAAAACCCTCGCAGTTCTTTCTTATACAGAGAATACATGTCGTTACTTTAAGACGTTGATTAGTTGATTAGTTGATTAGTTGGTATGTTGTTCGGTTGATAGGCTGTAATTTGCAGGTGGCATACACGAGGCATGCCCCTACGTTTCACTTTTCACTTTTCACTTTTCACTTTTCACTTTTAACCTCTTATACCATCGGGCATACACGAGGTATGCCCCTACGTTTAACCTTTAACTTTTAACTTTCCCTTCCGCCTATTTCCTCAAAATCTTGCTCTTCGGGTTGCGGCCCATATAGAGGCCCTCGCCCAGCTGGGCCACCGTCTCGGCCATCAGCTGCGTGGCCATCGTCAACACACGGCGGTCCACATTCTCCCAGATGTCGGTCGTCGTATGGTTCTCGTGCATGCCGTTCCATGTGGTGAACACCAGACTCGGCACCCCGATTGCATCCAGCGCACGCGCGTCGCCGCGCGGCAGGCTCAGCTCCACATCCTGCTTCATATTGTGCCGCCCGGCCAGCGTGTCGCGGTCTGCGGCAATGGCATAAAGACTCGGATACTTGCTTCCGCCAAGCACCAGCAGGCTGTCGCCATAGCCGATATTCTGCGGTCCGACGAAAGCCTCTATCCTGTTCTGGCGCCTATACTGCTCCACAAACTCCCGCGACCCCAGAAACTGATGTTCCGAGCCGCCGAAAACCACAAAAAGCACACTCCGCTTCGGACGGCACTGCTCTTCGCTCAGCACACGCGCCGTCTCAAGCAGGGCAGCCACACCGCTGGCGTTGATGTCGGCTCCGGGGAAGAGACACGTCTCGCCCTGCATGCCCACACCGTCGAGGCTCGACCCCACCATCACATACTCCTTGCTCAGCTCGCGGTCGGTGCCGCGAAGCAGCGCGCAGAGGTTGTGTGTCGGCGCCGCCGGACGGTAGCGTGCGTTCACATCCACCTCGGCCTTCTTCAGCAATGCAAAACTCTGCACGCTCCGCAGTGCTCCGATGGCGGCAATGGCGCTGTCGAGCCCCATCTTTTCGCCCTCGAAAATCTCGCGTGCGCAGTCGAGCGTCAGGTGCAGCATCGGGAACGTAGTCAGGTGCGGCAGCTCGCCACAATAAAGGCGCCCCTGCGGCTCGCTGGGCAGGCAGCTGCGGCTCACATTCACCGCCAGCATGCCTATCGCTCCGTGCCGCTCGGCCATGCGCGCCTTGTCGCGCAGCGACGTGCACTGATCGGCCACCTTGCGCGGCAAACCATGCCCCTCAGGCAAACCTGTCAGCACCACCGCCACCTTGCCCTGCACGTCCACGCCCTTGTACTCGTCCACTCCGCCTGCAGCCACTCCGTAGCCGCAAAACACCATCTGCGCGTCCACATAGCCGCGGCCCGTCATGCCCGCACAGCAAAACTCGTTGCCAAGCGTGAACACCCGCCGCTCTTTCGTGCCGGGACGGTAGACATTGAACTTGCAGTTCTCCACCTCGTTGCACTCCACCTCAAACTCCTGCAGCTCCATCCCTTCGAGACCATACGAGGCCAGCACGCCCCTCACATACTCCAGGGCGCGGTCGTAGCCCTCGCTGCCCGCCATGCGGCCGCCGTAGCTCTCCGACGAGAGCTCCATCACATGCTTCACAATCGAGTCGGTGCACACCGTCGGCATAGGCACAGGCCGACGCTCCTGACCCCAGCACACCGCGCCCACAAGGGCCAGCAGAACCGTCAAAAAACACTTTTTGTGCATATTACTTCTATTATATTTAACACTATCCCATTGTGGCCCACCACATTAACCGCGCTGTGGCACTACGGGCCGAACAAACAAAGATACAAAAAATTTCGGAACCCAAAAGTAAAAATCGTTTTTTTCTCCGGCTCATCGCCACCTTCCATACATGTCATCCTCACCACCGGTTCGGCATATCGACGATACTTCAACGATATATCAACGATATTTCGACGATTACAATCGTTGATATATCGTTGATATATCGTTGATGTATCGTTGATATGCCGAACCGGATAGGTAGAAGATAGGACGGAAGTGCCTTTCGGACGGGGCGGCGGGATGCAGGTTGTTTTTTTCACCAAGAGGTCTCATACAAAAAAAATTGTATATTTGCAGGTTGCAACCATCTGAGCCAAAATGGCGAAAATATTAACTATCAACACATTGCCGCCGCACTGTCTCCTTGCGACACGCGCCAGAGCCATTTCGACCGACACGCGCCGTTCGGATTTGGCGGCAGAAGGACAGGCGGCGGAAAGAGACGGGGACGCAAGGCGCGAGCGCCTTGCCGCGGGACAAAGCGGCGGCGGGGGATGGAGGCGGGGCGGGAGTGGCGTGTCCCCTAGCCGTTGCTTTTCATTTTTAACAAATATTTTTTTTGCTCAAGAAAAAAAAATGTATCTTTGCACCAACATACTAAAACAGCATTTTATGAATAATCATCGCTCAATCAGACAATTTCCTCCCCCAGGTCTCCCCTCGTGCTACACTCCGCAGCAATCTGACATCTGGCCTGGCCACAAAAAACAAAGGTTGTTTTTATTGGGTATGAAACTGAAATTCATCTATTATTATCGCACACTACTGCTGACCCTGGCCGCACTCCTCTGCCCCGTTAGGGCTGCGGCTCAGCTCTCCGAGGGTTTCTTCCACATCGTCAGCACACAGGACAACACCTATTACCTCTGCCCCGCACAAGACCCCGACGACCCCTCCGTCGGCTATTGGGTCGACGGCAACCTGATGCTCACCACCAAGAAAAATCCGCCGGAAGCCTATACAGTATGGCGCATCATAGGCGGCACGGGCGACAATGCCGGTTACTATCAGATTGTACACCAGTCGAGTGGACAATACATCATCAACGACAAGACCGACAAGGTGGCCACTACGCCGCTCGACGAGTGGATACGTTTCTTGAAGACCGGCGAGATAGATGACGGCACGCAGGTTCCAGGTCTGCCGGAGGCTCGCGAGCGTTTGCGCGTAGCACTGTTGCCGGAGGCGGAGCACCGCCAGTATCGTCGCGACATGGAGGATTTGATGTATCAGCAGAGCGTCATAGATACCGAGCGCATCGAAGGCCGCTTCGAAGGTCATGCACTGGGCCTTGCGGAAGGTCACGCAAAAGGCCTTGAGGAAGGCCAAGCAGAAGGCCGAGCAGAAGGCCTCAAGGAGGTAGCTGCCAAGATGAAGCAGATGGGTATGCCCGTCGAGGCCATCGTGCAGGCTACGGGACTCACTGCCGATGAGCTGTCGTAATTATGAATATCAGACGGTTAAGTATGAAAGGAAAAACATATAACAAAATGAAAAAAATGAGAACGATGAAGAATATAAGGAAACTGGTGATGTTGCTGGCGGGGATGATGGTAGGCGGCGGGGTGGCGTGGGGACAGGACTATAGCGGCGTGTACTATCTTAGTGGTAATAATCAGGGACAAGATTCCTATAATGTAGCCAACACCACAACAAACTATTATCTTTGTCCTACGGAAAATTGGATTTTCTATCAGGCCACAAATAATATTACGACCACGGACAATGGACAGCCGTTTCTTACGACCTATCAATACAGGAACGGTACCAATGATTCTACAAAAGCGGTTTGGATAATAATAAAACATCCATCGGAAAATTATTACTATATCATACATGCCAAAGATGGTAAGTATATGACTACTAACGGTGGAATAACTGGTTCCGCTAACGCAAATCGTATTCGTGTCCATCTAGAGGAGACGAACTCTCCAAATGATAAGTATGTTATTTAACATAACATTGCCTTCCTATTATTATAACATTTCTCCCAAAAATAATAGCAGTTGGTACTTAAATATTACGCAAGGAAACCAGAATTCACTTCAAGGGACAGATGCTAAACAAGACGGTCCTGAATATACTTTAAATGGAGTCCCATCAACAAATGTGGGTGGAACTATTGGTCTTTGGAATAAAGGAGCTGACTATACAAGTAAATGGTATCTTGAAGATGCCAAGGTGACATTAACCCCTACCATTAGTAATATTAATCCAGAGAACAACACTTTCACCATTACAAGTGCCTTTGTACCTACTGGATGTTCGATTGTTTATACCACTAACGACAGCGACCCCTCTACCAGCAATGGAACGTCCTATACCGGTGCAGTGTCAGTTACTGAATCCATGACTGTCAAAGCTGCTGTGGTAGGTTATGGTATGGTTTTGAGCAATATTGCTTCCAAATCACTTACTCCCGTCATTGCAACTCCCGTGGTGACCAACAGCCACGACGGCAATATCTCGCTGAGTTCGGCTACCACGGGTGCCACCATACGCTATACCACCGACGGCACCACCCCATCGTGCAACAGCGGTACAACCTATTTATCGGCCTTCGCTTTGGGCGACGCCACGGTCATCAAGGCCATCGCCTGTCTAGGCTCAGAATCATCCGAGCTGACTACCTATAACGTGCCGCAGTATACTGCGCCGATCATCAGCTTCAACAGCTCCACCTCACAGGTTACCATCAGCGGTCTAACGGGTGCCACTATTTATTATACCACTGACGGAACTGTCCCTTCGGCAGGCAACTATTCAGGCACTGGCACAACTACTGTCACTATCAATAATATCTCTTCCGCCACCACCATCAAGGCCATCGCCACCAGTCTAGGCTATCACCCCTCCACCGTGGCTGAACTGGCCATCACCCAGGTGGCCACGCCCAGCATACAAGACAACGGTAGCAACGCCGTCTCCATTATCTGCGCCACCGACGGTGCCACCATCTACTATACCACCGACGGCAGCACCCCCACCACCTCAAGCACCGAATATACAGGCCCGCTGACGGATGGGGTCAGCGGCGTGACCATCAAGGCCATCGCCGTCAAGGAGAACATGATACCTTCTGCCGTGGGCAGCGGCTCGGTGACGTTGCAATGCGCCACGCCTGTCATCACAAGAGTTGACATGACGTTTACTCTTTCTTGCAGCATGCCGACAGATGCCACCCTGCACTACACCATCGACGATGGCTCGGAAACGGTATACAGCGGAGCAGTAGCTTTCACGTCAGAACAACTGCCGATAACCGTTACCGCTTGGGCCACCCACAACGACTACACAACCTCGGCGATTGCATCCAGAGAGATAAGCAGTGGCGATGGGTCACCCTCCGCCCCCTACCAGATCTACAGCACCACCGACCTTGCAAAATTTGTAACCGATGTAAATAACGGAACGACCTCTTCTGCCTGTTATAAACTCATGGCAGACCTCTCTGCCAGTGGCATTGGAGAAATCACCACCACCTTCTCCGGTACTTTCGAAGCCGCCATTGACCCCGCCACCCACATGCCATACCGCATCACAAACCTCAGCGCCCCCCTCTTCACCACCCTCACCGGCACGGTACGCAATCTGGTGATTGAAAGTGTAGCCATCACCAGCGGCGACGCCTCGGGGAACACCGGCGCCATCGCCTGCACGGCCAACGGCACGGCGCGCATCTACAACGTCGGCATCCTTGCTGGCTCCGTGGGGGGCAGCAACTATGTCGGTGGACTGGTGGGGCTGCTTGACGGCGAGGCCCGCGTAATCAATTGCTACAGCTACGCCGATATAACCCAAGGCGACTACATAGGCGGCATCGTGGGCTACAACAACGTGGCCACAGATTCCCGTGCTGCCTACCTCAAGACCATGGTGATGAACTGCATGTTCTATGGCGGTATTGATACCAACAATTGTCCACACAGAGCCCCTATCTACAATGGCACCGAAATCTCCAACAAGGATGCCAACGGCGTGAGTAACTTCAACTATTTCCGGCTTGAAGCCCCTTACGTCCAGCCCACCGGCGTTACCTACAACTGCGCCCTCGGTGCCGAGGACCGCTTCCTTAAGCGATTCGAGTTCTACCGCCACCTGCTCAACGGCCATCGCGAGTTAGCAGGATGGTGGGCCACAGACACATACAGCAAGAGTGATATAATGAAGTGGGTGCTGTTGCCCGACAGCATCGGTACCGCCCACCCATACCCAATACTGATGCAGGACGGCAAATACCCGTCGGTGGTGAACATTGATGCCGAGCATGCTACCACCGGTAAGCCCCGTAACCAGGGCAGTAAGCTGGGCACTCTCGCGGTGACTATACAGATGGACAATACGAGCGATGCGACAGTGCCATATCACCATCCCGACGGGGCAACACTAAACAAGACAGGCCTCACCCTCAACATCACCGACAAGGACACCGCGCACTATAACTTCAACTACTACAAGGTGCAGCTGCCCTACTACAATGATGTGGGCAGCAAGAACTACACGGGCTACCGCGTGGTGACTGGATGGAAGATTGTAAGCATCACCGGTGGCACAGTTGGCACCTTCAGTACCAGTACCGCAGACGCGCCGAGCTGGAACTTCGCCGACCGCTACTGCACCAACAAAGACCTCTATAGCGTCAGCAGCCGCATTTTCAATCAGGGAGCCTATTGGGATGTACCCGAAGGCGTAACGGCCATCACCATCGAACCCTACTGGGCCAAATGTGCCTATCTGGCCGACCCCAACGCCGACAAGGTGTACAACCAGGCAATGGAGACCGGATACGATGTCCACAACGTGGGCGGCGGACAGATATACACCAACGGTGACAGTTATTCCATTGCAGAAGATAATCAGGTAGTATTCACCACCATGGGCAACGCCATCGCAAGTTCGGGTACGGGCAATGCTCTTTTTCAAGGGGTGACAGGCTCACCAGGTAGCCAAACCGTATATGACTATGCTGTGGTGCTTGTGGGCAATTATCATCATTATTACAAAAAAACCGATATGGAAGCAAATAGAAGCAAGCCCTATACGGTTACCTCTATTGACCTTGATGGCGACAACGAACCCGACTACTCCTATATCCTGCGCTTCGATGACCGTGCCGAGACCCACCCCGTGAGGGCCGACTTCATCAATATCCCCGGCCTCGGTATGGCTCAGAAAACCACCGGCGGCACGGGCTCCTACAACTTCGGTATCATGATTCCCAAAGGATGGTTCGAGAGTACCAACACCTCGCTCTTCCGGTTCACCCAGTTCGAGTATGAGCATTCGGACAGAAGCACAACCGATGCCCTCATCGTGCAAGGCGGCGTCATGGAGCAATGGGTGAGCAACAACCAGAAAGGCACATCGAACAAAATACCATACATCCATGTTGGCGGCAACGTGTGGTTCAAGGAATTCCACACGGGCTGTCACCAAGATAAACAAATAGCCACCAAGCACTCACCCGTGTCGGTGACAGGCGGCGACTACAACGAGTTCTACCTCACCGGCCTCTACCGCGCCGATGCGACGAAGTATGATGATAACGCGGAGTGCTACATCAACGGCGGGCGCTTTGGCATTGTGGCCGGAGCCGGCATGGAGGGCATTGGCAGCACCGACGGCAAGGGCAACATCACCTGGCAGATAGACCATGCCGACATCGAGGAATTCTACGGCGGGGGCATCAACGCCGCCAACCCGGCCATTGGCAATATCACCACCACCATAAGCAACAGCCATGTGACCCTCTTCTGCGGCGGACCCAAATTCGGCGACATGTCGTCGGGCAAGACAGTCGTTACCACCGCCACGGGCTGCACCTTCGGCACCTACTTCGGCGCCGGCTACGGCGGCAACTCATACAGCCGCCGCACCCCGTCGAACAAAAGCGATGTACAGAATATCGAATGGAACAACTGGGTAGAGTCTGAATACAAGCAGGATTGGAATGCGACACATGCCGGTATCTCCACACAAATCAACTACCAGTTTATCCCCATGTCGGGTAACGCCAGCAACGTGGCACGACTGTTTGTCGAGTACGTGAAGTTCTCGCTGGCTACTACACACGACGTCACCTCCACATTGACGGGATGCACCGTCACGGGCAACTTCTACGGCGGCGGAAGCCTTGGCAAGGTGGATGGCACTGTCACCTCCGCGCTCCTCAACTGCACTGTCCACGGCAACGTCTTCGGCGCAGGCTTTTCTGCCTCGCTGCCCACCGTCGAGGTCGACAGCATCGGCTACCGTGTGGAACCTCTCTACTATAGCAACCTCGGCACTTACCGCACCGCCGTCAAGGGCGTCACCACCACCTACACTTGGGAACAACGGGCCACCGTCAACAGTACCGCTACCGGTATTGACAAGACCAACCATATACTCTACACCACAGAAGACCTCACCACCCTCGGCACCGTCACGGGCGATGTTTCCCTCACCATCGACGGTAGCAGCAAGATAGGCACGGTGACTGGCGACGAGGATACGGGTAATGTCTTCGGAGGTGGCGAGGAGAGCGCCGTGGGTGGTAACACCAATGTCATTCTCAAGGGCAATACAGAGGTTTTCGGCAACGTCTATGGTGGAGGCAACAAAGGAAGCGTTGGCGGCGACACCCACGTGCAGCTATAATGCGGCCGTAGCATCGAGTAAATCAGCTCATTCCTTGGCGTAGGAAAAGTTTTTGCTCGCATATTAAAAAAATTACGTATCTTTGCCGTCTCGTTAGACACCGCCCCCGACCAGGGAGACGGCGTTTAGCACAGTAGTAACCAGCGATATAGGAAACAAAAATAAATAATAACAATAACAATGAAAATTTACCAGACCCAGGACATTCGTAACATCGCCCTCGTGGGCGGCGCCAAGAGCGGCAAGACCAGCATGGCCGAGGCCATGGCCTTCTGCGGAGGCCTCATCAACCGCCGTGGCAGCGTGGACAGCAAGAACACCATCAGCGACTATCGCGACATCGAGCACGACCGCGGCTACTCCGTCGAGAACACCCTCATGTACACCGAATTCGGTGGCAAGAAGGTCAACATCCTCGACGTGCCCGGCTTCGCCGACTACCAGGGCGAGCTCGTGAGCGCACTGAACGTGGTCGAGGCCGCCGTCGTCGTGGTCAACGCCCAGAGTGGCGTCGAGGTCGGCACCGAGATCGCCAACCGCTACGCTGCTAAGCTCGACACCCCCATGATCTTCGTCGTCAACCACCTCGATGCCGAGAAGGCCAACTTCGACGAGAGCGTCAACCAGCTCAAGGACTTCTTCGGCCAGAAGTGCACCGTCCTCCAGTTCCCGACCAACGCCGGCCTCGGATTCAATCAGGTGGTCGACATCGTGGCCAACAAGATGTTCACCTTCACCGACGGCAAGATGACCGAGGCTGACATCCCTGCTGAGTATGCCGACAAGGCCGAGGAGATGCGCATGGCCCTCGTTGAGGAAGCCGCCGCTGCCGACGATGCCCTCATGGAGAAATACTTCGAAAATGGCGACCTGACGGCCGACGAACTCACCCAGGCCCTGAAGCTTGCCATCGACAAGCGCGACCTCTTCCCCATCCTCTGCACCAGCGCCAAGGAGAACTTTGGCGTGAACCGTCTGCTGGAGTTCATTTGCCAGAACGTCCCCGCCCCCTGCGAGGTGGCCGACTGCAAGAAGACCAAGGGCGGCAAAGAGCTGAAGAGCAACGGTGCCAACCCCACCGTGGCTTTCTGCTTCAAGAGCGCCAAGGACAAGAACCTCGGTGAAATCAGCTATCTCCGTATCTTCGACGGCGAGCTGGCCGAGGCCCAGGATGTGGTCAACGCCTGCAACCAGAGCAAAGAGCGCGTCAGCCAGATCCTCGTGTGCAGCGGCAGCAACCGCCAGCGCGTCGAGAAGGCCTGCGCCGGCGACATCATCTGCACCATCAAGCTGAAAGACGTCAAGATCAACCATACCCTCACCACCCCGAAGAACACCGACGACGCCGTGTGCGAAATCGAGTTCCCGACTCCCATCTACACTGTCGCCGTCAAGGCTGCCAACAGCAACGACGATGAGAAGGTCGGCGCCGCCCTGAAGGACCTCGTCACCTACGACAAGTCGCTCACCCTCGAGAACAGCCGCGAGCTGCGCCAGGTCATCCTCGGTTGCCAGGGCGAGCTGCACCTCAACACCGTGAAGTGGTACTTCGAGAACCAGTACAAGCTGGCCGTCAACTTCACCGCTCCCAACATCCCCTACCGCGAGACCATCACCAAGAGCGCCGAGGCCATGTACCGCCACAAGAAACAGTCCGGTGGTAGCGGCCAGTTCGGCGAGGTGCACATGCTCATCGAGCCTTACTACGACGGCATGCCCAACCAGACCAAGTACCCCATCCGCGACACCCAGGAGTATCCTCTGGAGTGGGGCGGCAAGCTGGTCTTCAACAACTGCATCGTGGGCGGCTCGATCGACGCCCGCTTTATGCCCGCCATCCTCAAGGGTATTATGGAGAAGATGGAGCAGGGTCCTCTCACCGGTTCCTACGCCCGCGACATCGTCGTCAACATCTACGACGGTAAGATGCACCCCGTGGACTCCAACGAAACGGCCTTCAAGATTGCCGGCCGTACCGCCTTCCGCGAGGCCTTCAAGCAGGCTGCCCCGAAGATCAAGGAGCCTATCTACGACATCGCCGTCACCGTGCCCACCGAGGCACAGGGTGGTGTGATGACCGACCTGCAGGGTCGCCGCGCCATCGTCATGGGCATGGATGCCGAAGGCAAGTACACCACGCTGAAAGCCAAGGCCCCCTTGGCCGAGATGAACCGCTACTGCACCGCCCTGAGTTCCCTCACCAGCGGCCGCGGTACCTTCACCATGACCTTCAGCAGCTACGAGCTCGTCCCCGCCGACGTCCAGCAGGCCCTCCTCAAAGCCTACGAGGAAGCCGCCAACGAGGAAGAGTAAGATTATTGCTTGAATGCTTGATTGTGTTATTGCTTGAGTGGCTACGCAACCAAAATATTCAAACATTCATACATTCAAGCAATCAAACAATCGATAACACCCTCACAAGCCGGAAGCCCCGAGAGGGACTTCCGGCTTCCAATAAATAAGGAATACATGAGACTCACCCAAGCCGACAGAAACAAGATAGGCAATGCCGTTGTGTACATCGCACAGCGTGTACAGAATTTGAGCAAGACCAAATTACTCAAGTTGCTCTACTTGATGGAGGAGTATAGTGTGAAGCGTTTCAAGACCCCCTTCCTCGGACTCCCCTTCGAGGTGTGGCAGGCAGGTCCTGTTGTCAAGGACATCTTCATTGACCTCTCCGAGACCCCTGTTATCCTTGACGGCTATGTGGAGAAAGAGGTGGTGGACGACAAAACCTATATCAAGGCCACTACCTCGTTTTCTGATGATGAATTTTCGGACAACGACATTACCGTTATGGATGACATCCTCCGTCGTTACGGCAATAAGACCGCCAAACAATTGGTAGAATTAACGCATCGCAAAGATGGTCTGTGGTATGCCACCGCCAAGCGCAATAACCTGTTGGAAGGCTTCGAGCAGAAGGTCATCAATAACTCCGACTGTCAAATCGACCTTAGTGAATGCCTCGCTGATTGCGGCAGGAAATTCTATAACGAACAAATGGATTTCCTCAAAATTACGCGGGCCTATGGAGCGTGACAGCAGATTTCAAGAGGGGGCCATCCTCTATTTCGACCCATTCATTTTCCCCGATGGCGGCAACCCTAAACCCAAGTACTTTTTAGTGCTGAAGGTGTTGGATGATGTCTGTCTTCTTGCCTCGCTTCCCACTTCCAAAGACTTTGTGCCAACAACGATAGAGAAAATACACGGCTGCATAGAACGCCCCGACATCAATTTCAACTGCTACTACTTTGATCCCAACGCCGTGATATGCGACAACGGTTTCGCCTTCCCGATAGAAACATACGTTTATGGCTACCGTTTGCAGACGTTCAAATTGGACACACTCTTGCTGCAAGAAATAACAGACAAAACTGTTATTGATGAGTGTGGCATCTTGACAACCGACGAGTACACTGCAATTATCAAATGTCTGTCAGCTTCCCCTACCGTAAAAAGAAACTTTAAGAGAATACTATCTGTATAAACACTGACACGACAATGAATTGGAGGAATTATGGTAACACTCAGTTTTAGAGAATTTGGCGAGAATTTAGGCACACGTCAACTGGGACAACAGGTGCACGAGAAGCTAATGCTGCTGCTTGAAGGCGACGAGCGTGTAGTGCTCGATTTCACAGGTGTGGATGTGGTTAGCAATTCATTTGCCGATGAATGTATAGCCAAGCTGCTGCTCACCATGCCCCTATCTGAGCTGAAGGCTCACACCACTTTCCGCGGGCTTAATCCCCTGGCCTCAGAAAGCGTCCTCACCGCCCTCCGTCGTCGCTACTTGGTAATGGCGTAAAAGAAGATACACATTTACACAAAAAGAGTACATCTTCCTGTACGAAAGATATACTCTTTGCTGTATGAAGATACACCCTTCTCTCAGCCTATCTTATCACCACCACCTTACGGGCGGGATGGTTGCCGATTTTGACGATATAAACATCTCTGGTCAGGTTCTCCCGCAGCTCGAAAGGATGGGAATGACATTAATTTGATAGGGATGTTTATTGTTGTATGGGGTTGTTGGGTTGTATCATTTCACCATCATGATTTTCTGTGCCGCTTGACGTCCGATTTTCACGAGGTAGGTGCCCGTTGTCGGGACGTCAAAGCGCAGAGACTCGCCCTGCATCTGCTGTGTGGCGATGATGCGGCCACTGATGTCGAAGAACGTCACCGTGTTCTGCTCCGTTCCTTCGACCACTATCTGCCCGCCATTGGAATATACCTTAGCATCTATAGTATCCACGCCATAGATGACCTCGTTGCAGTCAGAGATTATTTCGACGAAATCCTGCCAACCATTGGCATTGCCATAAGCTTGTTCCGAGCCACATGGGACAACTAAGACAGTGTTAGTTGAAGTAAAGGCAGGCCGCGGGTTTTGGCCGCAGATAGGCGGTACTGCGGCAGAAATCCACACGGTATCGATGAAGTCGCTACTATAGAATCCAGCAGATTTTATTTCTTCAAGAGTGGATGGCAAATGGACGCGCCGCAGCGAAGTGCAAAGACAGAATGCCTGACCCCAGATAATCCGGAGACCTTCGGGGAGGTTTATGCTTTCGAGCGACGAACATTCCTGAAAAGCAAAACTCTGGATTTCTTCAATACTGCCTGGCATGTTCACCTTCACCAGCCGAGTGCATCCGAAAAAAGCATTAAGGCTGATTTCGCTGATGGTTGACGGCAACGTGACTTCGGTCAATGAATCGCAACCCAAAAAGACTTGTCCGCTCATCTGTGTGACGCGATACCACGATCCCTCATACTCCACAGAGTCTGGAATTACCAAAATACCAGTGGGCTTTGGATAACCATAGTAGTAATTCTCATGGTCTTCGCTGACCTGCGGATAGGTGAGTCTCACTTGTAGCGTGCTGTCAGCGATAATCTTGTAATAGAGTGTCTGTCCCGTAGGGGCAGCGGCTGAGAAATGGAACGCCGCAAATACCTGATTAGGCACGATGGTGAGTAATATTACCACAAAGAAAACGGTGATGTTTTTGTTCTTGTAACGTTTCATTGTATTACTGTTTTTTATTGGAATAAACAAAGTCTATTCATTGTAAATTCACGCGGGAAAAGTGTACACCCATCCCGCCGCGAACTTATAAGCCTTATCCAGTTTGAGGTGGAAAACACTTCCGAACTCGTCCAGCAACATATAACCCACGGAGATGAATCTCGATTTCCGAGGTGCTCTGCGGACACACGCGACCTCAGGCAAAATTGGCGTTGTGTATGCTACTTGTGTATCCATTCTGTTATTATTTCCGACTGCAAAAGTACGACATTTCCGCGATACGCACAAATTTATTTTGTTGACCTACCCTTATGCATCCGTAGTGAAAACATAGCGGAACCTTATTCCGAGGTAGTGTTTGATTAAAGTTTGAGTAAAAGGGGAGTAAAACCTAAGAGGTATGTAGGCGACTATTCCGGCAGGCGGAAAAGGATTTCTATCGGGTAGTGGTCGGAGATGTAGGGGACGCCAAAGTCGCCGTCGAGGGTGCGGAAACGGAGGACCTTGACGTCGCGGACGAAGAAGTGGTCTATCACCGCGCCGTCGTTCTGGCCGAAGGCGTTGTAGGTGATGGCGTGGCTGGTGCTGTCGGTCAGGGTGCGGGCGTCCTGCAGGCCTACGGCGTAGAGGCTGCGGAAGATGGTATCGTCGATGGTGCTGTTCATGTCGCCACCCACAATTGCCGGCTTGTCGAAGCAGTGGCCGTCGACGAGTGCGGCCACCATACGGGCCGACTCGGCGCGGGCCGTCTGTCCCACATGGTCGAGGTGGGTGTTTAAATAGTCGAAGCACCGTCCGCTCCTGCGGTCGCGGAAGGCCGCTCGGGTCACGGTGCGGCGGCAGGCGGCGTCCCATCCGTAGGACGGCACCTCGGCGCTGTCGCTGAGCCACCAGGTGTCACTGCCGGTCAGCTCCAGCCGTGCGGTGTCGTAGTAGATGGCCATGAACTCGCCGGCCTCCTTGCCATCGTCGCGCCCCACACCCACGCGGCGGTACTGCGGCAGACAGCTGTCGAGGTACCGCAGCTGGTCAATCAGCGCCTCCTGCAGGCCCAAGGCGGCGGGCTGCTCCTCGCGCACCATGCGCACCACGGCGTCGCGCCGGTTGGCCCACCGGTTCTCGCCGTCGATGTCGCCCCAGCCGTTGTAACGAATATTGAACGAGATGACTTTCAGGTCGTGGGGTTCAGATTGTTTGCAGCCGCACACAAGGAGCACGGCTGCAAACATAAGTATGCCTGATATTTTCTTCATTATCTAATCACTATCTGGTTGGAGCATATTCCCGCCGCAGTATTGGCCTGAACAGTGTACACGCCCTTGGGCAGACGGCTGACGTCGATGCTGAGACTCGTGGTGCCCGCAGCGGCTACAGAATAGACCTCACGACCGTCGACATCGAAGATAGATACATATTGCACAGCATCGGGAGCAGTCAGAGTAATGCGATTGGTAGCGGGGTTGGGATATACCGACAAGCGTGTTTCCGAGACGATGTCTATGCCATCGTTACCACCTGGCGACTGAATGTCTTCGGCCAGGATGAAGTGCATCGTGTCGTAGATGAGCAGGTCGGGAAATTCAGGGCAGAGGCTGGAGGCAAAGTAGAGGTCGAGAGTCTTGGGGGTTGAAAGGTTGGCGTTGGCCAGCGGCTGAATGGTGAAGTAGGTCGGGGCATTGGTGACGGTGATTGACTCGGCGTTGTTGATTACGGTGCCGTCTTCGGCAAGGAAGAAGTAGTCGATGCCGCTGATGGCCTCGCCGCCGAAGCGCACCTTGACGGTGGCCTGGTCGAACTGGGTGGACGACATGGAGAGGGGCACGCTAAGGGGAGTGGAACGGTGTACGGTGTCGGTGGTCGGACGGTTGAGCCCTATCTGCACTGCAGGCGAGGTGAGGCTGTGCCCTTCAAGGAATACGCCGCTGTCGAACGAATTGTCAGAAACATTGCACACTGTGATATGCATGTGGTACTGCTGGCAGGGTACGATGGCGCCGGCAGCAGTGAGCTTGGTAGTGAACCCATCGTACTGCACGCCGTCGATGGGCGTCGTCATACTCCATGTGTACTCGTTGTCGTTGTAGTAGGTGGTGTAGCTGTTGTAGCACCCTGTACATGGGAAATTGTACATATAGTTGGACCCAGTACCGCCATTATTGACAGTATTGATAGCCACAGGTATTCCCTCGGGGTGTGTCGAGTCTACCGTACCCGGTACCATGGCTATGTTGCGCGTCACCACCTCGCCGGTGGCTGGGTCGGGACCGGTGAGCAGGAACATGAACACGTCGTTATAGGTACTGTATACGTATTCATTGTACTCTTCGGAACCGAAGCAGTAGGTGAACGCCACAGAGTTGGAGAGGCACACGAAGTCGAAATCTATAGTGGCGCACGCACTGGACCCAATATTGTAGCCGCGACTGGAAATCTCAGGGTCGTGATACATATTCATGACACCCATGCTCGACCCGCCGGCATTGTTCGGACCCTCGGCCACGCTGACGTTGCCGGTGGTGAGCACAATGCCGCTGTCCATCGACAGCATGCTGTAGCCGTTGGCCTGGAAGAGGCCCACTTGCGGCCACTGCGCACGGATATTGCCCGAAAGGCCGTTGAACTTGGCATTGAAGACATAGACTCCGCTGCCCACGAACTCGTTGTTGATAAAGGTGCCGATGTTCTGTCCAGTGGCCACAGTGGTGGTCACATTCTGCGCCATGGCACCAAATGCCAGCATCATAAAGGCTGCAATCGATAATGCTTTCTTCATAATAATGTCTATTTATTGGTTTTATTGTTCTGTAAATACGTATCTTACTATGTTCGACCCCATGCGCAGCGCCTTCTGGCGTGTGGCCTGGCTGTCGTTGTGCACATCGGGGTCTTCCCATCCGTCGCCGAGGTCGCACTCCCACGTGAAGAAGCACACCAGCCTCCCCTCGTAGATGAGGCCGAAGCCCTTGGGCGGCTTGTTGTCGTGTTCGTGTATCTTGGGCAGACCGTTGGCAAAGTCGTATTTCTGGTGATAGATGGGGTGGCTGAACGGCAGCTCCACCCACTCCAGTTCGGGAAACACCTTCTTCATCTGCGGCTCCACAAACTCGCGCAACCCATAGTTGTCGTCTATATGCAGGAAACCGCCGCCAATCAGATACTGGCGCAGGTTCTGCGCATCGTGGTCGCTGAACACCACGTTGCCGTGGCCGGTCATGTGCAGCATCGGATAGTTGAATATCTCGGCGCTGCCCACATCGACGGTGGCGTACTGCGGGTTGAGCCCCATCTGCTGGTCCTGGTTGCAGAAAGCAATGAGATTGGTGAGCGACGTCGGATTGGCATACCAGTCGCCACCGCCGCCATAGCGCAGCAACGCCAGCTGCGGCTGAGCCACGAGCGGAATGCCGAAGGCGGAAAGCAATAATATGAGCAGGTATTTCTTCATCGTCTACAATCGTTTATCAGGCTGAAAGCGCAGGCTGCATACACGGCGGCCGTCTCGGTGCGCAGCCGGCTTGGTCCGAGGCTCACAGGCTGGAATCCGGCTTCGAGGGCAAGGGCAATCTCGTCTTCCGAAAAGTCGCCTTCGGGACCTATGAGCACCACGGCGTCGCGTCCGGCCACAAGCGCATCGGCTATCGGAGTGCGCGGCTTGTCGGCCTCGCAGTGGGCTATCAGTTTTTGTGCCGATGGCCGGAAGTCGTACCCGGAAAGCCATTCGCGCAGCGGCACCGCGGGGTTTATCGCCGGCAGCCAGAGGTGCAGACTCTGCTTCATGGCGCTCAGCGCCACGCGCTCCAGGCGGTCGGTCTTCAGGAAGCTGCGCTCCGAGTGGTCACACTGCAAAAGGGTAATCTCCCCCACCCCGACCTCTACGGCCTTCTCCACCAGCCACTCCATGCGCGCCGGATTCTTGGTCGGAGCCACCGCCAACTGTAGAGACGCGGCATGCCGCGTCTGCATTTCTTCGTTATAGTTACCAGACGCGGTACGCAGCGTCTCTACACAGCAACCGCGTTCGTCGGCCTCGACCACCGTGCAGCGGTACAGTCCGCCGCGTCCGTCGGTGACGTCGACCTCGTCGCCCGCACGCTTGCGCAGCACGCGCACCGCATGGCGGCTCTCTTCGGCGTCAAGTGTGGCCAACGCCCCGGGGGCTATGTCTTTACAGTAGAAGAGTTGCATCAGTCTATCGTGTATTTCAGTTCTTTTTTCGTTTTGAATGGCTTCGGCGAAAGGCGCACGGGCAGTTTCACCTCGCGTCCGCCGGGCCGCACAGTCCGCAGCCCCTTGATGCTAACCTGCTCCAGGTGGCCGTATTCGCGGTCCAGACAGCGCTCGTTGCCGTTGGGCTTGAACACATCGAGGCGGCGCACCGTCCACGGCGCCACCACCGTCAGCCGCTCCACCGTCAGGTTGGGCCAGCATTTCTCTGTCAGCTCCTGGCGCGGATTCGTCGCCGTGTCCTCCAGGTTGACGCAGACCAGCGCATGCTGACGCCTCGTCAGCTCGAAGGTGCAGTCGAGTATCACCGCGTCGAAGGGCGGATAGGCGTTGTAGCTGGCACGCACCGCCACCGGCGTATAGTCCGTCATCCGGCACGAGTCGAGCACCACGGTGCCGTAGAACGAGGTAACCGTGGTCTGCCGTCCCTTCAGCGTGCAGCGCTTCAGGTAGGCGTCGCGCCCGTAGCAGTGTATGTCGAAGCGGTCTATGCTGCAGTCTTCCAGCCGTGTGTCGTTCAGGTTGTTGGTGCCGAAAACACCCCAGTTGCCGCTGGCCTCGGTGCGGTCGAAGCGGGTGGCGTAGAGGTTGTTGAGCGAGAAGGCGTAGCCGTAGTCGCGCGAGCTGCCATAGCCGCTGTAGGTGCCGTGCACCGTGTCGTCGGCAAAGTGGACAAAGGCGCTGTTGGCGATGCTGAACACGCCGTCGGCAATCATCTTGCTCTTGGGTGTGGTCACGTATACATGGTCTATCAGCACGTTGAGCTGTCCGCTGACGCTGAGGCAGTATGTCTTGTAGGTGCTCTCCTTGGTGCGGTGCATTGTCAGGTTGCGAAACACCTTCTGCGTCGTGTCTACATCGTATACCGTGGCCTTGAGGTCGGTGGCCTCGGTGCCCCAAGGGGCCACCGGACTGTTCTGTCCGCGTCCGTCGACCACCACGATCACATCCTTGCGGTAGGCCTTGTAGCCATAGCCCTGGCGCTCGGTCCACGGGGTCTTGTCGCTCAGCACCAGCAGGTGGCAGCCTTCGGCCAACTCGGGCACCGAGCCGAAATCCAGCCCGTCGACCATCGCCTTGTCCATCTGCACCTCGCGCCCTTGGTTAGTCATGCTGAAGAGGGCACCATGGCGGTAGCGGTTGGTCACCGTGAGCACCAGCCCGCCAAAATCGGTCTGCGCCGCCAGGGGCAGCGCCCGCCAGGCCGGCGGCAGCTCGATGTCTATGCTATCGATGCCGGCGTAGCTCACCGTCAAGCCCCGGTCCCGCGCCTCGCTGTGGGCGTTGTAGAGGGCATAATAGCGTCCGATGCCCGTCGTGGCCTCGCGCAGACCATAGTCCAGCGGCGACACCGCCGCCACCTGCCCATTGGCCGCCGACCACTGCCCCGCGGCCATCAGCGCCATCACAAAAACCCATTGTATATGTCGTTTCATACTTATCTTCATTCACGCATTCAAACATTCAAGCATTCAAACATTCAAACAATCAAACAATCATCCCCGTGGCCACCACCAGATGCGCTTCTTTGTCGTAGATGGTGGCATACTGGCCTGCGGCGATGCCCTGTATCGGCTCTTTGCTGCTGATGCGCATCAGGCCGTCGTCGGTCGGGTGCAGCCGTCCGGGGTGGAACTCGGGCGTGTGCCTTATCTTGAACCGCACCTCTGTGTCCGGTCGCTCGCCCCATATCGGAGCGCTCAGGTAGCGGAATCCCATAAGCGAGATCTCTTTGCCGTGAGCCGCCGCAGGATCGTAGCCCTGGCTGACGTAGAGCACGTTCTCCTCTATGTCCTTGCGCACCACAAACCACGGTCCGCCGCTGAGGTAGAGGCCCTTGCGCTGCCCTATCGTATGGAACCAGTAGCCCCGGTGCTTCCCCAGCACGCGGCCCGTCTCCAGCTCCACTATCTCCCCCTCGCGCTCGCCCAGGTAGCGCCGCAGAAAATCGTTGTAGTTAATCTTGCCCAGAAAGCAGATACCCTGCGAGTCCTTGCGGTCCGCACTCGGCAGGTGGGCCGACGACGCTATCGCCCTCACCTCGCTCTTCATCAGGTGTCCTATCGGAAACATCAGACGCTCTATCTGGCCGTATTCCAGCTGCGACAGAAAATCGGTCTGATCCTTCACCGGGTCCTTCGCCGTGGCCAGGAAAACAGAGCGATTGCTGATTGCTGGATTGCTTGATTGCTTTTTAGTGGGTAGCGGGTAGTGGGTAGTGGGTAGCACGTCGGTCATTGTTTCATTGCTTGATTGCTTGATTGCGTTAGTATTTGACGCGTCAGCCGACTTTCCGCTTTCCACTTTCCACTTTCCACTTCCCACTTTCCACTTTCCACTTTCCACTTGCACAGTGCGGGCATAGTGCCCCGTCGCAACGCGGTCATAGTCCTTGCCCCTCTTCTCCACAAAAGCGCCGAACTTGATCAGCCGGTTGCACATCACGTCCGGATTCGGCGTCAGTCCCCGCCGCACACTCTCGATAGTGTAGCTCACCACGTTGTCCCAATACTCGCGGTGCAGGTTCACCTCCTCGAAACGGCAGCCATAGTGATGCGCTATCCACTGCGTGATTTCGATGTCCTCTTCGGCCGGACAGTCTATGAAACCGTCCTCCTGCTCCATCCCGATGCGGATATAATAGATGTCGGGCGTAATACCCTGCTCCTTAAGCAGGTGCACCGCCACCGAGCTGTCAACTCCTCCAGATACCAATGCTGCAACATTCATAGTATCCTTCTTAACGCGCACCCGCCCGATTTATTGCCCGCCGCCATAAAAATATATTGCTCCGGCACAGCACCCCTTCTGCCGTTGTACGATACATGTACGATATATGTACGATACTTGTACGATTGCTAATCGTACAAGTATCGTACATATATCGTACATGTATCGTACAACGGCAGAAGAGGTGCAATAGAAAACCTGAATATCAGCGCATTGGAAAAAGCACCCGGAAATACGGAAACATTTCGTATCTTTGCCGACATATACCACGTCGGTAGAACAACTAAGAAGTACCTCATTATCAGCCTGTCGGCACACCCCACGACGGTGGTCTGCCACACATCAAAAGGAGCAAAAATGGAACAAGACAAAACATTCATGCGCCGGGCCATCGCGCTGGCCGACGAGAGCGTGCGGCGCGGCGGCGGCCCCTTCGGCGCCGTCATCGTCAAAGACGGCGTCATCATCGCCGAAGGCTCCAACAGCGTCACCATACTGAACGACCCCACGGCCCACGCCGAGGTCAGCGCCATCCGCGAAGCCTGCCGCCGGCTCGGCACCTTCCACCTCTCCGGCTGCACCATCTACACCTCCTGCGAACCCTGCCCCATGTGCCTCGGTGCCATCTATTGGGCCGGCATCAAGCAGATTTTCTACGGCAACAACCGCAAGGACGCGGCGGCCATCGGCTTCGCCGACGACTTCATCTACGAAGAGCTGGCGCGCCCCCTCGAAGCGCGCCGCCTCCCCATCCGCCCACTGCTGCGCGAGGAAGCGCAGGAGAGCTTCCACCTGTGGGAGAAGAAGACCGACAGGGTGAACTACTGAATGGTTTTATCTCTTGAAGACCACTGCCACCGCTTCACGGTAACAGGTCAGGGTGGTGGCTTTCATTATGGCTTTCTTCTGCTTGTGCGGTATATCCATGTATTCCCAGAAGGCATGCAGCCGTGAAAGCACTTGGCTGTCGCCGCAGAGGGTTTCCACTGCGTGGCGGTAGATTCTTTCGTGCATTGAACGCAGCACTTGGTACGCAGGCGTCCCGCCTGCCTCTTCCTGGTACGCAGGCGTCCCGCCTGCACATGCCGTTATCCATGGCCGTGCCAGCAGTCCCCGCCCAATCATCACCCCTTTTGTTTGGGATAAATCAACCGCATCAGCCCCACTTCCTACTTTCCACTTCCCATTTTCCTCTTGCACGATGTCGCCGTTGTACACCATGGGGTGTCGGCACGCCTCGCAGAAGCGCCGGAACGCCTCCATGTCCGGTATTCCTTTGTACTGCTGCCGTCCCAGCCTCGGATGCAGCGTGACGTGCACCAGCGGCATAGCGTTGATGATATTCATGCATGAAAGCCCTTCGTCGACACTTTCCCACCCGGTGCGCATCTTCACCGAGAAGACCACCTCCTTCCTCCGCAGCATCTCTCTTTGTATTTCTTCTATCTTGTCTGGATGCTGCAGCAGTCCGCTTCCACGACCCGCACGCACCTGCATCGGAAATGGGCACCCCATATTGAGGTCTATGCGCCGCCATCCCTGCCCCTGCAGCGCGTCGCACAGCCGTGCAAACTCTTCCGTATCCCGCGCAATCACCTGCGGCACCGTCGGCACCCCGGCGTTGCGCCCGGGGTCGGTGTCGCGCAGGTCTTTCTTTCTCACCTCGCCATGCTCTATTCTGACGAAGGGCGTATAGTACTCGTCCACCCCGCCGACGCACTCGTGGTGCGCCTGTCGGTAGACGGCGTCGGTGTAGCCTTGCAGTGGGGCAAAAGCGATATACATGGTTCCTACTCGTAATGGCGTATGCGGACGTCGGTGCCGGGCAGTTGGACGGGGATGCCGCTGACGTCGGTCTCGCCGTAATGGTAGGGGAAAAGTACCTTGGGATTCACCATCTTGGCGGCATGCACGAGCTGGTCCGGGGTCATGGTGAAGGGTTGGTTGCAGGGCAGGAAGGCGATGTCGATGCCGATCTCCTTGAGGTCGGCCATCTCGGGAATGTCCTCGGTGTCACCGGCGATGTATATGTACAGGCCGTCAAGGATGAGGATATAGCCGTTGTCGCGCCCCTTGGGGTGGAACTGCAGGTGCTCGGAGGTGGTGTTGTAGGCCGGCACGGCCACAAGGGCGCCGCCGCCGGCCAACGGCTGTTTGTCGCCATTCTTCATGGCCTGGCCGCTGCCGTAGAGTTCCACGCAGCGCGGATTCATGATGAGTTGTGTCTTGTCAGTGGTGAGCTGACGGAGGGCGGCGGTGTCGTAGTGGTCGGGATGCTCATGGGTGACAAGGATGATGTCGGCCTTGGGCATCGTGCTGTAGTCCACTGTGCGGCCGCGCAGTTGTGTGACGGGGTCGACATATATCACCCGTCCGTCGTGCTCGATGCAGATGCTGGCATGCAGCAGGGCGTGGATTCTGACAAGGCCGTAATCCATGTGGGTGACGAAGACGTCGGTCTCCACGGTAGTCGTGGGCTTGCCGGCCTTTTGCCAGGCGAGAATGCCGCCGTCGAGGTTGTAGACCTTGCCGCACTGCTTTGCTAACATCTCCGCTGCCTTGAGGCTGCGACGTCCGCCACGGCAATATACGGCCACCTCGCCTTCGATGCCTTTGATGCGCTCCGCAAAGAGCGAGTCCTTCACGTCGATATTCTCCGCTCCGAAGAGGTGTCCTTCGGCAAATTCATTGGGTGTGCGCACGTCAATGAGGCGCACGTCGTTCCGGCGCATAATCTCGGCAAACTCGTTCACCATAACGGTATTCACCGCACTTTTATTCTGTCCGTTTCCACAGCCGCAAAGGAGAGCCGCAAACATTGTCATCATAAGTATCCGTTTCATAATCAAATCAATTCTTACCGAAAGAAACGCACTTTCCCACTAATTATTGTTTTTGTTGCAACAAAACAGAAGATTATTTCGTATCTTTGCAGCATCATTAGTAACGGACTGTTGTATGAGTAACAAGGTCATATTCATAGCATTTGCCACACTGATGGCGCTGGCCAGCTGCAGCCAGAACCCGAAAAACACTCCCGACTGGGACAATGACGGCAAAATGGAATACACCATCGACTACACGGTCAGCTTCGCCGCCGACCACGACAGCACCATGCAGCTGACGGCATCAAGCAATCGCGGCACCGTGAAGGTCGACCGAGTGGAATCGGAAAACCTCATCGGGGAATACGGAAAACCCGTGAAGAACACATTCATCATGCTTGAAGGCACCGCCCCTGCAGGCAAAAGCATAACCCTGCAACGTGGCGGCTTATCATATACCGGCGGAAAGCCCGAATTTATATACAATAACACCATCGGCAGCGACGATATGGTGGAGTTCCGCATTCTGGACACTAACGCATTAACACATTCACACACTAACGCATTAACACATTCAAGCACCCTCTATTCCATCCGCGACAATATGTTCTACGACCCCTACGATGCTCAGTCCTTCACCATTCACGCGGGCCATCGCTTCTTGGTCGTCCTCCCCGTCATGACAGAAGAACTTTATCCCAGAAATGCAGAGAGCCACAGCATCAGCATCGTATTCGACATCAATGCCGAATAGTGCCCAATAAGACAATTCAAACCATGAAGAAAGGATTTGTATTGTGCCTGGCGGTGCTGAGCATCGCGATGGTGGGCTGCAGGCATGAAGCCGGAATAGATTATGCCGACACCGCGATGTGGTACACGGCGGAGCGTGGCTGCGATGTGGACCTGTTCTACATCACCTCCACCGAGACAGCAGACTACACGCACTGCGGCACCGTGATGCACCATGCCGACGTTACCCTCGACAGCATCCGCGCCCTGCTGCTGGGCGAGATGCAGGGCATCGACCACATGTACGGCGAGGGTTTTAACTTCTATTCGCCCTACTACCGCCAATGCACGCTGGAGACCTACACCAGCGACTCGCTGCTGGCCGCACGGACCCCGCTGGCTATGGGCGACGTGCAGAGCGCCTTCCAATACTATCTGGAGCATTGCAACGGCGGCCGCCCCTTCATCCTCATGGGCTTCAGCCAGGGGGCACAGGGGGTAGTGGAGCTGCTGCGCACCATGGACGACGAGGCCTACAGCCGAATGGTGGCCGCCTACGTCATAGGCTGGAAGGTGACGGACGACGACATCGCCGCCGCCCACGGCCATATCCGCGCCGCACAGGACAGCGCCGACATCGGTGTCACCATCTGCTACAACAGCGTCCGCTCGCCCGAATGCGCCATCCCGATGCTCAGCGACAGCAACCGCCTGGGCATCAACCCCGCCAACTGGCACACCGACGCCACACCGGCCACCTGGGTCTACAATGGCGACACCCTCACCGCCACCCTCGACACCGCCACGCTGCTGACAGTGGTCGACGGCTACACGGGCGACTATATGCTCCCCCTCATCGGCTGCGACGGCAACTACCACCGCCTCGACATCACCATCTACCGCCAAAGCCTCCACCGCAACATGGCCCTCCGATCCTCGATGTGGACGTCCGGAACATCAGCGAACGTATCAAAAGGGACGTACTTGGGAACGCACCATCTATGGGGAACTAATTGTCGCGCCACTTGCGCGACAATTGACTTGTTCTCACTTCCTGCTGTTTGTGCTCATTAAGGAACTGCCGACACATGAATTCTATCTGACCATAGCAGCCTCTGAGCATTTTATCCAGCGCACACTTGAAACCAAGATTGTATAGGATATCACTCCCCTCAAAGGTGCCACCACAATTACACTGACAGTCAAGTCGTTTTAGAATGAGATTTGTTTTATTCAAATATAATTCGTATCTTTGCAATCAAAAATAGCTAACAACCATCTAATGGCAGACAGCATAACTATACAGAATAATAATATTATGCCGTTGGTTGATGACTTGCGGCAGATAATCAACCAGACACGCAGTCGGGTTGCTGTAAATGTCAATGCCGAACTTACCCTGATGTATTGGCATATCGGCGAGCGGATTAATCGAGAAGTGCTTGGGAACGAGCGCGCTGAATACGGGAAACGGATTGTGTCGGCAGTGTCGACACAATTACAGTTGGAATTTGGCAGTAAGGGATTTGAGCCACGTAGCATTTGGCGGATGATGCAATTCGCACAAGAGTTCCCTGAGTTGAAAATTGTGTCGGCAGTGTCGACACAATTGACGTGGTCGCATATAACAGAGATTTTACCTTTAAAAGACGACCTTCAACGGGAATTCTACCTGACGTTGGCAGCCTCCGAAAGATGGTCAATTCGCCAATTGCGCAAGGAGATTGACGGTATGCTCTACGAGCGTACTGCCATTGCGACGAAACCAGACGAACTGATCAAACAGGAGCTGTCGGAACTGCGGGAAAACAACGTCCTTACCCCGGACCTTGTCTTCAAAAGCCCTTATTTCTTAGAGTTTACAGGACTGAAGGGGATGTACAGCGAAAAGAGCCTCGAGGACAGTCTTGTGGCGCATCTGGAACAGTTTATACTGGAGTTGGGCAATGGCTTCACCTTCGTCGAGCGGCAAAAGCGGATGATTATCGACGGCGAGGACTTCTATCTCGACCTGCTTTTCTACCATCGCAGGCTGCACCGCCTGATTGCCATCGATTTGAAGCTAGGCAAATTCAAGGCACAGTACAAAGGACAAATGGAGCTGTACCTGCGCTGGCTCGAAGCCCACGAAATGGAACCCGGCGAGGAGCAGCCCCTCGGCCTATTGCTTTGCACCGAAGGCGGCGACGAGCAGATAGAACTGCTGCAACTCGACAAATCCGGCATCAAAGTGGCGCAATATATGACCGAACTCCCCTCCAAAGAACTGCTGCAACGCCAACTGCACAAAGGCTTAGAGGCTGCCCGCCAACGCTGGGAGAATCGCCAGAACAGTTAATTGCGATGAAAGATTCGACCAGTTCTAATATAATTTTGTATTATAGCAATTTGAAAATGGAATAGAAAACTAAAATGTTAAAGATATGTATATCGAAAAAATAAAGCTACACAACTACAGACGTTTCAAGGACTTAGAAGTTCCCTTTAAAAAGGGTCGAAACATATTAGTTGGGGATAATGAATCGGGCAAGTCTTCAATTTTAGAAGCCATTGATTTAACGGCAAGAGGAAGTCGACATAGAGTGGAAGACATTGGAATAGAAGCTCTTCTTAATGTGGAGGAGGTTAAGATTTTTATGGCAGGAGACAGAAAACTGGATGGTCTTCCTAATATGTATGTAGAGTTGTATCTTAGTGATATTATAGAGGAAGGACTTGATGGAATATGTAATAGTAATGGTAACAAAGCATACGGGATAAGAATGACTATTGAGCCAAATGATTCTTTAAGTCATCAAACGCTAGCTGTTTTAGAAACAGAGAATGCGTCGTTCCCATTTGAATTTTACAACATCTCGTTTCAGACTTTTAGTGGTGAAGCCTATAGCGGCTACACTAAGAAAGTAAAAACAATTTTCTTGGATAATAGCACTATCGGAAATGATTACGCACTAAACGACTATGTTTCATCCATATATGAAACAGCCTTAACCCTTGTTGAACAACTGACTACAAAACATTGTTATGGTAATACAAAAGAATCTTTCAAAGTTAATGCTCTCACCCAATTCAATAATAGACTTCCTGATGGCTATACTTTTGCTTTAAAGAATACTGGGAAAAATTGTTTGGATAATGATTTAACCATTGAGTTAGAGGGGGTCCCTATTTCAGAAAAAGGTACTGGTTTACAATGTATGTTAAAAACAAAACTTGCATTAAAACGAGCACCTGATATTCCTGTTATAATGATTGAAGAGCCGGAGAACCATCTAAGCCATACAAATATGAGGAGAATGATTGATGATATAGAGGAGAATAATCAAGCGCAAATCTTCATCTCAACACATAGTGACCTTATTAGTACTCGGCTCAATCTCAGAAATTGCATCCTTATGAATAGTGCAACACCAAATGAAACGGTGGCATTGGATTTTATTGATGAGAACACGGCATCTTTTTTCATGAAAGCACCTGACAACAACATGCTCCAATTTGTACTAGCAAAAAAAGTTATACTAGTTGAAGGAGATGCTGAATATATTTTAATGGACGCTTTTTGTCATAAAGTTCTGCAGCAATCGCTATCCGAGCTTGGAATCGATGTCATATCTGTCGATGGCAAATGTTTCCCTCGCTATCTCGAAATTGCCAAGGTTTTAAATATTCGAGTTGCTGTTATTACAGATAATGATGGAAATTATGCTGAGAATATTACGGCTGCATACTCTGACTATATTGATGGATATGATAATATCGGTGTGTGGGCTGATCATGAAGACCGTCGTCGTACTTTTGAAATTGCTGTTTACGAAGATAATAAGGAAGACTGTGATGCTCTGTTTCTAGCTCATCGAAGGACATTGACTGTACAAGAGTATATGCTTTCAAACAAGGCAGAAGTTGCATATAAATTGCTTTCACAAAAAAGTGAAACAATTATTCCTCCACAATATATAAAGCAAGCTTTGGAATGGATAAATGCTTGATGTTGGCTGTTGCTGGTTCTGGCAAAACAACTTTCTTAATCAACCTGTTGAATACAGAGAACAGGTTCCTACTTGTGACGTACACTAGAAATAATCATGAACACTTAAGGCGATCTATTATAAAAAAGTTCGGATACATTCCTGAAAAAATAAAGGTACTCACATTTTTTCAGTTCTTATACTCATTTTGTTTCAAACCGTTTTGTGGTTTTAAAATGAAAACACGTGGTATCTGTTTCGATTATCCCCAAGATTGGACTAGATACCATCCAGGTGAAGAGGTTTTTTATAAAACGCAATCAGGAAGGATATTCTCAAATCGAATAGCTCATTTTTGTAGGGAACATTGTGTTGAAAATATTAAAGATAGAATCGATAAATACTATGATTATTTCTTAATAGACGAAGTACAGGATATTGCAGGTCATGATTTCAACTTATTATTATCTATTATTCCTCACACATGCAATACCATATTTGTTGGCGATTATTTTCAGCACACTTTTGATACAAGTAATGACGGCAATGTGAATTCATCCCTGTATAAGAATTATAGAAAATATTTGAAACGATGGAAAGATGAGGGTGTAACTATTGATTTAAATACACTATCAAAAACACACAGATGTAGCAATGAAATATGTAATTTTGTTAGAAACATGGGAATTAAAATAGAATCTACTGGAGAATCCCAAGGAAATGTTGTTGTTTTAGATAATGCGCAAGATGTGGATGCAATAGTAAATGATGATAGTATTCCAAAACTTTTTTTGAGTGAAAGCAGCAACTATAGGTGTATATCTATGAATTGGGGAGCATCAAAAGGAATAGACTCATTTATGGACGTTTGTGTTGTATTGAACAAAAACACCCTATCTTTATTCTTGAGAGGAGAACTTGCGAATTTGAAGTCAGTATCTAAAAATAAATTATACGTGGCATGTACTCGTGCCCACAGGCATTTATATATTACAGATTACCGATTTCTTGAAAAATACAAAAAGGAATCACGCCTCCAATAATATGGAGCGACCTCGAGAAGCACTCCAATAACACATATTTCTAAATGTTGATTCAAACATATTGCGTAAGAATCATTTATCAAAAAACGTATAATATATTCCTCTCAATCAGAAATAATTCGTATCTTTGCAAACGAAATAACAACTAAAACGACAACATATAGAAATAGAAAAAAATAGAAGATAAATAAATAATATAGAAGCGTTTTTGCTTATCAAGCTACTCCGAAATCGCCAAATTTCAAAGTACTGTAGTAGAAAGCAGAAATGCTCGCGGGTATCCGTGAGCTTTCTCGTTTACAGTACAGGCTTTGGCGAGCCTCGGAGTAGGACAGAAAGATTCACGGATTTTTTATGCCCAGCAACGAAAAAACAAAACAGATTAAGAGTCGCCAGCGGGTGGCTCAGCATGGCGAGGTGTTCACCAATCCACGGGAGGTGAATGCTATGCTCGACTTGGTGCGGGACGAGTCGTTCCGGCTTGACAGCCGCTTCCTTGAGCCCGCCTGTGGCGATGGGAATTTCCTTATCGAAATTCTGCGTCGCAAACTTTCACTTCTTTCTTCGGTCAAATCATCCGCAGAGTGGGAATTTAAGAGCCTTATTGCTGTAGGCTCTTGCTATGGCATTGAGTTGTTGGAGGACAATGCCGAGGCTTGCCGGGAGAGGCTGTTTGGGGAGGTAATGGGGCAGATTGGCAAGAAGGGATCTACGTCTGGTTATGAAGAAAGCTTACGCTATATGCTGCGGAAGAACATCGTCTGTGGGGATGCGCTGACGTATCGCACAGCGGATGGCAAGCCGATTACTTTCTGCGAGTGGACTCCCATCGCTGGCAGTATGCAGTTCGCGCGGAGAGACTTCCAGTTTGACTTCCTGGTTAACCAGACACATCAGTATTCTCTCTTCGATGAGCAGGGCGAGGCGCGGAGCTTCGACGAGCCAGTGCGGTCGTATCCTCCGATGCATTACACTCAACTCTTTAGATATGGCGATTAATCAATACTCCTTGCCCTGCGGGCAGAAATCTAGTAAATCTTGTAAATTAATGCGCTTCGCGTAACCGCCGCAGGCGGAATAAATCTACGAGATTTACAAGATTTCGCGAGCACGTAGTGCGAGCAGGAGAACATAAAAGATATAACGAAATGAAACAAGATTATTCACCGGACATATTGAACTGCCTGGCCAATCTGAGCAGCGACGAGGTCTTCACCTCGCCGGAACTGGCTAACAGGATGCTGGACCTGCTGCCGCAGGAACTGTTCCGCAGACCGAAGACACGCTTCCTCGACCCCTGCAGCAAGAGCGGTGTCTTCCTGCGCGAGATCGCCAAGCGGTTGCTGGTTGGGCTGGAAGCGGAGATTCCCGACCTGCAGGAGCGTATCGACCACATTATGACCCGACAGGTCTTCGGCATCGCTTGCACCGACCTCACCGCCGAGATGAGCCGCCGGACACTCTACTGCTCCAAGCTTGCCAACGGCGAGTACAGCGTCACCACCGCCTTCCGCGACCAGCAAGGCAACCTGCTGTACGAGCGATGTCACCACACATGGAACGCACAAGGCCGCTGCGAGTACTGCGGCGCCAGCAAAGGCGAATACTTCCGCACCGACAGCCGCGAGACCTACGCCTATCCCTTTATCCACAAATCAATCAAAGAAATATTCCATAAAGATATGCAATTCGACGTAATCATAGGAAATCCGCCGTACCAGTTAAGTAAAGCAACTGAAAATTCTACAAGTAGTAATGCTGCTTTTGCATCAGCAATATATCCTTTGTTTATTGAACAAGCATGCAAGTTAAACCCTCGATACCTTATAATGATTACTCCAAGTAGATGGATGACAAGGACTGGACAAGGAATATCGGACGAGTGGGTGGATAAAATGATTAGTGAAAATCATTTCATCGAAATACATGATTACATTGATTCAACTGAGTGTTTTGCAGGAGTAGATATAATGGGAGGTGTAAGCTATTTCTTATATAGTCATCTGTATGAAGGAAAGTGCAAATTTATATGTCATAGAAATGAAAGAAAACAAGAATATTTTGATTATTTAGATGTTTATGGAACAGGAGTAGTTATCAGAGATCCGCAAGCAATTGCTTTAATACGAAAAGTCACTGATATTGACGGTGAATACTATCACAATGATTCCTTTGCAAAAATAGTAAGTCCTTTACATTTCTATGATAAGTCAGGGCTGCTTAGTTCAAATTGGAAGGGCTATGTGAACAATAGAGACATGGAACACTCTGTAAAATTCTATTTGAACAAGAGGCTTGAAGAGAATGGCTATGGCTGGATTAAAGAATCAGACATTCCAAAGAATCAGAGTACAATTAATCTGCACAAAGTATATATTCCTGAGGCAAATGGAAGTACAGGCGAAAATGCCGTTGTACTTGGAACACCATTTTACGGAGAACCAGGCTCTATATGTTCGCAGACTTACTTAGTAATTGGATACAACAGGGACTATGGTAAAAAAGAATGTGAAAATATTATATCCTATATCAAAACGCAATTCTTCAGATATATGGTGTCTATAAAGAAAAACACCCAACATGCTCCAAGTTCTGTTTATCAGTTCGTTCCCCTCCAGGACTTTTCCCATCCGTGGACGGACGAGATGCTGTACAAGAAATACGGCCTGACGCAGGACGAGATTGCCTTTATCGAAAGTATGATACGACCGATGGAATAGGCCAACTTCGCCGTGCTATGGCTGCCGAGCTCGATGAGGCAAGGACCACCGAAGGATCACCGAAGGATCGTCAAACCCACGCCGAGGGGAAAGTCTCGGCAAAAAACAATAACAGAGCGCTCTTTGAAATAATGAAAATGAAGAAAAATTTGGCTATATGAAAAAACATTTGTATTTTTGCAAATACAAATGATAGCAAGTATGGTACGTGAATATAACGATAACGAGCCTGAAATACAGAGCGTCAATGAGCCTGCAGCAGAGTATGGCATTGCCGCAAGAAAGGCTTATCGTGTTATTTCCGATGAGGAGATTGCACGCTGCATACCTCTTGAAGAATCTCGCCGCAGATTGACCGAGAAGATTTACAACTTCTATCATCCTGAGGCATGAGGATAATCATCGAGGAGCGTGTTGACCAAGCAATAGATGCATTCTACGATGCCTCTATTTTGAAACATTGGCACACCCTTAGCTATGAGACAGTAGAACGCAAGAAGAATCGTCTTTACGACGGATTGGAGTCTCTTGCCGACTATGCCACCATTTTCTCAAAAGCTAGACTTAAACAGGAATGGGTTGATAACGACTGGCAGGAATTTATCTGCGAGGATTTCCATTTCGCATACGAAATAACACTCGATGTCCGTGGCGAAATGATAATCGTCGTTCACGATGCAGTCCACAGCTTGAATTACCGATAGCCACCATCTCTTCTTTGTTTTCATTTATTTCTGCATAAGGGCGTCTGTTTGAAATGATAACGGACAAACTGACATATTATGCAGACCAACGAACAGATACTACCCACCATGCGGCGCGCGGTGCCGCAGATTTATATGTATGACGACACGTCGTTTCCCGGATGGATCAAGATCGGGCAGACGACGCGGGCCGATGTGTGGCAGCGCATCGACGAGCAGCATCCCATCACGGAGCCGCACAAGACCTACCACCTGCTGTGGCATGACAACGCTTTCTATGCCGACGGCAGCGGTGAGAGTTTTTCCGACCACGACCTGCACGAGGTGCTGCGTCGTATGGGCAAGGAACTGATAGGCGAGTGGTGCCGCTGCTCGCTGCGCGAGGCCAAGGCGGCATACGTGGCGGTGCGACACCGTGACACACAGGTCGAGACGGTGCGCGACCTCGATCACAAGATGCGCACGGAACAAGAGCAGGCCGTAAAGCAGACGGCGGAATACTTCGCGCAGATGGATAGCGAAGAGGCCGAACGATGCAGGCGGGACGCCTGCGCTCCCAGGCCCAGCCACTACCTATGGAACGCCAAGATGCGTTTCGGCAAGACCTTCGCCACCTACCAGCTGGCAAAGAAGATGGGCGCCAAGCGGATATTGGTGCTCACCTTCAAACCCGCCGTCGAGGACTCGTGGCGCGACGACCTGCTGCGCCACCGCGACTTCGAAGGCTGGCGGTACTACAGCAGCCGCGAAGCGGATGCCACTAACACATTAACGCATTCCCACAATAACGCATTCCCTCTGGTTGTCTTCGGTTCCTTCCAAGACTACCTTGGCCGCGACAAGTACGGCAACATCAAGCCCAAGAATGAGTGGGTGCACAGCATCGAATGGGACTTGATTGTGCTGGACGAATACCATTTCGGTGCCTGGAACGACCACGCCAAGAGTCTGCTCGACCTCGGTGACAGCGAGGCCAAGAACCGCCAGACGGAAGAGGACGAGGTGATGAGCGAGAGCGGCATCGACGTGGAGAGCGGCCGCGCGTGGGACGACGAGGACATCACCATCACCGGCAAGCATTTCCTCTACCTCAGCGGTACACCCTTCCGCGCCCTCGCCACAGGCGAATTCATGGAGAACCAGATCTTCAACTGGACCTACCAGGACGAGCAGAAACGCAAAGAGGCTGTCGGCGGCCCGTACCTGGAGATGCCCACGATGGTGATGATGACCTACCAGATGCCGCAGGACCTCGGCGCCATGATAGAGCAGTGGGACATGGACGGCTTCGACCTCAACGAGTTCTTCAGAGCCGAAGTCGTGCGCGACCGTAAGGGAGCGAACGGTGGCAAATCTGAAGGAGTTGCCACTTTCGTGCATGAGAAGGCGGTGCAGAAGTGGCTCGACATCATCCGTGGCAAGACCCCCATCTATGGCGACAGCAGTTCGCCCCTCAACGAGCACCCGCCGCTGCCCTTCGAGGACACACGCCTGCTCGACCTCTGCGCCCACACCATGTGGTTCATGCCCAGCGTGGCGGCGTGCGACGCCATGGAAGCCTTGCTGCGCCGTCCGGCCAACGGATTCTACCAAACCTACCAAATCATCAACTGTAGCGGCACGAAGGCCGGCATCGGCGTGGACGCCCTCGGGCCTGTTCGCGAAGCCATGGGCGACAACCCGCTGACGACGCGCACCATCACCCTCACCTGCGGCAAGCTGACCACCGGCGTCACCCTGCGGCCGCTGGGCGGGTTGCTGATGCTGCGCAACTGCAAGAGTCCGGAGACCTACTTCCAGACGGCCTTCCGTGTGCAGAGCCCATGGACAACGACCGACAAGGACGACCCGACGAAGAAAACCATCTTGAAACCCACCTGCTATGTCTTCGACTTCGCCCCCAACCGTGCCCTGCGCGAAGTGGTGACCTACGCCAATCAGCTTGACATAGACAGCAACCGTCGCATCACCGACAAGGTGAACGACTTCATCAACTTCCTGCCCATCCTCCAGTTTGACGGCAGTTCGATGAAGCGGGTGAATGCCACCGAGATACTCGACTTTGTGGACAACGGCACCAGCGGAACGCTGCTGGCGCGCCGATGGAACAGCGCCCAACTGGTCAATGTGGACAACGCCACCCTGCAGCGGGTGCTCGACAGCCCTGAGGCGATGGCCACCATTATGAAAATCGAAGGATTCCGCGCACTGGGCAGCGACATCATCGAGAACATCGTCAACCGCGCGGAGCGGATCAAGAAACTGAAGCGCGAGGCTGGCGACAACCCCAAGAAGAAAAAGGAACTGACTGCCGAGGAGAAGGAATACCGCAGCAAGCGGCGCGAGGTGCAGGAGAAGCTGATGAAGTTCGCCACGCGCATTCCCATCTTTATGTACCTCACCGACTACCGCGAGGAGAGCCTCGAAGACGTCATCCGCAAGCTGGAGCCTTCGCTCTTTGAAAGAGTCACAGGCCTGACCATCGACGACTTCGACCTACTGCTGCGCATCGGCGTCTTCAACCGCGCCCAGATGAACGATGCCATCCTCAAATTCCGCCGCTACGAGGACGCATCGCTGGCCTACACCGGCGTGAACCGCCACGCGTCGGATACCCGCATCGGCCTGATGGACAGCAGCGTGCCGATAGAAGCTATATTGGAATGATTAAAGAAAGTATAAGATGTTTGTTAATATGGTGTTAATATCCTTTCTATAAGGTAGGTATATGGTAGGTATATGGCGATTATGATGGCAATGGCTAAAAATGTATAGGGCTGTCTTTATTATGAATAAAACTTGCCGGTATCGGCAAAAAGTTGTATCTTTGCAATGTGTTTTTAAATAAAAACTTGCCGATAATATGAATTATTTATCTGTCAATCAGTATGCCGAGAAATATGGTATCAGTGAGCGGACGGTTCGCAATTACTGTGCATTAGGGAAAATCGGAGGTGCTTTCCTGACAGGAAAGACTTGGAACATTCCAGCCGATGCCCCGTTGCCGGAAAAGCACAAGAAAAGACTCTCTCCTTTACTTTCAAGGCTCAAAGAAGAAAAGGAGAGCAGGCTCAAGGGGGGCATATACCACCGGACACAGATTGACTTCACCTACAACTCAAACCATATCGAGGGGAGCCGTCTGACGAAAGAGCAGACCCGATACATCTTCGAGACCAATACACTTGGAATCACAACAGAAAACACCCGCATTGACGATATTCTGGAGACAGTCAATCATTTCCGCTGTATCGACTACCTCATTGACCATGCCGCAGAGAAGATAACCGAGACACATATAAAAAAACTACATGGGTTGTTGAAGACCAATACGTCAGACAGCCAGAAAGACTGGTTTGCTGTGGGCGACTACAAACGGTTGGCAAACGAGGTAGGCGGAGAAGAGACAGCAAAGCCAGAAAATGTGCATATGAAAATGAAAGCATTGATTGCACATTATAATATGATAAAGCAAGCAGAATTTGACGATATTTTGGACTTCCACGTACAATTCGAGCGTATTCATCCATTTCAGGACGGCAACGGTCGTATTGGCCGCCTGTTGATGTTTTGGCAATGCCTGCAAGCTGCTGCAGTGCCATTTATCATTACCGAGGAGTTGCGCCTATACTATTACCGTGGCATTCAAAATTGGGGAAATATCAATGGCTATTTGCGAGACACCTGCTTGACAGCACAAGACCACTACAAAGCGCTATTGGATTATTTCAAAATAAAATACTAAACAATAAGAAGAGGGCGCCCGAAAGGGTGCCCTCTTTTTGTGTTGATGCAGGCGGGACGCCTGCGTACCCGGGATTATTTGTACTCGGCGATGATGCCGGGGACCATGTCGGGGGTGAGGCGGCCGTAGACCTTCTCGCCGATCATGGCCACGGGGGCCAGACCGCAAGCACCCACGCAACGGAGGGTGTTGAGGCTGAACTTGCCGTCGGCGGTGCACTTGCCCACCTGGACGTTCAGCTCGCGCTGGAAGGCATCCAGCACCTTCTCGGCGCCACGGACGTAGCAGGCGGTACCCAGGCAGATGTCGATGGGGTGTTCGCCCTTCGGCTCCATGGTGAAGAAGCTGTAGAAGGAGACGATACCATAGACCTTGGCCACGGGCATGTTCAACTCGTGGGCGATGACTTCCTGGACCTCGGCGGGCAGGTAGCCGAACTTGCCCTGCACCTGGTGGAGGACGTTGATGACCTCGCCGCTCTTGTTACCAAAGCTCTTGCAGACGTCTTTGATAATGTTGATTTTCTCTTCGGATATTTTAATGTTAGCCATTTTACTTCAGTTTTAAGCTGTGAGTTTTAAGTTTTAAGTAGCTACGCAGGTTGTCAACCATACTTACAGCTTAAAGCTTAAAACTCACAACTGATTATTTTATTTCGTTACTTCCAGTTTGTCGCTCTTGTCGAAGTAGTGGGTGTGCAGCTGCTCGTGGCTGAGGTGGCCGCAGGGTTCACCGTAGTACTCCTTGTAGATGGCGATAATGTCGGGGTTCTCGTGGCTCTTGCGGATGGGCTTGCCAGCGTCCTCGCGGTAGATGGCGTCCATGCGCTTCTTGATGATGTCGCTCTTGCCGTGGTGGTAGGGCTGGCCGGCGCCGCCGATGCAGCCTCCCGGGCAGGCCATGACCTCGATGAAGTGGTAGCCGTTGGGGTTGCCGTCGCGCACCTCTTCCATGAGCTTGCGGGCATTGGAGAGACCGTAGCAGATGGCGATCTTCACGGGCAGGCCGTCGAAGTCGACGGTGGCCTCGCGGACGCTGTCGCCGAAGATGCCGCGGCACTCCTCGAAGTCGATCTTCGGGAGGGTCTTGCCGGTATGCACCTCGTAGGCGGTACGGAGGGCAGCCTCCATCACGCCGCCAGTGGCGCCGAAGATGACGGCGGCACCAGTCGACTGGCCGAGAGGATTGTCGAAGTCCTCTTCGGGCAGGCTGTTGAGGTCGATGTTGCTCTGCTTGAGCATGTGGGCCAGCTCACGGGTGGTGAGGCTGAAGTTGACATCCTGGTCGGTGCCGTTGCCGAGCTCGGGACGGGCGCACTCGCTCTTCTTGGCCAGGCAGGGCATGATGGACACGCAGACGACATCCTCGCGCTTCACGCCGATCTTCGGGGCGAAGTAGTTCTTGGTGACGGCGCCGAACATGCCCTGGGGCGACTTGGCGGTCGAGGGATGGCCGAGCAGGTCGGGGAAGTTCTTCTCGTAGAAGGTGACCCAGGCGGGGCAGCAGCTGGTGAACATAGGCATCTTGACATCCTTGTCGCCAGCGAGGAGCTTCTTCACGCGGCCGAGGAGCTCGGTGCCTTCCTCCATGATGGTGAGGTCGGCGCTCCAGTCGGTGTCGAAGACATAGTCGAAGCCGAGACGGCGCAGGGCAGCGGCCATCTTGCCGGTGACGATGGTGCCGGGCTCCATGCCGAACTCTTCGCCGAGGGCGACGCGGACGGCGGGAGCAGTCTGCACGACAACCTTCTTGGTGGGGTCGGCGAGGGCCTTACGCACGTCGTTGATGTTGTCCACGAGGGTGAGGGCACCCACGGGGCACACCTGGACGCACTGGCCGCAGTTGACGCACGAGCTGTCGCCGAGCTTCTGCTCGAAGGCGGGAGCCACCACCGAGGGGAAGCCGCGGTTGACGCCGCTCAGGGCGCCCACGCTCTGGAACTTGTTGCACATCTCCTCGCAGCGACGGCAGTAGACGCACTTGTCCATGTCGCGGTAGACGCTGAGGGTGGTGTCTTTCTCATAGTGGCTCTGCTCGCCCTTGAAGGGGATCTCGCGGATGCCCATGCGGACGGCGAGGTTCTGCAGCTCGCAGTCGCCGCTCTTCTCGCACTGGAGGCAGTCGTTCGGGTGGTCGCTGAGGATCAGCTCGAGGACGGTCTTGCGGGCGTTGAGGGCGCGGGGCGAGGCGGTGAGCACCTCCATGCCTTCCACGCAGTCGGTGGCGCAGGCGGGAGCCAGGTTGCGGCGGGGCTTGCCGTTGAAGTCCTTGGTCACCTCGACCATGCAGACGCGGCATCCGCCAGGTTTGTTCTCAAATTTCATTCCGTCGAGCTCGAAGTAGCAGAGCGTCGGGATGTCGATACCGGCCATGCGGGCAGCTTTCAGGATGGTGGTGCCTTCGGGGACCTGGATCGCTTTGTTATCTATCGTTACGTTGATCATTTCTTTGTTAGTTTTGAACTGTGAGCTGTGAGTTTTGAGTGGGGCGGTGGCCGTCATTTGCGTAACCACTTACAACTTAAAACTTAAAACTCAAAGCTAATACATTATTATTTAATCGAGATGGCACCAAACTTACAGTTCTGGTAGCAGGCACCGCACTTGACGCACTTGTCCTGACCGATGACCATCGAAGCCAGCTTGTGGCCGGGAGCGATGTAGTCGGTGCGGGTGATGGTCTCGGCGGGGCAGTTCTTGGCGCACTTGCCGCAACCGATGCACTTCTCGGGGTCGATGACATACTGCATGAGCTTCTTGCAGACGCCGGCGCGGCACTTCTTGTCCACGACGTGCTCCACATACTCATCCCAGAAGTTGTCGAGGGTGGAGAGCACGGGGTTGGGCGAGGTCTGGCCGAGGCCGCAGAGGGCGCTGTCTTTGATGACGGCGGCCAGGTTGCGCAGGGCGTAGAGGTCGTCCATGGTGCCACGGCCGTCGGTGATCTTCTCAAGCAGCTCGCAGAGGCGCTTGTTGCCGATACGGCAGGGGCTGCACTTGCCGCAGCTCTCCTCGCAGGTGAACTCCAGATAGAACTTGGCGATAGCAGGCATGCAAGAGGTCTCGTCCATGACGACCATACCGCCGGAGCCCATCATCGAGCCGGCAGCCACGAGGCTGTCGTAGTCGATCTCGGTGTCGAGGTGCTTGGCAGTGAGGCAGCCGCCGGAGGGGCCACCGGTCTGCACAGCCTTGAACTCGCGGCCGTCCTTGATGCCGCCGCCGATCTCGTAGATAATCTCACGCAGGGTGATGCCCATCGGGACCTCGATAAGACCCACGTTGTTGATCTGGCCGGCCAGGGCGAACACCTTCGTTCCGGGGCTCTTCTCGGTACCGATGGTGCGGAACCAGTCGGCGCCCTTGGTGATGATGACGGGGATGTTGGCCAGGGTCTCGACGTTGTTCACGTTCGAGGGCTTGTCCATATAGCCGCGCACAGCGGGGAACGGGGGCTTCAGGGTGGGCTCGCCGCGCTTGCCTTCCATCGAGTGGATGAGAGCGGTCTCTTCGCCGCAGACGAAAGCGCCGGCACCGTAGCGGAGCTCGATGTCGAAGTTGAAGCCAGTGCCGAGGATGTCCTCACCGAGGAGGCCGTACTCGCGGGCCTGGTTGATGGCGATCTTCAGACGGTCGATAGCCAGAGGATACTCGGCACGGATGTAGACGAGACCCTTGCTGGCGCCGATGGCGTAGCCACCGATGGCCATAGCCTCGACGATGCTGTTGGGGTCACCCTCGAGGATGGAACGATCCATGAAGGCACCGGGGTCGCCCTCGTCGGCGTTGCAGATGATGTACTTCTGGTCGGCCTGGTTCTTGGCGCAGAGACCCCACTTCACGCCGGTGGGGAAGCCGGCGCCGCCACGGCCGCGGAGGCCGCTCTTGGTGATCTCGTCGATGACCTGCTGCGGGGTCATCTCGGTGAGGCACTTGGCCAGGGCCTCGTAGCCGCCACGGGAGATGCTCTCCTCGATGTTCTCGGGATCCACAAAGCCGCAGTTGCGCAGGGCGATACGGATCTGCTTGCGGTAGAAGTCCATGTGCTTCGAGTCGCTGACGTGCTCCTTGTTCTCGGGGTTGGTGTAGAGCAGCTCGGGAACCTTACGGCCCTTGATGATGTGCTCGTTGACGATGCGCTCCACGTCCTCGGGCTTCACCTGGGTGTAGAACGTGTTGTCGGGCATGATCTTCACGATGGGACCCTTCTCGCAGAAGCCGAAGCAGCCGGTCTTGATGACCTGCACGTCGTCGGCCAGGCCTTTCTCGGCGAGAATCTTATGGAAATTGTCGATGATCTGGAGGCTGTTGCTGGATTTGCATCCGGTACCGCCGCAGATCAGGATATGCATTTTGTATTTTGCCATATTTCTTTTTAGTTTTAAGCTTTAAGATTTAAGTTTTAAGTGGCTTGCGCAGGTCTTTGTCTGTTCTGGCAGCACATCGGGCGCGCCAGCTCACTTACAGCTTACAGCTCGCAGCTCACAGCTTTAAACTTACTTGTCAATCGTTTCGTAGTTCACGGGGATGATACCCTCGACCAGTTCGCCCTGCTGGACATACTTGGTCAGGATCTCGTCGGCGCGGTTGTTGTCGACGTGGCCGAAGACGATGGGGTCTTTGCCCGGCACGCGCACCTCGAGGGTGGGCTCGGCGTGGCAGTAGCCCATGCAGCCGGTCTGAGTGAAGACGGCGGGGATGTGGAGCTCATCGGCTTTCTGCATCATGTGTTCCATAACCTGCTTGGCACCGGCGGCGATACCGCATGTGGCCATAGCGACCTTGATCTGCACCAGGCTCTCGGGGTGCTCAGCCTTCTCGCGCACGTCGAGGTTCGACTGCAGCTTTTCGCGCATGGCTTTCAGGTCTGCAAGAGATTTTACTTTTGTCATAAAATGTGACTTTTTTTTAGGATTAATATTATTGTTTACTACTAATTGTCAATGCAATACGCAAATTTCACTTCACGTACGACGAGACAAATATACAAAATAAAAACAATATGTAGCCAATTTTAACAAAAAAACTCACCACTTTTGGTGAGCCACACCCAAATAAATTTGGTTATCAATCACATAACCCCATCAACAAACTCTCCGGGCCGGATGACGCATCCATTAACATCTGCCGCGGCCGACCCCGACGGTCGGCGGCTGCCGCCCCGCTGTCTCACAGCTCCCTCCCCCACTCCCGACACCCATCCGGTAGTGCATATCAACGATACATCAACGATATACCAACGATATTTCAACGATCGTAATCGTTGAAATATCGTTGATATATCGTTGAAGTATCGTTGATATGCCCTACCGGTAGGCTGGAAAATAGATGCAGGATGTGACTTTTTTTTGGACGG
>JAZNSV010000043.1:0-12979 GCA_045591485.1 Bacteroidales bacterium | reverse complement strand
CGATCCGACTTAAAGTGGAAAGTGGAAAGTGGAAAGTGGAAAGTGGAAAGTGGAAAGTGGAAAGTGGAAAGTGGAAAGTGGAAAGTGGAAAGTGGAAAGTGGAAAGTGGAAAGTGGAAAGTGGAAAGTTTAGAGTTTAGAGTTTAGAGTTTAAAAATCAAATATCATGCCGTCATTGAAGAAACTGTTTTCCGACTCGGTGGTCTACGGGCTGAGCAGCATCGTGGGCCGATTTCTCAACTACCTGCTGGTGCCGGTATACACCTACCACATCTCGGCCGCATCGGGCGGCTACGGGGTGGTGACCAACGTCTATGCCTACACGGCGCTGCTGCTGGTGATACTGACCTTCGGCATGGAGACGACCTTCTTCTACTACACGAACCGCGAGGCGCCGAACGGCGAAGCCGACCCCGGCTACCGCAGGCGTGTGTTCAGCACGGCGCTGGGCGCCGTGGGTGCGGTGGCGCTGGTGTTTGTGGTGCTGGTGATGGCGTTTATAGGGCCGATAAGCACGGCCATGGGCTACGGCGACCATCCGGAGTATCTGCAGGTGATGGCGGCAGTGGTGGCGATAGACGCCTTCCAGGCCATACTCTTCGCACGCCTGCGGCAGGACGGCAAGGCATGGAAATTTGCAGGGCTGAAGGTGGGCTTCATCGTGATGAGCGTGCTGCTGACGCTGTTTGTCTTCATGGTTGCGCCACACTGGAGCCACCTGTCGTGGATGGGCTGGTACAACGAAGCCGACCAGGTGGGCTACATCTTCTACATCAACCTGCTGTGCACCGCCGTGGTCACCTTCGGGTTCGTCAAAGAGCTGAAAGACTTCCATCTTTCTTCTTTCAACTTTCAGCTGTTGAAGCGCATGCTTCAATACGCATGGCCTCTGCTGCTGTTCGGCATAGTGGGCATATTCAACCAAGTGGCCGACAAGATACTGCTGCCGTGGCTGCTTCCGGGCGACGAGGGCATGCGACAGCTGGGCGTCTACGGAGCCTGCGTCAAGGTGGCCATGATCATGGCCCTCATCACCCAGGCCTTCCGCTATGCGTACGAGCCCTTCGTTTTTGGAATGGGAACGCGACCGAGAGGGAGCGAGCCTTCCAAAAACGAAGGCCAGAAAGACAAGCAGAGCAAGGAGACGCAAGCTATGGCCACGAAATACTTCGTCATGTTCACCCTGCTGGCTTTCCTGGCGGTGATGTGCTATATCGACGTGTTTCAATACTTTGTAGGGGCCGACTACCGCGAAGCGCTGCCGGCGGGGCCGATAGTGATGATGGCCGAGATACTGATGGGCATCTACTTCAACCTCTCGTTCTGGTACAAGCTGACCGGCCAGACGTGGTGGGGCGCGGTGATGAGCGCCATAGGATGCGCGGTGCTCGTGGCGGTGAATATAGCCTTCGTGCCGCAGATAGGCTACATGGCCTGCGCCTGGGGCGGCCTGGCGGGCTACGGCGTGTGCGTGCTGCTGAGCTACTTCATAGGCCAGCGCAAGAACCCCGTGTCCTACCCCGTGGCTGCCATCGGCGGCTACTTCGCGCTGGCGCTGGCGCTCTACGCACTGACGGTGCTGCTGAGGCCCGAGGCACTGGGCTGGCGCCTGGCGCTGAACACCCTGCTGCTGCTGGTCTACGTGGCCGTAGTGGCATGGAACGAACGCGCCATGCTGCAGCCGGTGGTGAAGAAACTCCTGCACAGATAGTTTTGAATTTGCGGATTTTGCGAACAAGAACTGACATAACAAGGGATACTTCCTTATCAACAAAAACATGATTCATGTCGTATAATAATTCATGAAAATTCACGTACATTAATGTTAATTCGTGTAAAATGAACAAAAAATATTTCATGTCATTGGCGGCATTGACGTGCTTGACCATCTTGAGCGGATGCCACAAGACCTGCACCTGTGTGCGCTACGACGCCACGGAACACAGCTACACCTCGGACGAGGTGGACGACTACGGGGTGACCTGCTCGGCCATGCGCGACGCCGTCAACCGCGAGCTCGGCACAATCTATTACTCCTACTGCGAATGGACCGATTAGGCTGCACATTATGTCCGCGGCAGTGCGGAGTGCGGCGTGGCGACGGCTACTGCGGCGCCACCGACGCATTGGAGGTGAGCGCCGTGTGTCTGCACCGCGGCGAAGAGCCGCCGCTGGTGGGACCCGACGGCAAAGGCATCGTCAACGTCTTTTTCGCCCACTGCAACCTGCAATGCGACTACTGCCAGAACTGGCAGATAAGCGGACGAAACGCGGCAGGCCGACAACAGAGCGCCGAGAGCCTGACCGACGAGATATGCCGCCTGCTGCCACAGAGCGCGGGCCTGCTGGGGCTGGTGACGGCGGCCCACTACTCGGACCAGATAACGGCCATAGTCGATGCCGTACGGCGGCGCGGGCTCTCGCCCACGGTGGTCTACAACAGCAGCGGCTACGAGAGCGTGGAAGCTCTGCGGAGCCTCGAAGGGCTGGTAGACATCTACCTGCCCGACCTGAAATACATGGACCGCGCACTGGCCAAACGATGGAGCCACGCCGAAGACTACCCGGAGGTGGCGGCAGCGGCCCTGCGCGAGATGAAACGGCAGGTGGGCAGCGGCCTGACCACCGACGACGGCACCGCCATGCATGGCATCATAGTGCGCCACCTGGTGCTGCCCGGATGCATAGACAACTCGCTGCAATGCCTCGAATGGCTGGCCGACAACTTCAACCCCTTCAGCCTGCATCTGTCGTTGATGGCGCAATACTTCCCGCCGCACGAAGGCCTCGAACCGCCGATGGACCGCACACTGACCGAAGACGAGTACCAGCAGGTGGTGGACCGCGCCGAAGCGCTGGGCCTCACAGCCGGATGGATACAGGAGATGAGCGCCGAAGCCAACTACCGGCCCGACTTCGGACAAAACGAAAACCCCTTTGAGAGATGAAAAAGAAAACCACACTGACACTGGACCTCGACGACACAATGCCCGACTTCGAAGACTACGCCTTCCTGCTCTTCAGCTCGACAACGCCGAGTTTCGTTTTCGTCGACGACCTGAACCGCCTCTACGGCCTCGGGCTCACTCGCGTGGCCGACATGCAGCTGCAGCAACAGCAGTGGCCCTTGTTCTGCTACCACGACCCGGTGGCACGGCTGCACTACTACCTCGCGGAACGTCCGGCATCGAGCACCTCGGCGGCTTGGCAAAGCGGATACAAGATGCTCATAATGCACGGTGAAGACGCCGACGCCAAAGCCGACGCCATACACAACGAATTCGGCTCTGCCACACCGCCCGACAACCCCAACGACCTGCTGGCTGCCGAACACTACGCCATGCTCGAGAACTTCCTCGCGGCATTCACACTCACACACCGCATCTTCCCGACAGAAGAGCCCGACACCACCCTCTCGCGCAAAACACAGAAAGAACAAGCCGACCTGACGGCGCTGCTGACCGACATAGTAGACTACATCGACGTTAATGGATTGTGACAACTTTTTTTGGTCAGATATAAAATATTTTGTATATTTGCAACCACGTAACAAAACAGAAAACAAATATCAAAAACAACAAAATATGACAATCAAAGACCTCGAACCCAAAGAGTTGTGGAGCAATTTCTACTCCCTCACCCGTCAGCCGCGCCCCTCGAAACACGAGGAGAAAGTGCGCGCATTCCTCGTCGACTGGGCAAAAAAGAACAAAATAGAATGCCGTGTCGATAGCGTGGGCAACGTCATTATGAGCAAGCCCGCCACCAAAGGCATGGAGAAAGTGCACCCCGTGGTGCTGCAGGCCCACATGGACATGGTGCCCCAGGCACGTGCCGGCAAAAAGCACGACTTTGAGAAAGACCCCATCGAGACCAAAATCGTAGGCGACTGGGTGTATGCATGCGACACCACGCTGGGTGCCGACGACGGCATGGGCGTGGCCGCCATCATGGCTGTCCTGGCCAGCAAAACCGCCAAGCACGGTCCGCTGGAGGCCCTGATCACCACCGACGAAGAGACCGGCATGACCGGCGCCTTCGGCCTGAAGAAGGGCGAACTGCACGGCGACTACCTGCTCAACCTCGACAGCGAGACCGAGGGCGAACTCTATGTTGGCTGCGCCGGCGGTATCGATGCCGCCATGAGCATCCCCTACGCCACCGAGAAAGCCCCCAAAGGCATGGTGGCCTACAAGCTGACCATAGGCGGCCTTAAGGGCGGCCACAGCGGCATGGAAATCAACACCGGCCGTGCCAACGCCAACAAGCTCCTCTTCCGCCACCTGCGCTGGGTTGCCGAGTGCGGCATACGCCTCATCAGCATCGAAGGCGGCAACATGCGCAACGCCATCCCGCGCGACGCCGAAGCCGTCCTGGCCATGCCCAAGGAGCACGAAGAGTGCATACTGAAAGAATTCGAAAAAGTGGCCGGCTGGGTCAAGAAAGAACTTGCCAACGTCGAGCCCGACTTCTTCATGAAATATGAGAAGGTGCGCATGAACCCCACCGTCATCGACGAGGAAGGCACCCAGAAGATCATCAACCTGATGATGATTGCCCCCAACGGTGTGATCCGCATGAGCAAAGACATGGAAGGCCTTGTCGAGACCTCGCTGAACCTGGCCATTGCCAAGACCACAAGCAGCAAGAAATTCGTCGTCTACGCCCTGCTACGTTCGAGCGTCGACACCGCCAAAGAAGCCCTCGCCGAGCGCCTCGTGTGCCTTGCCGAGCTGGCCGGTGGCAAATGCCAACTCAGCGGTGCCTATCCCGGATGGAAACCCAACATGGAAAGCCAGCTGCTGAAGACCATGAAGGCCACCTACAAGAAGCTCTACAAGAAAGAGCCCGCCGTCATGGCCATCCATGCCGGTTTGGAATGCGGCTTGCTGGGCGGCAAATATCCCGACATGGAGATGATCTCCTTCGGCCCGACACTGCAGAGCCCCCACAGCCCCGACGAGCGCTGCTACATACCGAGCGCCAAGAAGTTCTACGACTACCTGCTGGCCACCCTTGAGGCCATCCCGGTGAAGAAGTAAGACTTTTCTTTAAAAACAAAAAAAGCACTAAGGGCGGCATCATGCGATGCCGCCCTTGGTGCTTTTCACTCTTTCCACTGAAAGACCTCGCCTGAAGTGGTCCTGGTACAAAAAAAGAGCCCTGCAAAGAGGGCTCTTATTTGGAGAAATACACATTGGTTAATCGAGTCCGATAATAAGCTTTATCTTGTCCACACTGCCGCTGTCTTTCTTCAGTCTGGCGTCGGCTTCGGCCACCGTCTGGCTGCGCAGCAGGTTGAGGAAAGCCTCCTGCATTTCGAGCACATAGTCGCATTGGCGGCTGTAGCGGCGCAAATCCTCCGTATTGGTGATTTCGTCCACTCCCTGATAGGCTTTCTCCATGCGGTTGTAGGCTTTGCCGATATTGCGGTATGGGCTGTCTTTAGACGTGATATTCTGCGCATTGGCCTTGATATGCTCCAGTTTGTGCATCGTGGCGAGGCTCAGCTGCTGCAATTCGATATACGAACGGAGCACCTCGATGAAGCTGCGTCCGCGCTCCACGGTCGAGAAACTGGGACGCAGATCCACCTGGCGGCGCAGAAGCTTGTAGCCATTGGCCAACGTGCGATCCAGTTTCTTGGCATTGGTGATAGAGTCGTCGTTGCTGGCAATCCGCTCGCGCAGATCGAGCACTTCGAGATAGCACTGTTGCACCTTGCGCACCTCTTCGAGTTGTTCCTCATACAGGTCGGCCCCCTCTGTGGTGCTGAACGACGGCACCGGCATCAGCGACCCTTCTATGTCACGATAGGCCACAACGACATCGTAGAGCACCCTGCCACGGTTTACACCACGGCTCTTGATGGTGTCGCCGCGCGTGGTGATTTCTTCCATCTCGCTGAAGAAATCAAGATACCGCTGCTGGGCAGACACGAAATCCTCGAGTCCCTCGATGAAGAGTATGCTTTCGGCATTCGTGGTGAACGACGGCAGCGTGTTCAGCCCACGGCATACATCGCGATACGAACTCAACACCTGCTTGTACTTCTTGCCATACTGGGTGTTTATGGCGTCGGTTCCGGCATTGATGGTGGCCCTGAGGTCGAGGGTCTGAAGGTAGCGCTGCTGCACGTTGATAACCGTACGCATGCGGTTGAGATATTCCTCATACTCCTTGACGTCGGCAAAACTCACCGGCACCGAAGTGTGCTTGAACACCTTGCTGTATGAGCGATAGACATCGCCGTTGTCTTTCTCGCAGCGCACTTTCAGCACATTTTTGAAGTTCTCAATTTGATAGGGGAGCGAATTCTGGCCCAGCACATTCTCCAGAAGATCGTTCTGGAACGCATTCAGTTCGTCGAGCCGATTGATGCTCTCGGTGGTGGCGTTGCCGGCCGAAAGGTCGTACTTGTTGTAGACCATCAGATACGAGTAGTAGAGGTCCTTGAGTTCTTTGAGCTTGGCCTTGTCGCTGATGCCAGCCCCGTCGCAGGCAGTGATGATGGCGCGGTGGTGCAGCTCAATATTCGAGCGCAGGTCGGAAGCTATCCTGTTGCGTTCTTCCTGCTGGCGGCGTGCTTCCTCGATGGCGCGCAAACGGGTAGCTTCTTTCTCGGCCTCGATACGCTGCTGTTCCAGACGGCTATACTTGATGCTCATCTTGCCCATCAGGTCGGCCAGCCGGCGCAGACGGAACTCATAGACGCTATAGTCGGAGATAACCGTGTTGCTGTCTATCCAAATAAGACTGTCGCGGAAAGGGTAGTCGTTTTCAAGCGAAGAGATCATCTTCTGAGCCTTGGTGCGCACCGAGACGCAGAAGTTCGTCAGTTCGACATAGTCTTGCGGCTGCTCGTCCAGATAGCGCACCACTCCGGCGGTGTCATTAATCCATGCCGTATCGAGGCCGTAATTGCCCGCAATGTCGGCCACACTGAGCAGCGTCGGTGTAGTTACAGGCGTCCGCCCTGGACGCTGGGCCATTGCCGCAGCTCCAAGTATCAGACAGATAAGCATTGTAAACAGTCTTTTCATGCTTGACAAATGTGTTATATTCCGTTCATGCTTCAATCGCCATACGACGACGCATCGAAGCAATGGGTGCAGATTCTCTCCTTCGGCATGCCGATAGCCTGGCAGACATCGTCCACGGTGTTGAACTTGAGCGTGTCTACGCCTACATGCTGACGAATCACCTCAACCATTTTTGCGTATTCCGGTGTTGTATGGTCGTGGTATGCCTCAAGGTTGCGCACCTCGCCACCCTCAAGCTCTTCAATGACGCGGCGCGTGATGAGCTCGCGGTCGGTCTTGCTTTCGCTGAAGTTCAAGAACGTGCAGCCATGCACCAGAGGCGGACAGCTTATGCGGACATGGACACGCTTGGCGCCGAAGTCGTAGAGCATCTTCACATTGTCGCGCAGCTGGGTGCCGCGCACGATACTGTCGTCGCAGAAGACCACTTCCTTGCCTTCCAGCACCGCACGACTGGCGATGAGCTTCATGCGGGCCACCAAGGCTCGGTCGGCCTGGTTGACTGGCATAAACGAACGGCTCCAGGTCGGCGTGTATTTCAGCAGACCGCGTTTGTATGGTATCTTCTTGCCGTTGCTGTAGCCCAGGGCCATACCGATGCCGCTGTCGGGTATCGGGCTGACGAAGTCGGGTTCTATGTCGTCACGTTCGCCCATCAGGCGGCCAAGGTTGTAGCGCACCTCTTCGGCGTTGATGCCCTCATACTCGGTGCACGGGTAGCCGTAGTAAATCCAAAGGAACGAACAAATCTGCAGCTTCTCCTCGGCGGGACGCAGCACCTGTATGCCGCCCGTGGTCGACACCTTCACAATCTCGCCCGGCCCCACAAAGCGGCAGGTTTCAAAGCCGAGATTGATATACGAATGGCTCTCCGACGCCAAAGCATAGTCGTTGCCGCGACGACCGATAACGATTGGCGTGCGGCCATAGCGGTCGCGCGCGGCTATCACGCCGTCGGGCGTCAGTATCAGCATCGAGCAGCTGCCTTTCACACGGTTGTACACATTCTCTATGCCTTTCACAAAGTCCTCGCCCTGCGAGATAATCAGAGCCACCAGCTCGGTGGGATTGGTACGGCCCATACTCAGGTCGGTGAACTGCTGGTGCTTGGCCAGGCAGTCGGCCTCAAGCTCGGCGATGTTGTTTATCTTCGACACGGTGGCTATGGCAAATCGGCCAAGATGCGAATTGACCATCACAGGCTGTGCCTCTGTGTCACTGATGATACCGATGCCCACATTGCCAGTCATCTCGTCAAGGTCCTTGCTGAACTTCGGACGGAAATGCGAGTTCTGGATGTTGTGGATGTTTTGGTGGGCCTGCTTGCCGTCGAAGGTGGCCATGCCGGCACGCTTGGTGCCCAGATGCGAATGATAATCTGTTCCGTAGAACAAATCTGAGATACAGGGGCGTTCACTTACTACGCCAAAGAAACCGCTCATACTTTTTCAGTTGTTAAATGATGATTTAATATGTTGATTTATGTATGTTTGCAATGTTATCGCCCAATGATTTAAAAATGCAAATATACACCATTTTGTTCATTGTGCGAAATTTATTTATCAACACCCTCACACAGGAAGTCTGCCACATGTTTTTCATCGATGTTGCGGTAGTGGTAGGTTGTCGTCACCTGGCCGTCGTCCACCAACATCACCAGCGGCCTCATACCGCGTGTGATGTTCATAAACAGAGACACACCAATCTGATCTGGTTCAAGGTATATGATACGTTCTGAGGCTATGCTGTGGCGGTCGGCTATGGAGCCCAGCTTCTGGCGCGTCATGCGGCAGTAGGGGCAGCCAGGAGTGACGAACGCCACAAGATGGCGACCCTCGCCGATGCCGTACTCGGCCAGTTCCCCACCCTCGCCTATCGCGTAGGCAAAGGCCTTTCGGTCAAACCTCACCTCTTCAGGACCATACATCCAGTTGTCGGGCACCGACACCACGAACGGCACAACCAGCATAAGAGCCGACAGGGCGATGAATACGAGCCGTGCAATGCGGAAAGATTTGCCTCTGCCCACTGACCACTGCCCACTGCCCACTGACCACTGCCCACTCTTCATATACAGCAGCACAAGTACAATAAGCACAGCGTTTTTCAACAGGCTCACCGCAGGCGGCATGTCGGCCAGCCGACCGAAGCATTGGCAGCTGTCGTCGCGTCCCACAAGCATAGCATAGCACAGGAAAAGCGAGAAGCCTGTCAGCACCAGGAGCGCCGCCAAATCGACCCACCTGCGCCACACGCCGACGGCAATCATCAACGCCAAGGCCAACTCTGCTCCGATACAGAGTCTGGCCACAATATAGCACACGTTCAGAGGCAGGAATCCGAACGAGAAGACGTATAGTTCGAAATCATCGATGGCGAAGAGCTTGGCCACCGCCGACACCGCAAACAGAAGCGCCAGCAGCACCCTCAGCACCACGCCGACCACAGTCCAAGCCTTATTCGGCATAGTCGCGGCAGCTCACCTCGTGCATCTCGGTCCGCACAAGCGAATGCGAACCGTTGGTCGAGTCTACGACATGCACCTCGTAGCCCATCGTGTGTATGTCGTCGCACGACATGCCGCCGTCGATGGTCAACAGCTTCAGCAATCCGTCGTCGGGCACGTCGGTGGTGGTGCACTTGCATTGGTGTTCCTTGCCGCAGGCAGCCAGCATCAGGCACAGCGCCGCAACGGCATATAATGCATTCTTCTTCATGGCTTTCAATCGTTGTATATTGAATCAATCATGAACTCGTAGTCTGTACACAGCAACGAGTCGGTCATCGTCACGTCAAGCGGCGTGTGGTACGTGTAGACATTCAGCTGATCGCATTCGCCTTTGTCTATCTTGACCACCCTCACCGTCGAGGATCCCATCACCGAGCAGCGGCAGGTCTTCTGCTTCGAGCACCCTGTGGCACCCGCAACAAGCAATAGTGCCACTGCAGGCATCAAAATCTTGTGTTTCATAATATTGTTGCTCATAAAACCCTAAATCTAAATACTACAACGACCTCAGCAGTTCTTCGAGGCTCACCTCGTCGTGTATCAGCACGTCGCGCGGCTTCGAGCCATTGCTCGGGCCCACGATGCCGGCAGCCTCAAGCTGGTCGATTATGCGTCCGGCGCGGTTGTAGCCCAGCTGCAACTTGCGCTGCAGCAGACTCGTGCTGCCAAACTGGCTGCTCACCACCAATCGGGCGGCATCGTTGAAGAACTCGTCTTTGCTCTTGGCGTCGAACTCCTTGTTCGGTTCCTCGTTTTCGTCGAGGTACTCCGGCAGCTCGAAGCCTTCCGGATAGCCACGCTGGTCGCCGATAAATTTCACCAGCTTGTCGATTTCCGGAGTGTCGATAAGAGCGCACTGCAGGCGTATCATATCCTTGCCAGCCAGCGAGATGAGCATATCGCCGCGGCCTATCAGCTGCTGAGCGCCGCCGGTGTCGAGGATGGTCTTGCTGTCGATGCCGCTGGTGACGCGGAACGCCACACGTGCCGGGAAGTTGGCCTTGATGGTGCCGGTGATGATGTTGGTCGTGGGGCGCTGAGTAGCGATAATCAGGTGTATGCCGACGGCTCGGGCCAGCTGCGCCAGTCGCGCTATAGGCAGTTCCACCTCTTTGCCGGCCGTCATGATGAGGTCGCCAAACTCGTCGATCACCACCACGATATACGGCAGGTAGCGATGCCCGTTCTCGGGATTGAGCATGCGCTTGCAGAACTTCTCGTTGTATTCGGTTATCTTCCTCACCTTGGCGCTCTTCAGCAGGTCGTAGCGGCTGTCCATCTCGATGCAGAGCGAGTTGAGGGTGCGCACCACCTTCTTCACGTCGGTGATGACGGCATCGTCCTCGTCGGGCATCTTGGCCAGGTAGTGGCGTTCCAGGGCGCTGTACAGGCTGAACTCCACCTTCTTCGGGTCCACCAGCACCAGCTTCAGCTCGCTGGGGTGCTTGGTATAGAGCAGGCTCGCCAGCACTGCGTTGAGGCCTACCGACTTACCGGTACCAGTGGCGCCAGCCATCAGCAGGTGGGGCATCTTGGCCAGGTCGGTGACGAAGCACTCGTTGCTGATGGTCTTGCCGAAGGCTATCGGCAGCTCCATCTTCTCCTTGGCCTTCTGGAAGGCCTCGCTGTCGAGCATGGTCTTCATGGCCACGATTTGCGGCTTGGCGTTCGGCACCTCGATACCCACGTTGCTCTCGCCCGGTATGGGCGCTATGATGCGGATGCCGAGGGCGGCGAGGCTCAGGGCTATATCGTCTTCAAGGCTCTTGATTTTGCTGATGCGCACTCCCGGAGCGGGTTTTATCTTGTAGAGGGTCACCGTCGGACCCGGCTGGGCCGATATTTCGGTAATCTCGATGCCGTAGTCGCGCAGGGTCTGCACGATGCGGTCTTTGTTGGCCACCAGCTCCTCTTTGGTCACCTTCACGTTGGCTGCCTCCCAGTCTTCGAGTATGCTCGTGTCGGGCATCACAAAGTCGCCCAGGTCCAGATGCGGGTCGTAGGGCTCGTCGAGGCCTATATGGCGACGGTAGTCGTCGGGTTCGAGGTCTTCTTCCGGGTTATCCGGGCTTTCCGGATTATCCGGAGTTTCCGGGCTTTCCGGATTATCCGGAGTCTCCGGATTTTCCTCATCCATACCTTCGATGGTGAAGCTCACTCCACCGTTGTCTTTCTCTGCCGCTCCGGCGTCGGTGCCCTGGGCTTTTGCCATCACGCGGGCAAACTCGTCGTCGATGCTGAAGGCTGGCTCTTCTTTGGTCGGCTGAGCGGCTGGCTGGCCTATCGGCTGGCTGGCCTTGTCACTCTGAGGCTCGGCGGCGATGTCGTCGTCCGATGCTGCCGGAGTGTGGAAGAGGCGCATCGCCTCTTCGTCGAAGTCGGCTCCCGGGTCGTCGTCCTCTGTCTGGGGCTGGGCGTCGTCGTCCGAAAGGGTTGCGGCCACAGCCTGCGTCATATCCTGCCACTTCTTGTCGTCGGTCTTTTTCGCCACACCCTCCTCGGCGTGGTCGGTGGCCACGTCTTCAATCTCGCGGCTGAATTCCTTCACGGCCTTTTTCATGTCCACCTTGGGCAGGTGCACCTCGGGCAGTTCCATCTTGTGCACCAGCACGAGGAAGAGCACCGCCACAAAGAGCAGCACCACCAGAGTCCACCAGCTGATCCAGCCGGCTATCGGTTCGGCCAGGCGAAGGCCTATACCTGCATAGTGCTCAAAGGAGCCGTCTCTGACCCATGCACCACCGATGTATCCGAGCAGCAGCGACAGCCAGAGCATCCAGAACAGAGTGCTGCCGAAGGTCTTCCACCATGGCAGCACCACCACGTCCCACAGCCTCATGCCGTAGACGAAGAAGAGAAGGGCGAAGCCGAGGCTTCCGATGCCGAAGAGGTTGACCGCGAAAAACTCAGCCAGTCCTTGTCCGGCCGAACCCATCCAGGTGCCGGTGGCGCCGCCGTCGGTCAGGTAGAATCCCACCATAGACAGCACCAGGAACAGGGCGAAGAGCACGTAGAACGCACCGCGGATATGGGCGAACTGCTTGCTCTTCAGGAAAGCGGCAAAGCCGCCGGACGAATTCTTCTTCGCCTGCGGCTTGCCTTTAGATGCTTTAGTTGTCTTCTTTTTCGAAGCTGCCACTTTGATTAATCAGTTGATACGTTGATTGATTGCGTTATTGCGTAATTGCGTTGGGGTGTAGTTTGGGGAGTTCAAGGAGTTTGAGGAGTTCAAGGAGTTCAGGGAGTTCAAGGAGTTCAAGACGATACCGTCGGCAGCACATTTGGCCTAACTACTTAACTACTGCCTACTGTCTACTTTTGAAAAGTTCAAGCATCCAAACATTCAAACATTCAAGCATCCAAACATTCAAGCATTCAAGCATTCAAACATTCAAACATTCATAAAACAGCACATTCTCCCTCTCCGC
>JAZNSV010000042.1:0-3650 GCA_045591485.1 Bacteroidales bacterium | reverse complement strand
GCCATCTACATTGATAAAGCTGCTTGTTTTGGCGCATATTCTGCGGGGGGGGTTAAAAAGTACTTCGACCCACAAGAGTCCACCGTTGTTGAAGGTGGCAAGTCCGGTACCGGTGCAAGTGTAAATTTAGGTACGGTAGCCGATGCATTTGGTGTAGGCGGTGTAGTGGGCACATTAGCCGATGGTATCAATGTCGGTGGAGACAAGGGGAAAATGAACCTTGTAACCACAACCTACAAAGATGACAGAATCTTATTCGTCCCCCCACACACTTCTGTTGCTCTCTCTACTGACAGCTATAGAGATAGTCCTAAAAAGAAAAAGTATATAATAGTTACTGGATCGTCCGAGTGGTTTGGTATCTACCATTCCGCATTAAATTTAAATTACGACGAAATACAAACCTTCACAGAAGAAAACTCTCCAAAGACCATCAATTATACGATAACCTATTCGTTTGACAAGGAGTTGAAGAAATGCCGTGTGACCAATTTTGGAGTATACCTAAAAAGCGCTTTTGGGGCAAGATTTTCGGAATGGACTGGTTGGACCTCCTACATTAAGACAACTTCACCTAAAACCATTGTTGTCATGTAACCTGCTATTCCCTATCATTTTATTGAAGATATCACACAAATGAAAGTAGCGGACACTAACGTACTGGATTTATCCACACGTAGTGTCCGCTTTTGTATCGTGATGGCACCAGAATTTCCGTCACAGCGATAGCATATCCGCTGTTAACGAGTATCAGGTTCTCTGCCCCACAATAATTAAGGGACTGCAAATTCCTATACCACTCACGGCAGATTGAAATCCACCGTGACAGTACATTCCTACTCTCGCAAACAAAGCCATATAATATAGATGCCTGAAAAATAAAAAGTAACGGAAGACTACAATCAGAGCCTTCCGTTACCTTCCCTTTCACAAAGGGTAATTCATCGTATTAGTATTATTTACGCTTACCCATTACCTTTAGCAGTTAAAATATGTATTCCTATGCAGTCGCATTTCCAACTATTATGTGTATTTTTGTGTCGTCAATTTGATTACATTCAAGGCAAGCTGGCACGATGATTATCTGAAATGAGAACAAAAGCAATTGGGTCGTACTGATATAATAGAAATTGCTTATTAGATTTATGCCCGAAAACAACCGCATAGAATATAAAAGAGAATTGACCTCGGATTTGGAAACAGAGCCTAAGAAATGATTAACATTGCTATATGACAATAAACGAGATGAGTACAAATAGGAAACCGACACGATTACTTAAGAGAATCATGCTCGCCATGGCGAGCATCGTCGGCTCACTGACAATGGCTGCACAAGGGATAGCGCCGCTGAGCGAAGCGGAGTGGATAACGGGCAGCACGTATGCGGCGATGCCGCGCCACAAGATGGCTGAGGGGGTGGCCCTACCCATCTTACGCAAGGTGATAACATACGATGAGTCCATAGAGCAGGCCACGCTGACGGCTACGGCACTGGGCGTGTACGACATCACCGTGAACGGAGTGCATGTGGAGGGACACGAGCTGAAGCCGGGATGGACGGACTACCGCAAGGAGGTGACCTGCCAGACGATGGACATCGCCTCGCTGCTGCGCAAGGGCGAGAACGAGATATGCGCGCAGCTGAGCTACGGATGGTGGGCTGGCGAGATCACCCGCGGCGTATATGGCCGCCACACTCCGCTGGCACTGAAGGCCGAGGTGGTAATCAACGGACAATGCGTAGCCCGCACCGACGACACCTGGCAGTGCAGCTACGGCGGACCGCTGCTGCTGGGCGAGATATACGACGGCGAGGTGTATGATGCACGCCGCACGCCCACCGAGTGGGAAGGAGTGACAGTGCTGAAGCACATGCCCATGGCGGTGATTCCCTTCGAGGGTCCCGAGGTGCGCATCCGCGACAAAGCGCTGTGGCGCCATCCGCAGACGGTGACCATCTATAGCGGGACGGTGAAGACCGGCACCGAGTATGGCATGATAAAGGCGGACCGTAGCCTGAAGAACCGCCCCTTCACGCTTAAGAAGGGCGAGACGGCAGTCATCGATATGGGCCAGAACATGGTGGGATGGGTGTACTTCGAGGCCAAGGCCGAGCGAGGCACCGAGATAACCTTCCGCCACGGCGAGATGCTCAACGACAATGGCGACCGCCGAGGACGACTCGACGATGGTCCGGGAGGCAGCGTATGGACATACAATCTGCGCGAGGCCGATGCCACGCTGCGCTACACCTTCCGCGGCGACCGCCACGGCGAGAGCTACCGTCCGCACCACACGTTCATGGGATTCCGCTACGTGTCGGTGACAGCCACCGAGGAGGTGAGGATAAGCAAGATTATAGGCCAGGTGGTGGGCTCTGAGATTGAGGAGTGGGGCGAGTTTGCCTGCTCCGATGCAAGCATCAACCAGCTATACAATAATATATGGTGGGGACAGCGCGGCAACTTCCTGAGCGTGCCTACCGACTGTCCGCAACGCGACGAACGCCTCGGTTGGACGGGCGACACACAGATATTTGCCCGCACGGCACTCTACAACTCCGACGCCAAGGACTTCTACCGCAAATGGATGCGCGACCTGCGCAACTCGCAACGCGCCGATGGGGCCTACCCCGACATTGCCCCTTACAACAACTTCTGGGGCTATGGCACGGCGGCTTGGGGCGATGCAGGCGTGATACTGCCGTGGACAGTGTATGAGATGACGGGCGACCGCACCATACTGGAAGAGAACTACGCGAGCATGACGCGCTACATGCAGTGGCTGTCGACCCAGGAGGAGACGGTAGAGGGCAAGCGCTACACACACATCGGCGCCGGCACCGCCACGGGCGACTGGCTGGCCTACGCGCCCATCGAGAGCCGCTACGTGAGTATGGCCTACTATGCCTATGTGGCGCAACTGATGGACAGCATTTCTGCCACGCTGGGCAAGCAGCGCGAAGCCGAGAGCTACCGCGCCCTGTACGCCGACATACGGCAGGAGTTTCAGCAACGCTACATGCTCCCCGACGGAGCGTTGCGCGAGCATACGCAGACGGCCTACCTGCTGGCTCTGCGCTTCGACCTCCTACCCGAGCAACACCGCGCAGCAGCACGCCAGGCCCTGCGCCGCCTGATAGAGGAGAACGACTACTGCCTCTCCACGGGCTTCGTGGGCACAGGTATCCTATGCTCCACACTGACTGACGAGGGCATGAACGACCTCGCCTATGCCCTGCTCCTACAACGCAAGAACCCCTCGTGGCTATACAGCATCGACCAAGGGGCTACGACCGTGTGGGAGCGGTGGGACTCCTACAAGCGTGAAGAGGGATTCCACAAGCATGAGTGGAATATGAACTCCTTCAACCACTATGCCTACGGCGCTGTGGCCGAATGGATGTATGCCTATGTAGCTGGCATCCGGCCAGGCAAACCGGGCTTCAGCCACGTGCTGTTTGCACCGCAAGTGGACAACCGCCCCGACAATCACCCTACCCTCGCCTATCAGCCGCGCATCACCTGGGCCAAGGCCAAGACAGAGACCCCGCACGGCACAGTATCGGCATCGTGGCGACTGAAGAAGAACGGACACTACGAATACACCCTCACACTGCCCGCCGGAGTGACTTACGAACTGCAGATACC
>JAZNSV010000041.1:0-4161 GCA_045591485.1 Bacteroidales bacterium | reverse complement strand
TGACAATGACACCTTCCCGCTCTGGTATGCCCAGGAGGTTGAGGGCACACGCACCGACGTGCGCATCCTCAACTACACCCTTAGCGGCATGTATTGGTATGTGGAGCAGCTCTTCAACAAGCTCTACGAAAGCGAGGCGCTGCCCTTCACGCTGCCCAAGGAATACTACGGTCTCGGCAAAGACTTCTTCGCCGTCATGGACCGCAGCAACGAGTACCTTGAGGTGACCGATGTGCTTGGCATGATGCGCGACCATCCCGACCGCTTCACTGTCCGTTCCGGCGACGGCCGCAACGTGATGTACATCCCCACCAAGCGCTTCAAAATCACACTTGACATACCCGCCCTCGTCGAGGCTGGCGTAATACCCGCCGACATAGCCCCCTATGTCAACCCCGAGATCCGCTGGGAAATCAACAAGTCGACCCTCTACCGCCATGAGATGATGATACTCGACATACTTGGTACCAACAAGTTCATGCGCGATATCAACATCATGAACCCCGGCTATATCCGCGATGTCTTCACGCCCATATACAGCTACACTGTGCAGGACGGCATGAACCACAAGCTCATACCTTATCCGCGCCAGGGTGGCCGCTACACAGAGACTACCGCCGACTATTTTATCAATGGTGCCGACGGCGAGCCGCTGAAATGGGGCAATCTGGCCGCCGACATCTACGTCGACCCGATAAGCCTCAATATGGGCACTGTGCAGCGTCAGTCGATGACTATGCTGGCCTACGACGAGTTGAACAAAGGCAATGCCGACAAGGCCCGCCAGCTGCTCGACCTCTCGCGTAAGCACTTCCCCTCGCCCAACTTCCCCATCGATGTCTATGCCGTCTACATTGTCACTGGCAACACCCGCGTCGATGTGGTCGACCTCTACAAGAAGGTCTATGGCGAAGCCGAAGCCCGCGACCTTTGGCAGGCTGCATACAAGTACTACAGCGAGGAGATTGCCTTCCTCGAGCAGTATAAGGGCGAGCGTGCCGCTGGTGTGCGCGGTTCGCTGCAGGCCGACCTGCAGTATATGTCGCTCCTTGGCGATATGGCCAGTCGCACCCTTGGCGATGAAGCCCTCGCCAAGAAGTGCGACGACATCCTCTCACGCTTCAACAACACCATGTACTTCGAATGAGCAAAGCGTCGACACACAGGGCTAAGAAATACACCGTCACACTCAGCGAGTGTGAGATGCGTCGACTCACGGTCTACGCCGACAAAAGCGGCGTAGACCGTCCGACGGCGCTGGCACGTCTGGTGCGCCAATCGCTACGCGATGCCGCTGCCGGCATCGCTATCGAAAGTGAACGAGACATCAACCAGCTCGGTCTCTTCGACTCTGTGCAAATCGACATTTTCAACAACACTACGAAGGTAGTCAAGTAGACAGAAGTTAAAGTTCAAGTAGACAGTAGTAAAATATGAAAAGACTGTTCAGTATCCTGTTTGCGACCATGATGCTTTTTGCGCCCGCGGTGGTGCGTGCCGACGACGGCGGCGAGGCTTTCGACCCAGGCTCGATGATTATCGGGCACGTCACCGATGCCCATTCGTGGCACATGTTCGACTATAAGACCTCCGACGGTGCCGAACATGCTGTGGCTATCCCGCTGCCCGTCATCCTCTGGAACGACGGCCATCTGGATGTCTTTATGTCCAGCCGCTTCCACCACGGCCATGCCGACTACAAGGGCTACCGTCTCGTGGGCGGCGGCGCCGAGAAGGAAGAAATTGTCTGTGTGGACGAGGCTGGCGCTCTCACCGGCGTCAAGCCCCTCGACCTGAGTATCACCAAGACCTCGGCGGCCATCATAATCGCCGTCATCCTGCTGCTGGTCATCGTCTTCATAGCCCGTGCAGGCTACAAGAAGCGTCCCAACCAGGCGCCCAAAGGCCTGCAGAGCCTCGTCGAGATGCTGGTGGTCTTCGTGCGCGACAGCATAGCCAAGCCCATGATTGGCGCGGCTAAATACGAGAAGTATCTGCCTTACCTGCTCACACTTTTCTTTTTTATTTTCTTCTGCAACATCCTTGGCTTGATTCCTTTCTTCCCGGCAGGTGCCAACATCACGGGCAATATAGCCGTCACAGCCACGCTTGCTGTCATCACCTTCATCATCACCAATATCAGCGGCAACAAGCACTATTGGACCGATATCTTCAACACCCCCGGTGTGCCGGCATGGCTCAAGATATTCCCCCTGATGCCGGTGGTTGAGCTGGTTGGTGTCTTCACCAAGCCCATCGTGCTGATGATCCGACTCTTCGCCAATATGACTGCCGGTCATATTGTCATCCTTGGTTTCATCGTCATCATCTTCATCCTCAGCAACCTCTTCGGCATGGCCGTCGGCGGTGCCGTCTCGGTGGTCAGCGTGCTCTTCAGCGTCTTCATCTCGCTGCTGGAGTGCTTGGTGGCCTACATCCAGGCTTTCGTCTTCACCATGCTCACGGCCCTCTACATCGGCATGGCCGTCGCCGAGCCGCATCATGAAAAAGTTGAAGGTTGAAAGTTGAAAGTGAATCTTGAATATAAACCCAATAAATCGACAAATCCCATGAAAAGTATTAAAGACATTAACTTTGCAGGTAAGAAAGTTCTGCTGCGCGTGGACTTCAACGTCCCGATGAACGATAAGAAAGAAATCACCGACGACACCCGCATGCGCGAGTCGATGCCCACCATCGAGAAGCTGCTGAAGGACGGCGCCGCCGTCATCATCATGGCCCACTTCGGCCGCCCCAAGAAGGGTGGCTTCGAGCCCGAACTGACCCTCGAGCCGGTGGCCAAGTATCTGGAGACCCTCGTGGGCCGTCCCGTGAAGTTCACGCAGGAACTCCTCGGCAGCGGCAAGCCCGAGCAGATGGCCAAAGAGCTGAAGGGTGGCGAAGTGATGATGCTTGAGAACATCCGCTTCTACCCCGGCGAGACCAAGGGCGACGAGGAGCTGGCCCGCCAGCTGGCCGCCCTCGGCGACTGCTACATCAACGACGCCTTCGGTGCCGCCCACCGCGAGCACTCCTCCACGGCCGTCATCGCCAAATTCTTCCCCAACGACAAGTATTTCGGCTTCCTGATGGAGAACGAGGTGCGCAACCTTGAGAAACTGATGCAGAATCCCCCGCGTCCCTTCACCGCCATCATCGGTGGCTCGAAGGTCAGCAGCAAGATCGGCATCCTCGAGAACCTCCTCGACAAGGTCGACAACATGATCATCATCGGCGGCATGCGCTACACCTTCACCAAGGCCCTCGGCGGCAAAATCGGCAACTCCATCTGCGAGGACGACAAGCTTGACCTGGCCAAGGAGCTGATGCGCCGCATGGACGAGAAGGGCGTGAAGTACTATCTGCCCGTCGACAGCGTCATCGGCGACAAGTTCGGCAACGACGCCAACACGCAGATCGTCCCCAGCGGCGAGGTTCCCGACGGCTGGGAGAGCATGGACTGCGGCCCCGAGAGCTGCAAGGCCATCCGCGACATCATCATGCAGAGCAAGACCATCCTCTGGAACGGTCCTGCCGGCGTCTTCGAGCTTGAGACCTTCGCCAAGGGCACCAACCACATCGCCCAGAGCGTCGCCGACGCCTGCAAGCAGGGTTGCTTCGCCGCCGTGGGCGGTGGCGACAGCGTTGCTGCCGTCAAGCAGATGCACCTCGCCGACCAGATGAGCTACGTCTCCACCGGCGGTGGCGCCATGCTCGAATACCTCGAAGGCAAAGTCCTCCCCGGCATCAAAGCCATCCAGGACTAATCCGTTAAGGACTACGAGTTGGTCGAGGGTTTTTCCAAAAGTCAAAAAGCCCGATACGGGCGACATCCTTTAGCCGTGGGCGTAAGCCCACGGGATCGAACAGGATACAAACCCAGAGCCCTGAAAGGGCGACACTGAATTGATTGGCAGTGTGCCGCCCTTTCTGGGCTCTGATTTTATTGCTAAATTATTTCCGGGGGTTAACGCCCCCGGCTATTCGCTGTCGTCCCCTCCGGGGACTTATGGAGCATCACCTAAATTCCAGTTACAAGTGCAACACTGAGTAGAAAAAAAGAGCACCAAAAATTTGGTACTCTCAGGTAAAGTGACTACTTTTGTGTTGTCTATGGAAAAATATAAACACCTTACCAAAGAGCAAAGATACACAATTTCT
>JAZNSV010000040.1:0-13646 GCA_045591485.1 Bacteroidales bacterium | reverse complement strand
CCCTGCCCCCACCCCCCTTTCTGCGTGTGCCGACAAAGTGCTAATTTTAAAATTTTAATATATTTTATATTCTGTGTCGGAAAAAAATCGTATATTTGCACTGGGATAATCGCGCCTGCAAAGGGGGGATTATGTCCATGTGAAATACATATAACTAACTGACATATAGAAGAAAAAAATAGTACGAGATATGAAAAAACGCATCTTTTTGTTGAGCGTAATTTTTGCATTTGCCGGCTTTGCAGCCCGCGGACAGATTGTGGAGATGTACAATCAGGGCTTCGAGGGCACGGGGTCGGTATACACTGTCAGCTCGCCTGCCAACGGCACTATAGTGTCTGACCTTGCGGCCGGCGGCAGCAGCTCGATAAAGCTGACGCAGCTGACCACAGGAGATGTGGAGCTGTTGCTCGACACGCTGGACTTCACACAGAACCTGGCTCTGTCGTATATAGCGCTCGAATTCGACCACATCAACAACATCTACACGAATGGCGGTGCAAACACCAGTATCGGAGAAATTTGGGTCAAGCGCGTCAACCAGTCGACATGGACCCAGGCAAACAGCAGCAACTATGATGTTTCAGGCGAGTATACGACTCAGTTTGTGGGTACGTCGACATTCAACCGCAACTCGTACACCGAATGGATGAAGACCACGATGACCAACCAATACTGGAAGCACGAGCGTTTCACCTTCAACAGCATTCTGTCGAATGTGGCGGCTGCCGACCGCAAGGTGTTGATCAAGTTTGTGCTCAAGTCTTGTACGCTTCCTGCTGGTCCGGGCCAGACTGGCTGGTGGCTCGACAATATCAGGGTGCGTGCGAGTCAGAGTTCGATGATACGTCCCGACGTGCAAATGGTGGTGCGCCCCGACGGCGGAGCCCACCCCAACAGCCGTGGTGCCCGCATCATGCTGGAAGCCCACACCAGTTTGGCCGAAGGCATCTGCCAGGACTCGGTGTACATCATCTACACCGTGGGCAGCGACCCTACGCCGATACGCCTGCCGATGACGTATGTGGGCGAGAAGGTCAACTATGCCGACAATTACAGCTGGTCGCGCTTCAGCGCCATGATCCCGTTTGAAGGCTACGATACAGTGATGCGCTACTACTGCGTGGTGAAAGACAACACGAGTAACCACAACGAAGTGACCTACCCGCGGGCCGCAGGTGCGATGGATGAATACTGGTGCATACGTGGTGTGGCGCAACCCGGCATAGAGACACCCGACATGGTCGGTACGTCGAACAACAATGCCTTCCCATTCCCGGGCGATGCAGTGGGATTCGCCGAATGGGTCTTCGATTCGGCCTATTTGGCCAACAACGGCTATGGCCCCGGCGCCATCACCGACCTCCGCTTCACCGTGGGTGCCAACTCGAACGCATCTACGCGACCCAAGTTCAACTTCCGCTTCATGAACGCCCCGACCAGCCACACGGTGACCAGCACGCAGACCTCGGCAAACAAGTTCACTCAGGGCTATGCTCATGTTGTCCTCGACTCGGACTTCTATCTGCCGGCAATGACAGCCGGACAGGAACTCAATATACACCTGCAGGACACCTTCTTCTACGCCGGCAAGGACTTGATTATGCAGGCTCTCTATTTCGGCACGCAGAACATGGGTGCTTCGACAAGCATCAAGACGATCAGCGCACCGAGCAACAAGATGACGGCCTATGCCATCGGCGTGGATGCCATGTATAACTGTAACCCCTACGTCAATTCATCCATCAACGAGCAGCAATTCGACCGTCAGCCCAAGCGCCCGGCCATCGTAATGACGCAGCACGCCAACAAGCCGCTGATTTACGATATGGGTATCAGCCGACTGACGCACCCGACGTATGTAGACCCCTTGATAAGCGAGACAGAGACCCTTCAGGCCAAGTTGAACAACTATGGCGTGAGCACTATCAATGCCGTGCGTGTGTCGTGGACCATAGACGACACCATCTTTGGACATACAGACTGGACCGGCTCGATTGCGGGTGGCGATTCGGCCACCATCAATATCGGTACCATCACGGGGTTGCCCGCAGGCTACCACTACCTGCGCACATGGGTTGAAGACACCCTGACCGTCACCGCCGGCAATTTGCGGAAACGCGACCACGAACCCTACAACGACACCGCATACACAGAATTCATCGTCTGCGAGGGTCCGCTGTCGGGTGTGCGCCAGATTGGCGGCGGCCAGAACGCCGACTACAACAACATCGAGGAGTTCCTCTTCTCGCTCAGCCGTTGCGGCATTGACGACTCACTGGTGGTCAAATTGGCACCGGGCGAGTATCCCCCGTTCGTGATGACCCCCGTCAGTGGTCTGACAGAGCAGCATTATATCGTCTACGAGTCGCTCGACCCAGAGAACCCGGCCATAATGTATGCCGATGAGACCACGGGTACGAGCCAGATTATTGATATCTCACAGGTGGCCAACATCAGGTTCCGCGACCTGACCTTCGTGCGCCGCGGTGGCACGCTGACCAACATGGTGGGCATGAGCACCACGACCGACAACTGCCACTTCGAGCGGTGCAGTTTCATCGACAGCGTTGAAAATCCAGCTGCCGCCATGCGTATCGCATCGATGCTCGACAATAGTTATGCCGACAATATGCTCGTCGAGGGATGCACCTTCGAGGGCGGTCTGGCAGGCGTCACGCTCTCGGGTCAGAGCATCACGGCACTCAGCACCGGCAACACGGTGCGCCGCAACGTGTTCCGCAACCAGTACAATAAAGCCGTCGATGTCGAGAACCAGTCGAATGTCACCGTTGACCACAACGAGATGTACGATGTGCTGACCAACAACAGCTATGTATTGCAGCTGATATATTGCTACGGCACGGTTAACATCAGCGGCAACCGCATACTTACGACCAACGGCGCCGGTGCCATCGGTATCAGCGATATGCACGGCACCCAGACCAACCACGCTATAGTGGCCAACAACATGATAGTGTGCGACGATGCTGCAGGCAATCACACGCTGACCAGCCCGCTGAACGTTATCAAGGCCGAGTGGACCGACGTTGTGTACAACTCTGTGAAGCTCACCGCCACCAGCCGTACCAATGTGCCTGCGGCCACCTTTGGAGGCACGCTGATAGAGAACTGCCGCTTCCTGAACAATGTGCTGGCATGTATGGACAACCGCAACTATGCCTTCAACTACATGCCGGGCAACCAGACGACCAACACCGTAGGCTACAACGTATACTACACGATGGGCCCGACCCTCAACCGCCGCACCGGCGCGAGCTATAGTTCGCTTGCACTGTGGCAGCAGGCGGTGCCCGAAGACAGCATGTCGATCTCGACCAATCCTGTGTTCCTCACCGGCACACTGGTCGACCTGCGCACTTTCAATCGTCAGCTGAAGGGCAAGGGAATGCCGATTGCCGAGGTGTCGGTCGATATCAACGACACGGTCCGCAGTGCCACGACTCCCTGCCCCGGCGCTTTTGAATTCTCGTCGCTGCCGTTCGACTTCGAGGTGGAAGCCATGCCCAGCCCGGTAGCCGAGTCGTGCAACATGCCCGAGAATGTGGAACTGCAGGTGCGTCTGCGCAACGGCGGCACAAGCCGTTACACCCCCGACAGCACGATGAACTTCCAGATGGCCTACAGCATAAACAACGGTCAGGTGCATACCTTCACGGTGCCGCATATTGTGCCGGCCGAAGACACCATAACCGTGCATACAGGCCAGATGCTCAACCTGCCCCCCGACGGCATATTGGATGCTGTCTACGACATCAAGGTGTGGACCATCTGTGCCAACGACCCCAACCAGACCAACGACACCAACACCTTCCGCGTTGTCAGCCGCTACCAGATCACAGCTCCCGACGATGTGGAAGCCACTACCGAGTACATGACGCCGGCCACCATCACTGTGACCGAGGGTGTGGTTGACTGGAGCCTGTATGGCGCCAACAACGCCCCCACCGAGCCGTCGATCATCTATTGGTACTACAACGAAGACGATGACGAACCTTTCTTTGTCGGCAATACCCTTGTGACCACTCCGCTGCGCCAAGACACCCACTTCTACGTCAAGCAACAGCGCGAGGTGTCTATGGTGCGTTTCACCCAGGTGATGGTCAAGTCCAACAACACCAGTACCGGATTGACGACTCCGCTGCCCGACTGGATGAACAACGCCACGCAGCTGGCTGTGCAGCTGACCAATATTGGCGACGACACTGCCTATCTTGGCGGCGACACACTGCGCATCGTTTCGCCCAGCAATTCGTACAACAACAAGGGCACGCTGAAGTTCGACAACAACGTGGTGCTTGCTCCCGGACAGGCCATTGTGGTGCAATACATATCCGGCACCTCGCCCAACGCCGAGAAGACCATCTACACCAAGACCAAGATTACGCCGCCCATCACCACCGACATGGGATTTATCTACCGTAATGGCACGGTGATTGATGCTGTAGCTTTGAACAATGTCGTCTCGGCAGCGTCGTCGCAGTCGGTCAAATGGTCTACGCAGCATGTGCCAAGCTATGTGTGGAGCGGCACGCAGGGGGTGTCTACAGGTACAGGCAGTACGGCAGGCGGCTTCGTCCGCGTGGCCTTCAACGGCAATTCGAGCGACTGGACTGTGTCGAACGACAACATGCCCGTGAACCTCAATTATGTCAATCCCGACTGGATACGCTACAGCAACAACGGCTGTGAAGGCGGCGCGGCTTTGGTCAATGTGACCATCAGCAACAAGCCGACTTCCGATATCGACATCGAGGCCTACCCGCTTGCAAGCGGCTGCGGTCTTGGCGTTGAGCCCCTGACAGTGCGCATACACAACTATGGCGACTCGGCTGTGGCCGCCCTGCAGCTCAACTATACCCTCGGCGGAGACACCGTCAGCGAGACTCTGTCGTCGCCCGTCGTCTCTTATGCCGACACAACCTACACCTTCGCCCAGTCGCCCAACCTTGACTTCGATGCCGACAGCGTTGTCAACATCGTTGTATGGGTCACTATGACCGAGGGCGATGTGGAGCAGAGCAACGACACAGCGCGCCTGAGCACGGTGTCGCTCAAGACACTGGCAGCTCCTGCTATCGGCGACACCATCGAAGCCCAGTATGGCGAAACTACTGAAGTGACATTTGATTTCCCGGCCAATGTCATGCCGGTGTGGTACGACTACAACGGCAACCCTGTAGACACAGGCTTTGTCTATGAGACGGACGTCCTCTATACCGAAGGTGAATTCGGCATCAGCTATATGGTCAAAAACGATGTCGAAGGTCGCATAGGCATGGACAATACGACTACAGGCAAGACAGCATATCCTTCGCCCTTCCAGCCGAACAATCGTTTTGTGAAACAGCAGTACATCTACTCGGCTCACGAACTCCGTTCGCTTGGCCTTGGCGAAGGTCAGATAAGCCGTATCGCTTTCCATTTGGATTCTATTTACGGCACGCGCGACACGGTGCTTTACGATCAGTATTACATCTCGATGGGTATGACATCGGATAGTATTTTTGCCAACGTCACAGATTGGAGGCCCACCACTATCGTGAAACAGATTGACAGCCTTGTAATCCGCCGCAGCGACGTACACAACTGGGTATGGTTCGACCTCGACAATCCCGTGACTTGGGACGGCGAGAGCCATCTGGTGGTCCAGGTGGCATTTGCCAACAGCGCATCTGTGACGACGGGTATGCAGACGACCTACACCAGCAAGAACAACACCACTCTCCATAAGAATGTCAACAATGCAAACGATATAGCGCCATCGGTTGTGGATTTCGTAGGCTCCGGCGGAAGCAAGGGCAAGAACCGTCCTAATATCATGATCGAAGGCTCCACCTATGGCTGCAATGGCCCTATTGCCAGTGTTCCGGTTGTGCTGCTCGATGTGCCCGAACATGACGCCACCGTCTATTGGACTCCCGGCTTCGACACCGCAAGCTTCGTATCGTGCTATAACGTTGCGCCTCAGATCACGGTGTTCAATCTTGGCAGCGAGGAGATAAACGGCTACGACCTCCACTACTGGATTGATGGCGACACCGTCGGCGGTGTCACACACCGTACTGATGTACTTACTGCCGGTGAAACAATCTCGGTGCCTCTCTTCAGCATGCTGATGCATCCTGGCCGCCACACTTTGCGTGCCGCTATTGTTGCCGAAAACGACACCATCTTGAGCAACGACACCATAGAGGGTATGGTGACTGTGCGCTTCTGCGGCAACACCTACTCCATCACTGCCGACAGCACGGGTGACTTCCCGTCGTTCAGCGCGGCTGTCGACACTTTGAATATCGTCGGCACCACTGGCTCGCTGACATTCGCGGTCTATCCGGGTGTCTACGAAGAGCAGGTGTCGCTCAATGCAGCTCCCGGACTTGGTGGCAACACCAGCATCAGTTTTGTTGGTCAGGGCGGCAGCGCCGACAGCGTGCGTATCGTGGGCAACACCAGTGTGGCCGACAACTACGTCTTCAGCGTCGACGGCGTGCCCAATGTGATTATCAGCGGCATCCGCATGGAGTCGCGCCCGCAGGTGGCCAGCGTCAAGGCTGCCAATGTCCTTGTGATCAACAACAGCGACAACGTCGTGGTCTCCAACAACCGCTTCCGTGTGAAGGGCTCTATTATGGATGCCAATGCATCGTGTCTGGTCCTTGGCGACAGTGTGAGCAACATCAGCATCAATAACAATATCTTCGACAGCGGCTACTATTCTATAAAGACTACAGGTAGCGACTATGTCGATGTGAGCATCAGCAACAACACCTTCTCCGAATTTTTGAACAAGGGTATCGACGCGTCTAACGTCACCTCATTGTCAATCTTCAATAACGACATGCGTGCCGGTGCCGCTACCGACGCCAAAGGCCTCATCGGTATCAACCTGTCGTATATAGACAGTACCCTTTCTATCCAGAACAACACTATTTATCTTGTAGACGACCACACCGGTGCCAAGCGAGGCATACATCTCGAACATGTTACTGGTACCGACATGAATCCTGCCGTCATCATCAACAATATGATTGGCCTGCATGGCACCGGCGCTGCCGGCCTCACGCCGAAGAACCCGTCAGGTATCTATATCGACAATGCTTGCTCCAATATTAATATCTATTATAATAGCGTGCGTGTGTATGCCGGTGCCACCAACAACGATACCCGTGCTTTCTTCTCCGGAGCCACCAACACCAACCTGCAGGTCAAGAGCAATATCTTCGCCAACTTCAGCAATGCCTATGCATATTATATCGGCAGTGCCAACTCAATCCTCATGTCCGACTATAACGGCTACTACTCCGCCGGCACCAAGTTCGCCTACTGGGGCGCCGACCGTGTTTCGCTCAGTGCGCTGCAGACAGCCAACTCTATGGATGAGAACTCCATCCAGGATATGCCCTATTTCACTGCCAATGACGACCTGCACTTGCTGATGACCAACTTCTGCGGACACGCGCAGTACGACCCGGACATCATGACCGATATCGACGGAAATCCGCGTCCGCCCATCGGTGGTACCACCATTGGTGCCCACGAACTCGAACGCCACACACGCAACATGACCGTTGTGCAGATTTTGCAGCCCAAGGTACCCCTCAACCTCAACAATCCGAGCAACATCGAAGGCGATTCTATCCTCGTTGTGGCTTCCTTCTACAACAATGGTAGTTCCATCGAGAACAATGTGTCGTGGTATGCCTATGTCGACAACTACCAGAGCCAGATGAGCTCGGTGACCAAATCGCTTGGCTCGTTCAATCCGGCACAGATGAAGACCGACTCTGTGTGGATTCCCACCATCCTGGGTGTCATCGACACGCAGGTGGTCCGCGTCGTGGTTGTGTCCGACGGAGACGAGGACCTCTCCGACAACGAGCTCACGGCCAATGCCTATCTTGCCCCGGCCTACAACATCGAAGCCGTCAAGATCCAGTCGGCCTCAACTGGCTGCGAACTGACCAACGCCGTACTCTCCATCACTGTCAAGAACATAGGCTTCAAACCTATACCGCAGGGCGACAATATGCAAATCAGCTATGTGGCTCAGGGCTACCACCCGTCGTTCATAGCCAACAATCCCGATTCAAACAAACTCAACATTGCCACCATGCCCACTTCGCCGGTGACTGAGACTGTGACTTTCGAGACGCCGCTGCCAAAGAACCAGACTCGCGTCTTCACGTTCACCACTCCGGCCAACTTCTATCCCACCGACACTTCCCTCAACATCAAGGTGCGAATCATGGGCTGGCTGCACCATCAGTACGACATCCTCTGCGACAACGACACCACCGGTGCCAGCACCTCGGCCTCGCCTGTCATCGATGCCTACTACACTCCGCGCCCGCCCGTCGGCCATGACACATTGTTCTATTATGGCACTTGGGGCGAGGTCAGAGCCGAACAGGAGAACAGTCGTCCGATACGCTGGTATCGCGATTCCACCGCCACTCCTTTCTACACCACGTCGGGTGCCAACGCCTACGCCAATTCGTGCTGGTGGCGCACTACGCCGCAGTACTTCAGCGACTCTACCTACTATCTGATGTGCTATAGCGACAAGAACTGCCCGAGCCACTTCTCGCCGGTCCATGTCGGTGTCATTTCGCCCCGTGTGGCCAACGATATGGCTGTCGAAGACGTTCTCGCGCCACTTGGCGGCCACGTCTATATGGAAAACGATACAGTTCGCATCCGCATCGCCAACTATGGCACAGTCAGCCAAAGCAATATTCCTGTGACATACGCGGTGCGCAAAGGCAACAACACCAACCCCTTCCAGACCGTTACCGAAACCGTCACCGCCACCATCGCCCCCAACCAGACCTACGTCTACACCTTCGACTCCCTGATTGTCTTTGCCAACAGCAACACCGCCACCACCGCCGGCGGCACCTATCAGGTCAGGGCGTGGACCGACCTTGCCAACGACCAGTCGCGCCGCAACGACACCATCCGCAACAAGCAGATCCTTCGTCCGGCATCAAACAACGACACCCAGCTCGACCACGTATTCACAGCCAAGCCCGAGAGCACCTATCCCTCGCGCACCAACACTGCGTCAGACAGTATCGACATCATCCGCTTCTCGTTCAACGAAATCGATGTCGATCTCCCTGCCCTCGGACGCTCCTACTCCAACTTCGGCGTCTTCAACAATCCCGAGATACCGGTGCTGCATGTCACTCAGGGCATGTCCGACTCCGTCTTTATGTCTATCACCAACCCGCTCGACAACAACGCTATCGAGCGTGGCCGCATCGCCATATACATCGACTTCAACCGCAATGGTAGCTTCAACGATCCTGGCGAATGTGTGGTTCCCGACACCAACCTCTGGTACAACCGTCTCTATCGTGGCAAGATAAACATTGCCAACGATGCATCCTACGGCTACACGAAGATGCGTGTCTCGGCTTGCCGTTTCGACAAAGTGCCCACCACGACCCTCACCGGTCAGGATGGCCACATGCTCGACTTCCTGCTCTTTGTTGACCAGCATGCCCCTGCCAAAGACCTCGCCATCACACAAATCGCCGAACCTCGCGACTACCTCATCCGCGACAATGCCCCCAAGACCATATCCTTCCGCATCGCCAACCGCGGCGCCTCGCCCATCAACTCTGCCGACATCCACTTCAGCTTCATCCCCGACAACGCCAACGAAAGTGTTGTGACCGATGTCGTCAACTGGAGCGGCAACCTGCAGCCGGGCACCAGCGCCCTTGTCGAGCTGCCGCAGCACACATTCCCGCTCGGCACCACCGTGGTCAAAATATGGCATTCGCTCGAGGGCGACGCCGTCGCGTCCAACGACACCCTCACCTACGAATACCACCGCTTCCACACCGTCATCCTCACCCTCGACGACGACTTCGACAGCGACCCCAGCCTCTGGTATGCTCCCTCTGGCAACAACGGCTACAACCGCAACTACTGGCAGCGTGGCACACCCACCAAGCAAAACATCAATCAGCCCTATTCGGCGCCCAATGTATGGGTCACCGGTCTCACGGGCAATGTCCAGTCCGGTTTGCGCGGCAACGTCAGCTACCTCTACAGCCCCATCATCAACACCGCTCAGATCCACCCCGACACCATCGCCTTCCGCATGATGAAACGACTCACAGGTGGTAGCAAGTGCTACATCGAATATCGCAACTACGTCAACGAGTGGGTCAACATGGCCTCCGACACCACCGACCCGCCCACCTGGTACAACAACACCGACGACAAGTGCTTCGACGGCAACAGCAACGGCTACACCTACTACTACTTCCCCTCCTCGCTCGTGTCGGGCAACTTCCAGGAGCTCTTCCAGTTCCGCATTGTCTACCGCACACCTCAGGGCTCCAATGCCTCTGCCAGCTACGGCGAAGGCTGCGCCATCGACGACTTCCATATCGGTCGTGCCAAGAAAAATACCGATGTCGGTGTCATAGCCATCACCAAACCCACGGCACCCAAATACGGGCAGACCATCTGCCCCGAAGTCGTGGTCAAAAACTTTGGCACCGACACCGTGCGCCGTCTCCAGCTCGGCTACATCCACTACGGCACCTACCTCGCCAAGGAAGACATCTTCGACAGCCTCTCCATCCCACCCGATGGCGTCGACACCTTCCAGTTCCTTTCCCCCTTCGTCATCACCAGTGCTTTCCCCGACACCTTCGAAATAAAGGCTTTCACTATCAACACCGCCGATATTTTCAAGGACAACGACACCAACGTGAGGCAGTACGTCCTGCCCCCGCTCGACCACGACATTGCCGCCGACCGCTTCGTCACACCTCTCGACCGTGTCATCGCCGGCGACTCCATTATCGTCACCATGCGTGTCTTCAACTTCGGCAGCAACCCCATCCACCGTGCCAGCTTCAGCTACACCGTCAGCGGACGCCCGCAGGTCGTCGAAGAGATTAGCTTCGACAGCGCCCTCGGCCGTCCCCTCGCCGCCGAAGAATACTTCAACTACACCTTCCACCAGAAATTCCGCGCTGCCATGGGCATCATGCAGGTCACCGGCTTCGTCAAGTGCGACACCAATGAGTACATCTACAACGACACCATCAGCAAACGCTTCACCGGCATCTCCTCCATCATGGACCTCGCCGCCGCTGCCATCGTTGTCGACACTGTCTCTTCGTACACCGACGTGCGCCTCTCGCTCGTCGTCGACAACCGCGGCGCACGCGGTGCCAACGACTTCGAGGTCGGCTTCTGGGTCGACGACGACACCGCCCACATCTACCGCGAGCAATACCACACCCACAACCCGCTGCCGGCACTCTCGCGTGGCTACCACCTCTTCGAAACCACGCTCCCGCCGCGTGCCACTCCCTACGACCGCATCACTGCCTTCGTCAGCATCGACGACGACAACGACCTCACCAACGACACCACCTCCGACTTCATCCCGCAGTCGGTCGATATCGAAGCCGTTGGCATAATCGTCGAAGAAAACTCCGCCGCCGACTGCCGCACCTTCATCCAGCTGCGCAACATCGGCAATATCTCGCTCGTCGGCAGCACCATGCATATCACCGGCAGCGTCAACGGCAACGACATCGACTTCGACTTCGTCCGCCGACTTGATCCCATGGTGGTCTCCACCATCCAGCTCGAACGCAACACTCCCAAGAGCCCCACGCGTCAGTACTCTGGTTCGTTCAGCATCGCCGTCTCCGGCGACAACAACCCCGACAACAACCAGACCTCTGTTCTCCGTGTGGTCAACTATGTCGAAGGCATGCCAACCGTCAACGATGCCGACCAGCTCATCCTCGAACAGAACTATCCCAACCCCTTCTCGCACCAGACCACCGTGCCCTTCTCGCTGCCGCAGGCCGCCGATGTCCGCTTCTTCGTCATGGATGCTACGGGCCACATCGTCAACTCCTTCTCGGCCTTCTATCCCGCCGGCCCCAACAGCCTTGTGCTCGACATGGCAGCCTATCCCGCCGGCGTCTACTACTATGGCATCGAAGCCTTTGGCCAGCGCCAGATGCGCAAAATGATTCTGCGCTAAGAAATGCTCAACCGATTGTCAGACTACATCCAGCAGCAACACCTCTTCCCTTCGGGGAGCGAGGTGTTGCTTGCCGTTAGCGGAGGCCGCGACTCGGTCTGCATGGCCCATCTCGTCCATCGGCTGGGCGTTCCCTTCGCCATAGCCCACTGCAACTTCCATCTCCGCCCCGGCGACTCCGACCGCGACCAAGCCTTCGTGCGCTCCCTCGCCGACCAACTCGGCGTCCCCTTCCACACCGTCGACTTCGACACCCACTCCTTTGCCGCAGCCCACTCCATGAGCATCGAAGAGGCTGCCCGCCACCTGCGCTACTCGTGGTTTGCCCGCCTCTGTGCCGAACACGGCTATGCCTGCCTCGCTACGGCCCACCACCGCGACGACTCCGTCGAGACCTTCTTCCTCAACCTTTTCCGCGGTGCCGGTCTTTCTGGCCTGCATGGCATACTCCCGTCGCGCGAAGTGGCCGAGTGGCCCTGCGACAATGCGTCCACCCTCAACTCTCAACCTTCAACTCTCAACTCTCATCTTTCCGCCCTCACCATCGTCAGGCCTATGCTCTGCTTTTCGCGGGCCGAAATCGATGCCTATATCGAAGCCAATCAGCTCGATTATGTCGACGACTACACCAACGGCGAGCTCGACGCCATGCGCAACCGCATACGCCTGCAGCTCATGCCCCTGCTCCGCCAGCTCTATCCATCCGTCGACTCGACCATGGCATCCAACCTCTCGCACCTGCGCGACGCCGACCTTCTGCTCCAAGCCTGCCTCACCTCTCTGCGCTCCTCGTTGCTTCGGCCCGTACGCCCGGCGGTGCCTTCCGCGTCGCTCCACATCCTCGCGGCCGATCTCCATGCGTTGCATTCTGCCCTCGACGCCTTCCGCCAGAACCCGTCCACGCAGCGCACGCTCCTCTTCGAGCTTCTGCGCCCCTATGGCTTCAACGCCGCTCAGGCCGCCGACATCCTCGCCGCACTCGCCAGCCCCCACACCGGCGCCTGCTGGCACTCGCCGACCCACCTCGCCGTCCTCGACCGCGACCGATTGCTTCTTGCGCCCGAGGCCGCTCCCGTGCCCCCGCATATAGAAAGCCTGCCCGTCCGTGCTGTCGACACCTCATTGCCGGGCATAGGCCGCACCGACGTCTTTGTCGACGCCGACCTTCTGCCGGCCTGCACCCTCCGCCCCTGGCAGCCAGCCGACCGCTTCTGCCCCTTCGGCATGCATGGCCGTCAGCGCCTCGTCAGCGATGTGCTGAAAGACGCCAAACTCAGCATTCCCGAAAAGAAGCACCTCTTCGTGCTCTGCGCCCCCGACGGACGCATCGTGTGGCTTGTCGGCATCCGCGCCGACGAACGCTTCCGTGTCGGTCCCAAAACAAAAAATATTTTAAAGCTGTCAGTGATTAGCAATTATTGAGCCTGTAGAGACGCGGCGTGCCGCGTCTGGATTTTTTATTAGCGATAGGTGCCGCCGCTAACGCGGATCAGAGGATAGGGGATGCGCCGTGTCCCATGGGCTTGCGCCCACGGCTAATTGAGGTGTCGCCGCTAACGCGGCTCGTTGGAGCCCCCTTTGGGGGCGACAC
>JAZNSV010000039.1:0-24702 GCA_045591485.1 Bacteroidales bacterium | reverse complement strand
GGTAGTGCATATCAACGATACATCAACGATATATCAACGATATATCAACGATTGAAATCGTCGAAATATCGTTGATATATCGTTGATGTATCGTTGATATGCACTACCGGTAGAGGGTCGGGTGGCTGTTTGGTGGGTGTTTTTTTCGTTCGGTCGGACAATAAAAACCGCCCGGTGGCGTTAGAAGATGTGTTATGGAAGCAATAATACTTGCAGCCGGACTGGGCACGCGCCTGCGTCCGCTAACCGATGATAAGCCCAAAGCCTTGGTCGAGGTCGGCGGGAGGACGTTGCTCGAGATTGCCATCGAGCGTGTGTATGCCGCCGGTGCCGAACATATCGCCGTCAACGTGCACCACCATGCCGACATGATGATAGACTACATCAAGAGCCGCCGCTGGCCATGCCCCGTTGTGATCAGCGACGAGCGCGCCAAGTTGCTCGACACCGGTGGCGGCATACTGTATGCCAGCACTATTCTCGACCACCATCACGATGTGCTGGTGCACAACGTCGATGTGATGGAGAAGCTTGACCTGCGCGACCTGGTGCGGCGCCACCGCGTCGACGAGAATATGGCCACCCTCTGCGTCAGCGAGCGGCCGAGCAAGCGCCTGCTGGCCTTCGACGCCGAGGGGCGTCTGGTCAAACGCACCACCGCCGACACCGTGCCGGAGGGCTGCCGGGCCCTGGCTTTCAGCGGCGTGGCCATGCTCACACCTGCATTCATACGCCAGATGTCGCACTGCTCGATGGTCTTCAGCATTATCGACGAGTACATACGCCTCTCGTTCGAGGGCAACCGCATCATGGCCTACGAGCACGATCCGTCGCTGTGGATGGATGTGGGCACCCTTGACAACCTTAAAAAAGCCGACAAATGGATACATTCCTCAAAGAAGCAGCACGGCGCATCATAGGCGATGCAGCGCCAAGCCGCGATTTGAGCCGCACGCTGGTGGTCTTCAACAACCACCGCTCCGAGCTCTTCCTGCGCCGCGCTTTCGCCAGCCTTTCGGCCGAGAGCGGCGAGGGGTGGTTTATGCCGCAGACCATGGTTGTGGACGACCTGGTGGCCGACCTCGGCGGGCTGAAGATAGTGCCCAACGAATTTCTGCTCTTCGAGCTCTACGCCATACACATGCATATCGGCGGCGAGCAGCGCAAATACTCCAACTTTGAGGATTTTATCGCTTTCGGCGACATCATGCTGAGCGACTTCTCTGAAATCGACCGCTACTGCGTCGACGCCCGCGACCTCTTCCAGAACCTGCATGCCTACAAGGAGCTGCTCGAATGGGATGTGGAGAACCCCGCGATGAGCCCCATGCAGCGCGACTACCTGCAGTTCTACCATTCGCTCTACGACTACTACAGCCTGCTGCACAGCCGACTCGAAGCCAAGGGCGAGGCCTACGGCGGCATGGCCTACCGCCATGTGGCCGAGAATATAGGCACCCTGATAGACGAAGGCCGCTGGCAGAGGGTGTATTTCATTGGTTTCAATGCCATAAGCGAATGCGAACGCCGCATCATAGGCGAATATGTGCGGCGCGGCCTGGGCGAGCTGGTGACCGACGGCGACGAGTACTACTTTGCCGACAAAGACCAGGAGGCGGGCCTCTTCCTGCGGCGCCACAGCGACGAGTTTGGCGCGCGGTGGCACTTCGGTTCGCATTTCGGCGAGGGCCGCCGCCGGATCAACATCGTGGAGTGTCCGGAAAACGTGGTGCAATGCAAATACGCCGGTCAGCTGCTGCGCGACCACGGCGACTGGATGTCGGATCCCGAGAGCACCGCTGTGGTGCTTGCCGACGAGAGCCTCATACTGCCGGTGCTCAACGCCCTGCCCGAGATGGGCGACGAGGCCCACGTCAACGTGTCGATGGGTTATGCCTATGCCGACAGCGTGGTGCATACGCTGGTGATGCGCCTCTTTTCGCTCTACCGCCAGGCCGACCGCCGCGGCTACTACCACAGCGATGTGGTCGAGGTGATGGCCGACTACCACATAGGCCGCCTGCTCGACCGCCGCGACATGCGCCAGCAGGCCGCCCGCTATATGGACGAAGGCGGACACATACGCTGCACGGCGGCCGACGTGCGCCAGATGGTGGGCGACGACCGCCTGGACTTTCTCTTCCCCGACGAGGTGCCTGCCCCGCGCGAGCTGCCGGCGCTGCTGCGCCAGCTGGCCGTCCGACTGGCCGCCAGCCCCGCCATGGAGAGCAACCTCAAGGAGAAACAGGCCTTGGGCGGACTGGTCGAGGTGCTCGACTACTTCGACTCGCTGCAGCAGCAGAACGAAGGGGCGGAGACCGTATACCTCGACTACCTCGACAGCATATCGTCGTTCGAAAAGGTCTACAGCCGCATTGCCCAGCGCCACAGCATCTCGTTTCTCGGCCAGCCGCTGACCGGGCTGCAGATACTCGGCATGCTCGAGACCCGCAACCTCGACTTCCGCCGCGTAATACTGCTTTCGGCCAACGAAGGCGTGCTGCCGTCGGCCCGCAGCCAGAGCTCGCTCATACCGCACGAGCTGAGGCGCGCCGCCCACCTGCCCACCTACGAAGAGAAAGACGCCGTCTATGCCTACAACTTCTACCGTCTGCTGCAGCGTGCCAGCGAGGTGTATCTGGTCTACAGCTCGGAGACCGAGGCCATGGGCAAGGGCGAGGAGAGCCGATTCATAAAACAGGTGCGCAGCGAGCTGGCACGCCGCTTCGCCAACATAGAGGTGTCGGACCAGGTGGTCGACATGGGCATGGCGCTGCACCGCACGGAGCTTGAACATGTGGGCGAGAAAGACGCCGCCGTGATGGAAAAACTCGGACGGCTGGCAGCATACGGCTTCTCGCCGTCGTCGCTCAGCGTCTACATGTCGTGTCCGCTGCAATACTACTACAGTTATGTCCGCGATGTGCGCGAAGCCGACGAGCTGGCCGACGACCTCGATGCCTCGCAGCTCGGCACCTGCGTGCACAACGTGCTGAAACGCATATACTCCCCCTACAAAGGGCGTGCCGTCGAGGCGGCGGGCCTGAAGGCAGCTCTCGACGGGCTGAAGGGACTCATGGATGCCGAATTTGTGGAACTCTACCGCCACGGACGCAACACCGAGGGCCGCAACCGCTTCCTCTACTCGGTGGCCGAGACACAGCTGCGCCGTGTGCTGCAGCGCGAGATTGGCCACCTGGAGCGCGGCGACAAGATAGAGATGGTGGCCATGGAAGAGGTGATGCAGATGCGGCTCGACATAGGGTCGGCGCCCTTCGAGGTGAACCTGCGTGGCACCGTGGACCGCATAGACCGCATGAACGGCCAACTGCGTGTGATAGACTACAAGACGGGCCAACTCGACGACAAAGAAATCAGCGTGCAGAGCGAGAAACTGGACGAAGGCAAGCCCATGCCCGCCAAATGGCTGCAGCTGATGTGCTACGCCCTGCTCTACAACCATACGGTGGCCGAGCCCGAGTCGGTGCGCGTTGGCATATACCCCCTGCGCAATCTGCAGAGCGACGTGCGCATGGCGCGATGGGACGGCAACGCCAACATGACGCCGCAGCAGGTGCACATCTTCGGCCAGATGCTGAATGAGCGCATCGCCGAGCTGCTCGACCCCTCTGTACCATTCCGCGCCCCCGACAAACCGTCGGGATGCCGTTTCTGCCCGGTGAAAGGTTTCTGTCCGCAAGCCAAGTAGTTTTTTTGTGGTTTAGAGGTTATAGGTTAAAGGTTATAGGTTAAAGGTTAGAGGTTATAGGTTGGGGGTTGAAGTTGGATGCTGTAGAGACGCGGCGTGCCGCGTCTGCATTTATCGGTAGAAGAGATAAAGGTTGTGGGTTATGGATCAAGGTTTAAAGTTTAGGGGGTGGGGTTTGGTCTATGAATGTAGGGGCATACCTCGTGTATGCCCGAAAAGATGGTTGGGTGAAGCAAAGTTTTTTTTGCTATATTAAAAAAAAAGCCTATATTTGCAGTTTGAATATTGGCCTGCCTGCGGTGGGTTTAGATGTCGTAGGCGCCTGATTAAGTGTATATAATGCAAAGTAAACAACATACAATGAGAAGGTCTCTTTTTGCTATTATGCTCCTCTCCGTGCTGCTCACGGGCTGCAGCGGATTGTCGAAAATGAAATCCGGCAGCGGAAAAGTGCGCTATCAAGCCAACCCCAACCCCGTCGAGACGATGGACGACAAGGTGGTTGTCAAGTTCACGGGTCAGGTGCCTGAGAAATACTTCAACAAGAACTGTGCTGTGTTCCTGCAGCCGGTGTTCACCTGGGAGGGCGGCAACATACCGCTCGAGCCTATCACCCTCAAGGGCGAGAAAGTCGACGGCGACGGCACCATCATCAACTATGCCAACGGCGGCCGCTTCACCTACAGCGACGAGTTCGACTTCAAGCCCGGCATGGAGACCGGTCGTGTGACCCTGACGCCCGTCGGCTACAAGGCCGGTTCGACCAACGAGGATGCCCGTTTCAGCGACGACATTCTGCGCGACAACAAAGGCGTCGAATTCAGCCCCGTGCTCATCTCCGACGGCGTCAACAACACCTCGTCGTGGGTCGACATTAAGGGCAACATATCCATTTCGCCCATCAACTACAACAAGAGCCAGGGCTATGTCGAGACCGCCGACATCTACTTCCTCAACGGCACGTCGGACCTCGACTGGAACTTCTCGATGAACCAGAAGTTCGATTCGTACAACAGCCTGCAGCGCCTGAAACGCGTCATGCTTGAGCAGGGTCTGCCCAAGCAGATAAGCATCACCGGCTGGGCTTCGCCCGAAGGCGAGGAGTCCAACAACGTGGGCGTCTCGAAAAACCGCGCCGATATAGCCACCGCCCAGCTCAACAAGATTCTTGACGAGGTGCTCGACATCATGGCCAAGCGCGCCAAAATCAAACCGCAAGACGTGGAGTACTACAAGTACCAGACCCGCAAGCAGCTGGTGGTCACCACCCGCGCCTCGGGCGAAGACTGGGTGCACTTCGTGGTGATGGTCGAGGCGTCGGAAATCCAGGACAAACACGCCATCATCAACATCGTCGAGACCCAGCAGAACCTGGTCAAGCGCGAACAGATGATCCGCAATATGGCCGAGGTCTACACCGAGCTGAAAGACGACATCTTCCCCAGCCTGCGCCGTGCACAGATAGCCCTCTACTACAGCGAGGCCCGCAAGTCGGATCCCGAGCTGGCCAAGCTTGCCTCCACGCATCCCGAGAAGCTCTCGTTCGACGAGTTGATGTACACTGCCTACATCAACTACAACTACGACACCAAGCTGAAATACTACAAGTGGGCCACCGAGAACCACAGTTCGGAATGGGCCGCCTGGAACAATGCCGGTGCTGTGAGCTTCTACCTTGAAGACTACGACGAGGCCGAGCGCTACCTGAACGTGGCCCGCGACCTGAACCCCCACAACCCCGACGTGCTGAACAACACTGGTCTGCTCTATCTGGCCAAGAAAGACTATGCCCTTGCAAAGTACTACTTTGAAGAGGCCAAGCGCCAGGGCAGCAACGACGCCGACGCCAATATTCCCATCCTCAACCTGAAGAAGGGCAACTACAGCGAAGCCCAGAAGGCCATGAAGGGCAACCCCTGCACCTATAACCTTGCCTTTGCCCAGCTGATGAACGACGAGACCGGCACGGCTATCCGCACCCTCGACTGCTGCCTCGACCAGAACAAGGACGTCAAATACCTGCGTGCCGTGGCCTATGCCCGCCTGGGCGACAAGACCAACTGCCTCAAAAACCTCAAGGCCTCTATCGACGACGACTATGAGTACAAGCGCAAGGCCGCCGTCGACACCGAGTTCAAAGAGTATTGGGACGACGAGGAATTCAAACTTATCATCAAACTCTACAACGACTGAGAGAGTCGGTCTACCTCTTTTTAAGGAATGATTAAACGTTCGATTCCCAACCTCATCACGTTGGGCAACCTTTTCTGCGGCGTCGAGTCGGTGTTTGCATCGCTTGCTTTTGGCGATGTGCGCATGGCTGCCGTATGGATTTGCGCAGGCATCTTCCTCGACTTTTTCGATGGCCTTTCGGCCCGGCTGCTCAAGGTGCCGTCGGAGCTTGGCAAGCAGCTCGACTCGCTGGCCGACGTGGTTACGTCGGGTGTGGCCCCGGCTTTCCTTATGGTCAAACTGGTTGAAGAGCCGCTGCGCGGCATGATGCCCCAGTGGGGTGTGTTGCTCACGATGCTCCCGTTTGTGCTGATGCCCCTCTTCGCTGCCTATCGCTTGGCCAAATTCAATATCGACACCCGTCAGAGCCATTCGTTCCTTGGTCTGCCTGTGCCGTCTAACGCTTTGATATGGGTTGGCCTGGCTCTTTCGGGCTATGTGGCCGACAGCGTGGCGGTTGCCGTCGTCATGGCTGTGGTGGCTCTGGTCACCGATATATTGATGGTGGGCGAATTGCCGATGTTCTCGCTGAAGTTCAACTTCAAAGATATGTCGTGGCGTACCAACAAGGTGCAGTATCTGTTCCTGTCGGGCTGCGTGGTGCTGATAGCTGCGGTGCTGATAGCCTTTGGCTTCAGCTGGTCGGTGCTGTCGCTGATTATCCTTTGGTATATCGTGCTTTCGATTATCACACAACGGAGACATGCTGAGTGACCTGAAGAATATCCGCATCGAGGATTTCGACTATCCGTTGCCCGACGAGCGCATAGCCAAGTTCCCGTTGCCACGGCGCGACCATTCCAAACTGCTTTGCCTCAAGGGCGACAATATCTCCGAGCACCATTTCTACGACTTGCCGTCGTTGTTGCCGCCAGACTCCATGCTCGTGTTCAACGACACCAAAGTCATCCATGCGCGTCTTTTTTTCCAGAAAGAGACAGGTGCCGTGGTGGAGGTGTTCTGCTTGGAGCCGCATGATATGGATGTTTCAGAGGCTTTTGCACGCCGCGAGCGTTGCACGTGGACATGCTTCATAGGCAACAACAAGAAGTGGAAGAGCGGGCCGTTGTCGCTCCGCGTCGACCTTGGCTCCGCCGAGGCCGTCACCCTCACAGCCATGCGCCGCGAGGCCGTGGGCAATGCATGGGTGGTAGATTTCGAGTGGACTGGCGGGGCGAGTTTTGCCGAGGTTATCGATGCCGCGGGCGTCATACCCTTGCCACCCTACCTGCATCGGGATGCCGAGGCCAGCGACGCCGAACGCTACCAGACGGTATATGCCCACTACGAGGGGTCGGTGGCTGCGCCTACGGCAGGCTTGCATTTCACGCCCGAGGTACTCGAAGCCGTCGGTGCACGCGGCATCGAGACAGAGTATATAACCCTGCATGTCGGCGCCGGCACCTTCAAGCCCGTCAGTACCGACACCATAGGCGAGCATGAGATGCACGTGGAGCCAGTGCATGTCAGCGCCGAGAACCTGCTCCGCCTGACGGCACATGCCGGACAACCGATTGTGGCCGTAGGCACCACTACGGTGCGCACGCTGGAGAGCCTTTATTGGTTCGGCGTGCAGCTGCACCACAACCCCGACCTCGACGCCATGCATGTGCGCCAGTGGGATCCCTACGAACTGCAGACCGACGACATCGGTTTTGTCGAGGCCTACGACAATATATTGAAGTGGATGGAGCGCCACGACACCGACATCCTGCACGGAGCCACGCAACTGATGATTGCGCCGGGGTATACATATCGTGTAATCAGAGGTTTGGTAACCAATTTTCATCAGCCGAAGAGCACATTGCTGCTTTTGGTATCGGCCCTTGTTGGCGAACGGTGGAAGGAGGCCTACCGCTATGCCCTCGACCACGGATTCCGTTTCCTCAGCTACGGCGACAGCTGTTTCTTCTTGCCTTGAGCATCATGGTCAGAGAGTTGCTTCAGGCCGTGTTTCCCACAACTTGCGCTTGCTGCGGCGAGGTGCTTGCGGCTGGCGAGCGCCAGGTGTGCATCGGCTGTCTCAGTTCGTTTGCCGCTACCGGCTATTCTCCAATGAGCAACAATTTCATCGAGCGTCGCCTTATTGGCCGCGTACCCTATGTCGCGGCCACTGCGCTCTACCATTTCCGCGATGGCGATATGGTGCGCAAACTGGTCCATGCTATGAAGTTTCATGGCGGTACGGAGTTGTGCCACATGATGGGGCGGCAGATGGGACTTGACCTTGTGGCCAGCGGACGCTTCGATGGTGTGGATGTCCTTGTGCCGGTGCCGCTACATTGGCTGAGGCATCTCTCGCGCGGATACAACCAGAGCGAGCTCCTCTGCCGAGGGATGGCCGAGGTGATGCATAGGCCGGTGGTTACCGGAGCACTGGTGCGCCACCGCTACACACACAAGCAAAGCCTGCAAGGCGGCTCCAGTCGCAGTGGCAACGTGGAAGGGGCCTTCAGCGTGAGAAAACCTTCGCTCCTCGAGGGCAAACATGTGCTGCTGGTCGACGACGTGATTACCACGGGCGCCACTATCTGCGCTTCGGCCGATCCGCTGCAGGCTGTAGAAGGCGTAAGTATCAGCATTGCAGCGCTTTCGGCTGCAGAATGATATTTGTTCTCGTCGGCACAATAAATCAGCGATTATGACGTTTGTTTAAAAATGAAAAATATCACAACTATGCAGAATATACAACACATCACCAACGACCTGTTCTATGTCGGTGCCAGCGACCGTCGCCTGGCCCTGTTTGAAAATGTCTACCCCGTTCCGCGCGGAGTGTCGTACAACAGCTATGTGCTGCTGGATGAGAAGGCGGTGCTCTTCGACACCGTCGACACCTCGGTGGCCCAGCAGTTCTACGAGAACGTCGAGGCCGCCCTCGCCGGCCGCAAGCTTGACTACGTGGTGGTGCACCACATGGAGCCCGACCACGCTGCCACGCTGATGGACCTTCTGCTGCGCCACCCCGAGGCAACGGTGGTCACCACCGCCAAAGCCGCCCAGATGATGGAGCAGTTCTTCGGCACCAAGCCCGCACAGCTGATGGCCGTCAAAGAGGGCGATACCCTCTGCACCGGCGCCCACACGCTCTGCTTCACCATGGCCCCCATGGTGCACTGGCCAGAGGTGATGATGACCTACGACAGCACCAGCAAGACCCTCTTCTCCGCCGACGCCTTCGGCACCTTCGGTGCCTTGAGTGGCAATATCTTCGCCGACCAGATGGACTTCGAACACGAGTGGCTCAGCGACGCCCGCCGCTACTACATCAACATCGTGGGCAAGTACGGCCTGCAGGTGCAGAATGTGCTGAAGAAAGCCGCCACGCTCGACATACAGATGATTTGCCCGTTGCACGGCCCCGTGTGGAGAGAGAACCTTGAGTGGTTTATCGGCAAGCACGACGTGTGGAGCCGCTACGAGCCCGAGGACAAGGGCGTGGTCATCATCTACGGCAGCATCTACGGCCACACCGAAGCCGCCGCCCTGCGCCTGGGCACGCTGCTCTCGGAGCGCGGCGTGAAGGGCATCAAGGCCTACGACGCCAGCCACACCCACGCCAGCAAGCTGGTGGCGGAGTGCTTCCGCGCCAGCCACGTGGTCCTGGCCTCCAGCACCTACAACAACGGCATCTTCACTCCCATGGAGAGCCTGCTTGCCGACCTCAAGGCCCACGCCTGGCAGAAGCGCACCGTGGCCCTCATCGAGAACGGCAGCTGGGCCGCACAGACCGCCAAGCTGATGCGTGCCGAGCTGGAGCAGATGAAGGACATCGCCATCGTAGGCGACCCCGTCAGCCTCAAGAGCGCCGCCACCCCGGCCCAGGAAGAGCAGCTTGCCGCCCTGGCCGACGCGATAGTGAGTACTCTGGGGGAGTGAAGAAGGAGTGAAGGAGGAGTGAAGGGGGAGTGATGAAGGAGTGAGGGGGGAGTGAGAGGGGAGTGAGAGGGGAGTGAGGGGGACAATACCTTATTTGTGTAAATAAAATAGATGACAATGGAATATGGATTTCAACGTGTGATAGCATGGCAAAAAGCGCATGAGTTCGTTTTGCTGGTTTACAGAATAACCAAGCATTTCCCCGACGATGAAAGATTTGGGTTGACATCACAGTTGAGACGTGCGGCCGTGTCGGTGGAAGCGAACATAGCGGAAGGATACCGGAAGATAAGCCGGGCCGACAAACTACGCTTCCTCAATATTGCACAGGGAAGCGTCGAGGAATGTCGCGACTACCATATCCTTGCAAAAGACTTGGTCTATATCAACGAAGAAGAATACGAACAGATAAGGGTTTCGCTCTTGATGGCCAGCAAATTCCTCAATGCCTACTGCGAGGGCATCAGAAACAATAACGCCATGAAAAATGACCCAGTATAATAATAAAAAACTGCAAATAAAGAAGTAGTAAACAGGAGTAGTATTAAGGAGTAGCATAAGGAGTAAATAAAAAGAGCCGTGAAAAACATTTGTCCCCTTCACTCCCCTTTCACTCCCTTCTCACTCCCCCAAATAAAAAAAACATGCTCGACAACAAAGCCCTCTTCACCATCGGCTACGGCCTCTATGTCCTCGTTGCCCGTCAGGGCGACAAGGACAACGCCTGCATCATCAACGTGGCCCAGCAGGTCAGCAGCGACCCGCTGCAGCTGATGATATGTGTCAACAAGTCCAACCTGACGCATGACATAGTGCTGCGCACGCTGAAGTTCAACCTCTGTCCCCTCAGCGAGGAGGCCACCATGAAGCCCTTCCAGCACTTCGGCTTCCAGAGCGGCCGCGATGTAGACAAGTTCGCCGAATGCGAGCAGGAGCTGCGCACGGAGAACGGCCTGCTGTACCTGCCTAAGTTCATCAATGCGGTGATTAGCTGCGTAGTCACCAAGAGCATAGACCTCGGCAGCCACACCATGTTCATCGCCATGCCGCTGGAGGCACGTGTGCTCAGCGACAGCCCGTCGATCACCTACGCCTACTACCAGCAGCACATCAAGCCCACTGGGAACGCAGGCGTCCCGCCTGCAACGAACAAGAAGCGTTGGGTCTGCGAGGTATGCGGCTACGTCTATGAAGGCGACGAGCTGCCTGCCGACTTCGTCTGCCCATGGTGCAAACATCCAGCCAGCGACTTCAAGTTGGTAGAATAATACTTAGCATTGTCATGGAACGAATTCGATTGGTCCTTCCCGTTGTTTTGCTGATGCTGGTGGGTTGCACAGGCAAGCAAACAAGCGATGTAGTGTTGCTGGAGAACTTTCCGACCCAGCAGCAGACTACGGAGTACACCTGCGGGTGTGTGTCGGCACAGATGGTGATGCAGTATTACCACGTTGACGACGAGAGCGAGGAGGGGTTGGCCGAGAAGATGCACACCCATGTCGACAGCCGCACGCCCGACGCCAAGCCGGGCAGCGCCGTGCAATGGACGGACTACGGCACCAGCGTGGAGGAAGTCTACCGCTACTTCGACAGCCGCAAGGATTTCGACGTTGTGGCATCCAGTTTCCATCCTGACAGTATTCCTGCACTGATAGAGGACACCGCCCTCGTGGGCATGCAGGTTGTAGGCAATGCAAGACAGACCTTTGCCGACTACGGCGAGGCCGCGCGGTTTTTCCGCCAGCAGCTGGAGTCGGGGTGCCCCATCATGGTGTGCTGGAACTTCTGGGGCGGACACTGGACCGTCTGCATCGGATACGACGACCGTGGCACCAAAGACACCTACGACGACGACATCCTCACAATGGCCGACCCCTGCGACATCACCGACGGTCGGACCGATGGATACACGCAGGTCGGCCTCGTGGCTTTCTTCTACGACTGGTTCTGCACCATGACGCCCAAACCATGGCAGCTGCAGCCCTACATCGTCGTGGCGCCGAAATAAAAAAAATAATTTTTTGCCGAATAAGAAAATAGTTGTATTTTTGCAGCCGGAAAAGAACATAGTTATAAACCTAAAACAATAAAGAAAATGGATAAGTACGTTTGCGACGTTTGCGGTTACGTTTATGATCCCGCAGTTGGCGACCCCGACAACGGCATCGCCCCCGGAACCAAGTTTGAAGACCTGCCCGCCGACTGGGTATGCCCCTTGTGCTCGGTGGACAAGACACACTTCCAAAAGAATTGAAATTATCTATTATCATTAAATCATAAAGCAATGCTTAACAAGAAAGTTTCCGACCTGCTGAATGAGCAGATCAACAAAGAGCTCTACAGCGCCTACCTTTATCTGGACATGAACAACTACTTCGACAAGCGCGGCCTCAACGGCTTTGCCAACTGGTACATGATTCAGGCCCAGGAGGAGCGTGACCACGCCATGCTCATCTACAAATATATGCAGAACAACGACTGCCCCATCAAGCTGAACGCCATCGCCATGCCCGACAAGGTGTACAAGAAGGACATGGATGTGCTGAAGGCCGGTCTGGAACACGAGGAGTACGTCACCGCTTCGATCCACACCATCTATGATGCCGCCAGCAAGGTGAAAGACTTCCGCACCATGCAGTTCCTCGACTGGTTTGTCAAAGAGCAGGGCGAAGAGGAGACCAACGCCCGCGACATGATTTCGAAGATGGAGCTCTTCGGCAGCGACGCTCGCAGCCTCTACATGCTCAACCAGGAGCTTGCCGCCCGCACCTACAACGCCCCCAGCCTGGTGCTCGACTAAAAAAAACTGTCGGCGCTTATCGATTATAGTCGTACAGCAATTGCTGTGCGACTTTTTTTGTCGAGAGGCAAATGCAATAAAAAAGCGAACACGTCGTTATGGTGGAAAAAATATATTATGGAGATAAAACCCTATTGTCACGAGGTTAAGTACTACGAGTGCGACCGTATGGGCATCACGCATCACAGCAATTATATTCGCTTCATGGAGGAAGCGCGCGTAGATTGGATGGACCAGTTGGGCTACGGCTTCGACCGTATGGAGGCCGAGGGTGTTGTGTCTCCTGTGGTGAGTGTAGACTGCCGCTACCGGCACAGTACCACTTTCAAAGATGTGATAGAGATTGCAGTCAGTGTGGCTGAGACCAGTCCGCTGAGGATAGTCTTTGCTTATACGATGACTTGCGGCGGACGCATAGTATGCAACGCTACCAGCACACATTGTTTCCTTGAGGGCGGACGACCCGTATCGCTCGAAAAACGCTTCCCCGAACTGTATGCTGCAGTAAAGAGCCTTTGACGGTGAGATGGATATGTGGCATTGCTCTCCAATGCTGTAATTTGCCGTTTTGTTGTGGGGAGGCCTCGGATGATGTAGCGTGTGTGTGAATTGTTTTTTTTTGTCATGTTGATAATTTGTTGTAACTTTGCGCTCAAATTATCGACACTATGAAAGAGTTTCTTGAATGGCTGGCAGGAGCCGTGTCTGCGGTCAACAGTTGGGTGTGGAGCCCTGCACTGGTTGCGCTGTGCCTTGCTGCGGGCCTGTATTTCTCGCTGCGTACGAGGTTTGTGCAGGTAAGGAGATTTGGGGAAATGTTCAAGCTGTTGTTTAAGGGCGAGAAAGATTCGAAAAAAGTAGGAATCTCGTCGTTCCAGGCTTTTGCAATGGCCCTCTCCGGACGTGTGGGTACTGGCAACATTGTTGGTGTGGCCACAGCTATAGGTTTTGGTGGCCCAGGAGCCATTGTGTGGATGTGGGTGATTGCTTTCTTCGGGGCCGGTAGCGCTTTCGTTGAGGCTACATTGGCACAGATATATAAAGAAAACCACAACGGCCAATTCCGCGGTGGTCCGGCCTACTATATAGAGTCTGGGTTGCGGTCGCCATTCTTGGGGGCTGTATTTGCCGTGTTGGCAGCTGTGGCTTGCGGTGTTTTTCTGCCGCCGGTGCAATGCAACGGCATCGCTCTTGGATGTGCTCGCTCGTTCGGAGTGCCTGTATGGACGGTCGGTCTGGCTGTGGCGCTCCTTATAGCTTTGGTCATTATCGGTGGAGTAAAACGCATAGCCAATGTGGCACAGGTGGTGGCACCGGTCATGGCATTGATTTATATAGTTCTGTCTCTTGTGGTGCTGGCTGTACATTGGCAGGTGGTGCCCGATGTTTTCATGCAGATGCTGCGAGGTGCGGTGGGTGTCAACGAAGTGGGTGGAGCATTGCTGGGCAGCACTATTGCCTGGGGTGTCAAACGTGGTATCTATAGCAACGAAGCCGGCCAAGGTACGGGCCCTATTGTGGCTGCAGCCGCAAAGGTGAGCCATCCGGTGAAGCAAGGCCTTGTACAGGCTTTCTCGGTATATATCGACACTCTGCTGGTATGCACCGCCACCGCCATGATGATTCTGGCTTGCCGTACATATAATATCATCGAAAGTGTCACACCTGTGGTGGGCGGCGAGGCTGTGGTCTCTTATCTGCAGCAGAATCCGGAAGCGCCCCTCGGCGAGCCTGGTGTCTTCTACACCAGTGGAGCCCTCGGCACCGTTGTGGGACCTCATGCGGGCGACATGATTATCTCTATCGCACTATTCTTCTTCGCTTTTACCACCATTATGGCCTACTATTATTATGCCGAGACAAATCTTGTATATCTTTTCAACCGATGGCGCCGTCGTATTTACAAGAATCACCCCGAAAGGTTAAGCGAATTGGAAGAGGCAGACGCCCATTTCGGTGACGATCGCGGCGAGCGTGTGGTGGTTTGGGTGCTGCGCATTTGCACCATCGCTGCCGTCTTTCTCGGCTCGTTGGTTGGCAGCGGCGTGGTGTGGACGTTGGGCGACATCGGAGTTGGTGCCATGGCATGGATCAATATTGTGGCCATTCTGCTGCTCTCGCCCAAAGCACTGCGTTCATTAAAAGATTACGAGCGACAAAAACGAGAGGGCCGCGAGCCAGTTTTCGACCCGCAAGCCCTCGATATCAATGGTTGCGAATATTGGCGTTGATGGCGGATATCACGCCTTGTTGAATTTCTCTTTGCCTTGTTTGCAGCGTGGGCACTTCCAATCGGCAGGCAGGTCTTCGAAGGCCACGCCGTCGTGCTCGGCAGGGTCGTATACGTAGCCGCAGATGGAGCAGACGTATTTGCCAGAGGCTTTCTTGGAAGCGAAATCAGGCTCGGCCAGCACCGTGGGCACGGGGTGGTCGAGGTCCATCACACGGTCGGCCTCAAGGTTCTCGTAGCCCTGGGGCGTGTGGGTACCCATGTAGACGGTGGGGTGGTTGCGGACGAAGTCGCGCACGCGGTCCAGCGTTTCGCGGGCAGCGGGCAGGTCGTCGTAGACCACGGAGAGCTTGTTCGCGTAGAGGGCTTCGTCCACGTAGGTGATGTCGCCCTGGAACATGTAGAACTTGCCTTCCTTCTCGGCTACGGCGAGGCTGTTGCCGCGGGTGTGGCCCTTGGCCTTGATCATGTAGACACCGTCGGCAATCTTCTGGCTCTCGGGGAAGTTGTAGTACGGCCCGTCAGTGAAGTGCACGGGGACGATGTTGGGGACGTCCTTCAGTTCGTCGGCACCCAGCTCGTCGGCACACGCGTAAATCTTGGCGTTGGGGAAGAGCTTCAGGCAGCCGCTGTGGTCGCTGTGGCGATGGGTGAGGATGATTTTGGTCACCCGCGTGGTGAGGTAGCCCAGCTTGGCTAAGGCATCAATGTAGTCGCAGATGTCCTCGCCTGTGTAGGCGGGCGACTTCTCGTCGGGCACTTCTTCGGGCGTTCCGGCGGGCAGACCGGTGTCCACCAGGATGACTTCGCTACCGGTGTCGATGAGGTAGTTCTGCAGACTGCCGCGATAGCGGATGCTGGGGTCGAACTTGTCCATTCCTTCCTCGCCACCGAACGCAAACGGCTGGCCGTAGAAGCCGTTCTTTCTGAATTTGACTGCTTTTATCTCCATTTGCTAGTGATTTTGATTATAAAGAGGGGTGGCAGCGACTTGCTGTCACCCCCACGAGCAAAAAATTATCAGTACCGTTGCACTGAGATAATCATTATTTCGCTGGCTCCCATTTGCAGCGGACGGGTGAGACGATGGCGCCTTCCTTCTTCAACTCGGCGAAGGCTTTGTCCACCTCTTTGCGGTCAGCACCGAGAGCCTTGGTCACGTCGCCAGCCGACACGGGTTTGCCCGCTTCGCGCATGGCCTGCAATACTTGTTCTTTCATGTTGTATTCCTATTTTAGAATTTCAATGTCTCCACCAGGTCCATCATCTGATAGAAGTTGGCAGTGGCGTCGGCCACGCGGTACATCACGCCGTTTTCGCCGTTTTCGCCCAGCATGCCTTTCAGGACGGGCATGGCATCGACGAGGGCTTTCTTCACCTCGGCGCGGCCATCTTCCACCAAGCGGCACTCCACACGGAGCGTCTTGCCGTGGAAGGCGCAAATCTCGGCCTTCTGATTGTTGGAAATCTGGCGGGTAGCGTTGGTTTGACCAAACGCCATCAGATAGAGGTCGCCCTCATAAAACAGTTGGGCTCCATAGGGGCGCACGCGAGGCTGGTCGCCTTCGACGGTGGCCAGGTAGAAGGTCTTGGCCTCCACCAGGAAATCATATACTTTCTTTGCTGCTTCCATGTTATTGTATGTTTGGTTGGTTACATCATTTCAATCAGGAAATTCTCGTAGCCCAGCTTGTCGATGTAGTTGAGATACTGAGCCTCCCAGGCCATGTGGTCCTTCTCACCCTCAATCCACTTGTAGATGAGTTTCTGGGTGATGTAGTCGTCGCTGAAGGCGGCGGCCATCTCGCTCATCTGTTTCACAGCCTCGGGATTATAGTCGCTCTCAATCTGCTGCTTCGGGTCGTCGTAGAAGGGGAATTCCATGGTCTTCATGGCTTCCTGCAGGTCGGCGGGCTTGCAGCCGAGTTCCACCAGGCGGTTCAGGACCTCTTCTGCCTCGTCCCATTCTTCTTCGGCTTCCTCTTTCCACTTGTCGGCCAGCTTGTTCCAACCGTTAAGACGGCAGTAGGCCGAGAATGCGAAATGCTGTTTGCTGTTTCCAAACCATGCAGCGCCAAACATGGCGAACTGTTTCAATGCTTCTTCTTTTGTCATATTTGTTGTTTTTTTGTTATACTACATACAGATTTTCACTGCATTACGAAAGATGCAGCCAAACTGTTTATGCCTGCAAAAATACATATAATCAATGGCATGGCCAAATTCCCAGCGGCACAAAAATTGTCCCAAACGATACAAATCGGATTTTATTTGTATCTTTGCACCCGTTATGTACAGTTTGAAAGAAGCTTGGATCAAGATGCATGGCGTTGAGCCTGTGGAGCATTGGGACGGAAAGATGTACTGCAACGAGACCGACTCGGACATTACATTCCGCGCCAATGAGACCAACGGGCATATTGCCGCCTACACCTTCACCTTGGTGGTCGAAGGGTGGCTCACCATCATCTACAACGGCCAGAACCTCACCCTCCGGCCCAACGACCTATACATCTACTCGCCGGGTATGTCGGTCACCATTGTCGAGGCCTCCGACGACTACCACGGCATCTGCCTCCTGGCCGACGAACATGCCACCCTCGACACCCCCCAGATCCACGACATGGTGCACATAGCCTACAAACCCATCGTGCAGCTGCACCAGCCACAGCTGACCCTCTCGCACGACGATGCCCGGCACCTGGCCGACCGCATGCTCGAAATCCGCCGCTACCTGCACTCCGACCACATTTACAAATCCGAGGCCCTGCGCATGCTCTACACCGTCTTCCTGCTCGACCTGCATAATCTCCTCGACACCTCTGTGCCGCAACATACCGTGTCGCAACGTGTGGAAGAGGTGTTCGTAAACTTCATGCAGCTGCTGCCCGACCACTTTGCCGAGCATCGCGACATCGGCTTTTATGCCTCAGAGCTGCACATCTCGCCGGCCTACCTCTCGCGCATCGTGCGCCAAGTGGCAGGACGCACGGTGATGGACTACGTGAACCAGATGCTCTTGATGGAAGCCTCTTTCCTGCTGCGCACCACCACACTTTCCGTAGCCCAGATTGCCGACCGCCTGCACTTCGCCGACTCCGCATCGTTCTGTAAGTTCTTTTCACGCACAAAGGGACTGACACCCAAAGAATTCCGCAAGCAATAACATATAAAACAACACACTTCGGGGAAAAACTTTTCGCCATGTCGAGAAAAGTTAGTATCTTTGCACCTTGGATAACGACGAAATTATTAACCCTAAAACAAAGAAAGACAATATGAGCAAAAAATTCATCTGCCCCGTGTGTGGCTATGTTTATGAAGGCGACGAGATGCCCGAAAAGTGCCCCATCTGTGGTCAGCCAATGAAAGAAGTCAAAGAAGATAGCAAGACGTGGGCTGCCGAGCATGTGCTTGGAATAGCCAAAGATGCGCCTGAGGATATCAAGAACGACCTTCGTGGCTGCTTCGAAGGCGAGTGCAAGGAAGTCGGAATGTATCTGGCCATGGCCCGCGTGGCTCACCGCGAGGGATATCCTGAAATCGGCCTGTACTGGGAGAAAGCTGCCTTCGAAGAGGCTGACCATGCAGCCAAGTTCGCCGAACTGTTGGGCGAAATCCTCTCCGACAGCACCGAGGAAAATCTGCGTATGCGTGCCGAAGCCGAATACGGCGCCACCGCCGGCAGGGCCGATATTGCCAAGCGTGCCAAGGCTCTCAACCTCGATGCCATTCACGACACAGTGCACGAAATCGGTCGCGACGAAGCCCGCCACGGCAAAGCCTTCGAGGGTCTGCTGAAACGCTACTTCAACAAGTAAACCAATGTCTTTCCGCAAAGCCATATCCTATGTCCTTTTCCCCCTCTCCTGCTGGTATGCGGTAGGGGTGGCTATCAGGAATATGCTCTTTGCATTAGGCTTGAAAAAACAAGAGGCTCCCCACATCACAACTATTGGTGTGGGGAACCTTTCTACCGGGGGCACAGGCAAGACCCCGATGGTCGAGTATCTGCTATCGCTGTTGGCCGACAAATACCCTACTGCTATGCTCAGCCGTGGCTATAAGCGGCACAGCAAAGGATATGTGGAGGACGACGGCACTCACAATGCCGCGCAGCTGGGCGACGAGCCAGCTATGATTGCAGCCAAGTTTCCGCGGGTGCGGGTGGCCGTGTGCGAAAAACGCATCGAAGGTGTGCAACACCTGATGTCAACACCAGTCTCATTGGAAAATCAAGATAGTACAGACGCCGCAGACGCTCCCGAAACCCCAGCCACACCCCAGCTTATCATCCTCGACGATGTATTCCAGCATCGGCGCATCAAGCCCAGTATCAATATTTTGCTCACCGAGTATAGCCATCCTTTCTACAACGACTGTATTCTGCCATTTGGCGATTTGCGCGAGTTCAAGAGTGCACGCTATAGGGCCGGTATTGTGGTTGTCACCAAGTGCCCGGCGCAGCTAAATCCGATCGAGCGCCACAATATGCAGCAGAGTTTGCGGCTGCTCAACTACCAGAAGGTCTTTTTCTCGTACCTCAAGTATGGCGAGTTGCAGCGGCTTGAGGGTGGCATGGCCGACATAGACCTGCGCCGCATGGATGGTGTGCTGGCCATTACGGGCATTGCGCACCCCGAACCTATGGTGGCCGAGTTGAAGCGAAGTTGCAAGGTGCAACATCTGGGATTTGCCGACCACCACGACTACACCAAACGCGATGTGGCTCGCATACGCGAGGCGTTGGAAGCTATGTCTGGCGAGCGTAAAGTAATTGTCACCACAGAAAAAGATGCCATGCGTCTGCGTGGCAAATGCGGCGGACTGCCTGTCTATGTGCTGCCCGTCGAGGTGGCGTTCCACAAAGACCGCGACCTGGATTTCGACCAGGTCATCGAATCAAGTGTGGGAGAGAATATCTCGTTCCTCTCAAAACTAAGTATCTGGAGTTAGAATAGATACACTGTTCCTAAAACACAGTGGGTACATGCAGTGCCTGCATAGAGTTTGATGTCGAAGACTGACATCTGCACATTGTTTTCTTATTTTGAGGCTGCAACGGCAACATGCAGGGCATCGGCCGTTTGGTCGAAGGGATGCCTGTGGACGAAGTGATAGAGCGTCTCGAAGGTATTTGCTGCAACGGAGATCCCGCCAGTCGCATATGGCCTGCGCCTTGCGTCAGGTCATTTCTTGATGTAGCTCAGAAAATCCAAATCAATGCTGAGGCTTACGAAGGGCTTCAGCAGCCATGCCTTGGCCGTGACATCGTCGATGCTTTCGCCGTGCACAAGCACGTCGTTATTGTTGCGTCCCTCGGCCAGCACTTGGTATTCGGCCACGTTGAAGCCTGCAGTAAGGTAGAAGAAGTCGACGAAGCGGAAGCTGGCACCGGCATAGAAGTTCTTGAACAGATTGCTGCCGCCAAAGCCTACATACAAACCCAAATCGTAGGCGAATTCTTGGTCGAATTTCGGTATCTCGCCGGTTTTCAGTTCATGTTTCTTGTTGAAGTATTTGGTCATGTCCCACAGCATCACCGACGCACCGGTGACGTAGTCGAACTCGATGCTGCCTGCGTTGCGGTTGGCTATGTGGCGGTCGCCGTTGGCATCGAGCCGTATCTCCCATGCGGGGGTGCGGTAGAATCGCATGGCCACACCCTGTATGGGGCGCACTTTCTTCTTGCGGTTGGTGGCAACGGCCACTTTCTCCTCGGCAGTTTTGGCACGCTCTTCGAGGTATTTGTTTTTCTCTTCGCGACGCGCGGCCTCAATCTCGGCCACGCGTACCACCGAGCGCAACGAGTCGACTATGCGGATATAGTAGTTGCGTTCGGCCTCAAGCTTTTCTTTGTCCACGCCATTGGCGGTGAGTATCTCGCGGTAGAAGACCTCTTTCTCCTGCAGCGCTTTGAGGGCTGCAGTGTCTGCCACACGTACAGTGACGGTGTCGGTACGCAGTATGTATACCGAGTCGGTGCGGTAGACGGTCAGGGTGTCGGTCTTGGTGACGAATACAGTGTCGTGTTTCGGCAGCCATGTACCCACGCCTGCATCGACGATGCTGTCGGCGGTGCGAAGCTGCACCTGCAGGGTGTCCTGGGCTTTGGCACCAAGGATACCGAAAACGACAAGCAATGCTATGGCCAGCAGACGTTTCATCCGAGGCGTTCTATCAGTTGGTCCACAGTAAGAGTCTCCTGCGTGCCGTCTTGCATGTTCTTCAGGGTGACTGTGCCGTCCCTCATCTCGCTCTCGCCCACAAAGGCCACATAAGGTACAGCCTTGCGGTTGGCGAAGTCCATCTGCTTCTTCATCTTGGCGCTGTCGGGGTAGATGAGGGTAGAGATACCTGCATCGCGCAGTCGTGCGGCGATGCCTATGCAGGCGGCCTGTTCGGCTGGGCCGAAGTTGATGAACATCACGCGTGCGGCCTGCTCCAGCCCTTCGGGGAAGGCTCCGAGCTCGGTGAGCACGTCGTAGATGCGGTCGGCACCGAACGAGATGCCCACGCCGCTGACATCGGGCATGCCGAAGATGCCGGTGAGGTTGTCGTAGCGGCCACCTCCGCAGATGCTGCCGATCTGCACATCTTTGGCTTTGACCTCGAAGATGGCGCCTGTGTAGTAGTTCAAGCCACGGGCCAGTGTGAGGTCGAGCTCCACATCGCACTTCATTCCGGCTGCGTCGATATAGCCGAAGAGGGTTCTCAGCTCTTCGACACCCTTCTGGCCCACCTCCACGTTGGCGAACATCTGGCCGAGGGCTGCAAGCTTGTCGGCGGCACTGCCGCTGAGCGAGAATACGGGGTCGAGGGCTGCAATCTGCTCCTCGCCGAGGCCGCGTTCGCGCAGTTCGGCGCGCACGTTGTCGAGGCCTATCTTGTCGAGCTTGTCTATGGCCACGGTGATATCCACCAAGCGCTCCGGCGCTCCAATCATCTCGGCTATGCCGGCCAGCACCTTGCGGTTGTTGATTTTCACGTAGACTTTGATGTCAAGTTTGGAGAAGACCATGTCTATCATCTGCACCAACTCGAGCTCGTTGAGGAGCGAGGTGGAACCAATCATGTCGGCGTCGCACTGGTAGAACTCGCGGTAGCGACCCTTCTGCGGCCGGTCGGCGCGCCAGACGGGCTGCAACTGGTAGCGGCGGAAGGGGAAGACTACTTGGTCGCGGTGCTGCACCACGAAGCGGGCGAAAGGCACCGTGAGGTCGTAGCGCAGACCACGCTCGCAGATCTGCGGCGCCACTTTATGGTAGTCCTGCGTGAAGTCGACGCCATCCATGAAGTCGCCGCTGTTGAGCACCTTGAAGAGCAGCTTGTCGCCCTCTTCGCCGTACTTGCCCATCAATGTGGAGAGGTTCTCGAGCGACGGAGTCTCGATAGGCTCGAAGGCAAAAGCACGGAACACAGAGCGGATGGTGTCGAAAATATAGTTGCGGCGCGCCATCTCTGCGGGCATGAAATCGCGCGTACCCTTTGGTATTGAACACTTAACGGTTGCCATAGTCAATCACTTTATTCTGCAAAGATACAATAAATCCTCGACATGGCCAAATTTAATTAAAATGATACGTATAGCTGAGTTGTGCGGTCAACAAAACGTTTTCAGATTCAATCCACATTGGAGATAATTGAACTGATATGCACGAACGCTCTGTGACCCACAGTGCGGCATCGCATGCAACGTAGAAGAGTGGAGATAAGTTCAAAAAGTTTTTTATGCTGTAGGATATTGTGTCGAATGTGTAGCTGGCAAGTATTCTTGTTGATGATCCGAGTCTTGCCCCTACTGAATATCTACTGCTGATTTGGTACCTGTAGCCGATACTGGCTGTAAATCCGTAATAGATTTCTCTGCATGGAGTGGAGCTATTGCCAATGTTGTAGCTTGTATAGTTGATAAAAGGGCCTGCTCTCAGTTCAATGGCTCCGTGTGGCTCAGCCATGTCTGCGCACAGCAATATTCCCCAATTAAATGATGGACTATTGTATTTATGAACTTCAAAGAAATCCAACCCTTCCCACACAGTACCCTCGCGATAGTATGACACATATTTGTAGTTTGAAAAACAAGTGGCGTCGATGCTGGCAAAAGGTTGTATTCCGAAAATAAATGACGGACCACGGCTCGTGCTTTGGGCCATTAAAGGGGTGTGTATCATTATTAACAATGGCAGTAGTGCATGCTTCATTTCCGAATGAGTTTGGTCACGTGGTTTTCGTTATTGGTCGTAACGTTTAGATAGTAGGTGCCTTTAGGTAAAGACACTTCCATTTGAGGAGCAATGTCTTTCCATCCAGATGTGTATTTGTAGTAATTGGTAGATGTGTCTGATGTATCCGTTGTTACCCTGTACCTTCCGGGATCTTTTTTCGCCGTTAGCTTTAGTATTCCATCGCTCTGTGTAATGTTTGAATCTAAATAAACCTGCAATTCATTCCCATGCGTTCTATTCCAACCGTTTTCACAGGTGTACCATTTTGATCTGTCTATTGTTGGACCATCGAACTCATCTTCAAAAACTAAAACCCAATCACCATGCTCATAATTCTCTTCGTTTGGATTCCAAATGAGTATGTTGGTGTTTAAATTGCAACCATTGCTTTGGGAAAAGACTAAATATGGACTGATTAAAAAAAAGAAACAATACTGTTTTTTTTCATAATTCAGTTGAACTAATTATACAGAACAGACTGGGTTTATGAGATTGTATTCGTTTTATTTTTTGAAAAATCTCCTCGCCGCACATCAATCGTGCGGCGAGCGGATTGGTGTGATGCTCTCCTTTTTTAGAGTTTCTGGGCGCACTCGATGTGGCCCTTGCCGGTATCCATAGCTTCCTCGTTCTGGGGAATGAGGTTCCAGTGGCGCTGGGGCAGCGAGTGCTCGAGGCCTTCGTGGATGTACTGCTTGTCGACGATGGGCTTGAGCTTCAGGAAGCCGCCGAGGACCACCATGTTGAAGACCTTGCTGATGCCGAGCTCCTGGGCTTTGGCGGTAGCGGCGATCTTGTAGATGTTGATGTCCTTGCGGGTGGGCTCGTGGGTGATGCCGTTGGGGTCGTAGATGAGCAGACCGCCGGGCTTCACGCTGGCCTCAAACTTGTCCAGCGACTGCTGGTTGAGGATGATGGCCGTGTCGAACTGGTTGATGATGGGCGAGCTGATGCGCTCGTCGCTGATGATGACGGAGACGTTGGCCGTGCCGCCGCGCATCTCGGGGCCGTAGCTGGGCATCCAGCTGACCTCTTTGTCCTGCATGACGCCGGAGTAGGCAAGAATCTTGCCCATGGAGAGGACACCCTGTCCACCGAAACCGGCTATGATGATTTCTTCAGTCATTTCTTTAAAAGTTTTAAGTTTTAAGTTTTAAGTTTTAAGTCTGGAACTTTTGTCGTCGGCGGGCTGCACAGCCCACTTAAAACTCACAGTTCACAGCTTAAAGCCACTTTTTTATTGCATAACGGTGAGCGGGTGATCCAGCACGAGGCGGTTGGCGTCGATGCCCTCGACAATTTTGCCGTCGACTTTGATGTCGCCGATGGGGTAGTTGGGCATCATGTTGTCTTCCATCCACTTGTTGGCGGCCACGGGGGTCATCTTCCAGCCGGAGTTGCAGTTGGAGAGGATCTCGACGAAGGAGAGGCCTTTCTTGAGCTTCTGGTTCTCGAAGGCTTTGCGGATGGCGGCTTTGGCCTTGCGCACGGCGGCGGGGTTCTGCACGCTCTGGCGGGTCACGTAGTAGGTGCCGGGCAGGGTGGAGAGGAGCTCCGTCATGCGGAGGGGGTAGCCGTTGAGGTCGACGCGGCAAGTCGGAGGCCAAGCGGTCTTAGGAAGACA
>JAZNSV010000038.1:0-8229 GCA_045591485.1 Bacteroidales bacterium | reverse complement strand
TCCCCGACGACTGGGGCACCGCCGTCAACGTGCAGGCCATGGTCTTCGGCAACATGGGCGACACCAGCGCCACCGGCGTGGCCTTCACCCGCAACCCCGCCACCGGCGAGAACCTCTTCTACGGCGAATGGCTCGTCAACGCTCAGGGCGAGGACGTCGTGGCCGGCATCCGCACCCCGAGCCCGCTCAACGACGAGACCAAGAACGAGAAAAACAAGAACATGAAGTCGATGCAGGAGGCCATGCCCGAGACCTACAAGGAGCTCTGCCAGATCCGCGAGACCCTCGAGAACGCCTACCACGACATGCTCGACATCGAGTTCACCATACAGGACGGCACGCTGTACATGCTGCAGTGCCGCGTGGGCAAGCGTACCGGCGTGGCCGCACTGACCATGGCGTTCGACATGCTCAAGGAAGGCCGCATCGACGAGAGCGAGGTGGTGATGCGCATCAGCCCCGCCCAGCTCGACGAGCTGCTGCACCCCATCCTCGACACCGAGGACGAGAAAGGCCACAAGGTGCTGGCCAAAGGCCTGCCCGCCGGCCCCGGCGGCGCCGTGGGCGTCATTGCCCTCACCAGCGAGAAAGCCAAAGAATATCACGCTGCCGGCATCAAGAACATCCTCGTGCGCGAGGAGACCAACCCCGAGGACGTCGAGGGTATGCGCGCCGCCGACGGCATACTGACCGCCCGCGGCGGCATGACCAGCCACGCCGCCCTCGTGGCCCGCGGCTGGGGCAAGTGCTGCATCGTGGGTTGCGACGCCGTCAAGATTGAGCTCGAAAAGACCTCCGTCAGCACCGACAACTACGGCAAGAAGACCGTCAACGTGGCCGAGAGCGGCTGCGTGGTCATCAACGGCAAGACCTTCCACGAAGGCGACCTCCTGAGCCTCAACGGCTCGAAGGGCTACGTCTACGACGAGCAGGTGAAGATGATCGACGCCACCGAGAACCCCCTCTTCCAGCGCTTCATGCAGCTGGTCGACAAGTTCCGCAAGATGGGCGTCCGCACCAACGCCGACAACCCCGCCGACGCCCAGAAGGCCCTCGACTTCGGCGCCGAAGGCATCGGCCTGTTCCGCATCGAGCACATGTTCTACGGCGAAAACAGCGAGGTGCCCCTCGAGAAGCTGCGCAACATGATCCTGGCCGACACCCTCGAGGCCCGCAAGGCCGCCCTGGCCGAGCTCGAGCCCTACATCCGCGAGAGCGCCAAGGGCACCCTCAAGGTGATGGACGGCAAACCCCTCACCTTCCGCCTCATGGATCCCCCGCTGCACGAGTTCGTGCCCCAGAGCGAGGAGAAACAGCGCGAGGTGGCCAAGGCCCGCGGCATCGAGTTCGAGAAGTTGCACGCCCGCATCGAGAGCATGCACGAGGTCAACCCCATGATGGGCCTGCGCGGCGTGCGTCTGGGCATCATCTACCCCGAAATCACCGAGACCCAGTTCCGCGCCCTGTTCAGCGCCACCGTCGAACTGATGAAGGAAGGCCATAACCCCATGCTCGAAATCATGGTGCCCCTGACCATCAACGCCGAAGAGCTGAAACACCAGAAAGCCCTGGCCGACCGCGTGAAGAAAGAGGTCGAGGCCAAGTACGGCATGGAGTTCAACTACAAGTTCGGCACAATGATCGAGATTCCGCGTGCCGCCCTTGTGGCCGACAAGATTGCCGGTGTGGCCGAGTTCTTCAGCTTCGGCACCAACGACCTCACGCAGATGACCTTCGGCTTCAGCCGCGACGACGTCAACGCCATCGTCAAGACCTACGTCGACGAGAAGATTATCCCCGCCGACCCGTTCAACAACTTCGACACCGAGTGCGTCGGCGAGCTGGTGAAGATCGGCATCGAGCGCGGTCGCGGCACCCGCCCCGCCCTGAAGTGCGGCGTCTGCGGCGAACACGGCGGCGACCCGACGGCAGCCGAGTTCTTCTACAAGGCCGGCATGAACTACGTCAGCTGCTCGCCCTTCCGCGTGCCTGTGGCACGTTTGGCTGCCGCCCAGGCCGCCATCAAGGAAGCCCGCGAAAATAAGAAATAAGGTAACATTTATGATGAGAGGGGCGCCCGGGCAGCTCGGGGCACCGGCGGGGAACACGCATGACGTATGGCAGCGCACTCCGCAGCACCACCCGAACTTCCCGGACTCCCACTCATAAAAAAAACATCTACAAAATGATCGACAAAATAAAGAAAGACCTTGAGCGCATGGGCATCACCGGCGCGAAAACTATCCACTACAACCCCTCCTACGAGGAACTATTCAAGATGGAGATGGACTCCAATCTGACCGGCTACGACAAAGGCCAGCTCACCGAGCTGGGCGCCGTCAACGTGATGACCGGCATCTACACAGGTCGCTCGCCCAAAGACAAGTACATCGTGATGGACGAGAATTCGAAGAACACCGTTTGGTGGACTTCCGACGAGTACAAGAACGACAACCACCCGATGAGCGAAGCCGTGTGGGCCCAGATGAAAGAGCTGGCCCGCAAGGAGCTGTGCAACAAGGAACTCTTTGTGGTCGATGCATTTTGCGGAGCCAACAAAGACACACGCATCGCCGTCCGCTTCATCATGGAGGTGGCTTGGCAGGCCCACTTTGTGCGCAACATGTTTATCAAACCCACCGACGAGGAGCTGAAAGGCTTCGAGCCGAGCTTCACCGTCTACACCGCCAGCAAGGCCAAGGTGGAGAACTACAAGGAGCTGGGCCTCAACAGCGAGACCTGCGTGGCCTTCAACGTCAGCAGCCGCGAGCAGGTGATTCTCAACACCTGGTACGGCGGCGAGATGAAGAAGGGCATGTTCAGCATGATGAACTACTACCTGCCCCTGCGCGGCATCGCCGCCATGCACTGCTCGGCCAACACCGACATGCAGGGCAAGCACACCGCCATCTTCTTCGGCCTGAGCGGCACCGGCAAGACCACCCTCAGCACCGACCCCAAACGCCTGCTCATCGGCGACGACGAGCACGGCTGGGACGACGAGGGCGTCTTCAACTTCGAAGGCGGCTGCTACGCCAAGGTCATCAACCTCGACAAGGACAGCGAGCCCGATATCTACAACGCCATCCGCCGCAACGCCCTGCTCGAGAACGTGACCGTCGACGCTAACGGCAAGATCGACTTCGCCGACAAGAGCGTCACCGAGAACACCCGCGTGAGCTATCCGATCGACCACATCGAAAAGATCGTACAGCCCGTGCACGGCAAGAGCGCCGGTCCCGCCGCCGAGAACGTCATCTTCCTCAGCGCCGACGCCTTCGGCGTGCTGCCCCCGGTGAGCATCCTTACCGCCGAACAGTGCAAGTACTACTTCCTCAGTGGCTTCACCGCCAAGCTGGCCGGCACCGAGCGCGGCATCACCGAGCCCACGCCGACTTTCAGCGCTTGCTTTGGCCAGGCCTTCCTCGAACTGCATCCCACCAAGTATGCCGAGGAACTCGTCAAACGCATGGAGAAGAGCGGCGCCAAGGCCTACCTGGTCAACACCGGCTGGAACGGCACCGGCAAGCGCATCAGTATTAAAGATACGCGCGGCATCATCGACGCTATCCTCGACGGCTCTATCCTCAAGGCCGAGACCAAGAAGATTCCCTATTTCGACTTCGAGGTGCCTACGGCCTTGCCAGGCGTCGACCCCAAGATACTTGACCCGCGCGACACCTACGCCGACGCAAAACAATGGGACGACAAGGCCCGCGACCTGGCCGACCGCTTCGTGAAGAACTTCGTCAAGTTCACCCACAACGAAGCCGGCAAGGCTCTGGTGGCTGCCGGTCCCAAGGTGAATTAATAACTATATCTTATGAAAAGACTGCTCATAACGCTTCTCTTTGTGGGCATTGGGTGCCTTGCTTGGGCCTACGACTTCAGCGTGCCTAGGCAGGGTTATTCCCTTTACTTCAAAATCCTCGACGCCGCCGACAAAGAAGTGCAACTCGTGGCGCCGCAGGAAACAGGCAACCATCGCTGGATGGGCATCGCCCCGCCGCAGGGCGTGGTGAATATTCCGGCCGAGGTCGAGCACGACGGCGTGATGTACACCGTGGTGTCGCTCGGCGAACGGGCCTTCTCGGGCTGCGCCGACCTGACGGGAGTCAATTTCCCGCCCACATTGACCGAAATCGGTGCCTACGCCTTCTACCAGTGCCCCAACCTGCGTGGCGTAATCACCATCGGCGAGAATATGGTCAGCATCGGACGTGGAGCCTTCTACGGCTGCATGGGCATCACCGAGCTGCGCTTCAACGCCGTGGCCTGCGAGTCCATGGGCGGCTCGCGCAGCACTACCGCCTTCGGCAACTGCCGTTCGATGACCAAGGTGGTCTTCGGACCCAAGGTGCGCATCATACCCGACTACGCCTTCGTGGGCATGGACATGCTGCGCTTTCAGTGGGACCTGCCCGAAAGCCTCGAAAGCATCGGCGAGTATGCCTTCGCCTATTGCTACTCGATCAGCGGCAACCTTGTGCTGCCCGACGGCGTGAAGGAAGTCGGCCCCTACGCCTTTGCCCAGTGCCATTCGATGTCGGCCATCGAGATTCCGGCTCGTATCGAGCGTATCGACCAGCGCGCCTTCCATCAGTGCATCAACGTCGGTCGCATCACCGTCAAGGCCATCATGCCCCCCAATGCGGGACCCGAGATTTTCAACGGCATCCCCGCCGGGGCACCGCTCTATGTGCCGTGCATCAGCGTCGAGAACTATAAGAATGCCAAGGAGTGGGGCTCGCGCACCAATATCCGCGCCACCGAACCCTGCACCATCGAACTCTACGCACGTGCCCAGGACACCGCCAGCGGCACGGTCATCGGCAACGGCACCTACCGCGTCGGCGAGACTGCCAAGCTGACGGCCGTTTGCCGTGCAGGCTACGCCTTCTGGGGCTGGACCGACGGCAACACCGACAACCCGCGCGAGGTGCGCATCGTCGACACCACGACGTTCGTGGCCATCATGAAACAGGCCGACGTGATCCACGAGGTGGAATACATACACGACACGACCTATATGGACGGCATCGAGGTCGTCTACGAGTACTACGAAATCAACGATGTGGCCGAACCCATAACATCGCAGGAAGAGGTGACGTACGACAGCCAGAAACGACGCCTCGACGTGCCAATCGACAAACGCGACCTCGTGGGCATATCGATATACAACGATGCCGGCCAGTGTGTCTTCACCGGCAAGCCTCGCCGCGGACATGTCAATATGCGCCGCTACCCAACGGGCTACTACATCGTGCGTGTGTCGACCATCGACGATGAGAATGCTTTGAGATTTTTCCATATTAAATAAAAAAAAGTTAACGTAACAAGATATATGACAAACAACAATTTCGCCTCTCGCCACAACGGTGTCTCCAACGCCGCCGATGTCGAGAAAATGCTCCAGACCATCGGCGTCAAGTCGCTGGACGAGCTGATTGAAAAGACCGTTCCCGCCGCCATTCGCACCGGCAAGCCCCTCGACCTCGAAGAGGGTATGAGCGAATATGCCTTCCTCAACCGCTGCCGCGACCTGGCCAAGAAGAACAAACTCTATCGCTCCTATATAGGCATGGGCTACTACGGCGCCATCACACCCGCCGTCATCATGCGCAATGTCTTCGAGAATGCCGGTTGGTATACCAGCTACACTCCCTACCAGACCGAGATCAGCCAGGGCCGTCTCGAAGCCCTGATGAATTATCAGACCATGATCGCCGACATGACGGGCATGCCGCTGAGCAACGCTTCGCTGCTCGACGAGGCCACCGCCGCCGGCGAGGCTATGATCATGTTCTTCAACAGCCGCCGCCGCCAGGCCCAGAAGGACGGCGTCTGCAAGGTGTTTGTCGACGAGGGCATCCTGCCCCAGACCTTGGCCGTCATGCAGACCAACGCCGCTCCGCGTGGCATCGAGATCGTCACCGGCAAGGCTGCCCAGACCGAACTCGACGGCAGCTATTTCGCCGCCTTCGTGCAGTATCCCAACCAGTTCGGCGAGGCTATGGATTGGACTCCTTTCATCAGCAAGTGCCACGAGAAGGGTATCTTCGTCTGCATGGCCACCGACCTTATGGCCCTGGCCCTGATGAAGACTCCCGGCGAGATGGGTGCCGACTGCGCCGTCGGCAACGCCCAGCGCTTCGGCCTGCCGATGGGCTTCGGCGGTCCTCACGCCGGTTTCTTCGCCTTCACCGAGGCCTTCAAGCGCCTCTTCCCGGGCCGCATCATCGGCTGGACTATCGACGCCAAGGGCAACCCCTCGCTGCGTATGGCCCTCGGCATGCGCGAGCAGCATATCAAACGCGACAAAGCCACCTCGAATATCTGCACCGCTGCAGCCCTCGTGGCCAATATGAGCGGCTTCTACGCCGTGTGGCACGGTCCGGAAGGCATACGCGACATCGCCACCCATATCTGCGCCCGCGCCCATCGTCTGGCTATGGAGCTCGAACAGTACGGCTACAAGCAGTGGAACAAGGTCTATTTCGACACCCTCGCACTGCAGTGCCCCGTGCCTACCGCCAAGGTGCGCGAAGTGGCCCTCAAACATGAAATCAACTTCCGCTATATCTGCGACGAGTGCATCGGCATCTCTATCGACGAGACCGTCGCCAAGGCCGACCTCGACGCCATCGTGGCCTGCCTGGCCGAAGCCGCAGGCAAGAAGGCCGAAGCCCTCGAGTGCAAGGGCTGCTGCTGCAAGTTCGCCGACGAGGCTATCCCCGCCGACCTCAAACGCACCAGCGCCTACCTCACCCAGAAGGTCTTCAACCAGTATCACGACGAGACCTCGATGATGCGCTATATCAAGCGCCTCGAAGAGAAGGATCTCTCGCTCAACCGCGCCATGATTCCGCTGGGCTCCTGCACCATGAAGCTCAACGCCGCCGCCGAGATGATGCCCCTCAGCTGGAGCAAGTTCGGCGGCATGCACCCCTTCGTGCCCGCCGACCAGGCCGAGGGCTACCTCGAGATGATCCACGATATCGAGCGCCGTCTGGCCGTCATCACCGGCTTCGCCGGCTGCTCGCTGCAGCCCAACTCGGGCGCCTACGGCGAGTACAGCGGTCTGACCGTCATCCGCAATTATCATATCGCCAACGGCCAGGGTCAGCGCAACGTTTGCCTCATCCCCGCCAGCGCTCACGGCACCAACCCCGCCAGCGCCGCCAAGGCCGGCATGACCGTCGTCGTCGTCAAGTGCAACGAACGCGGCGATGTCGATATCGACGACCTGCGCGCCAAAGCCGAACAGTATAAGGACACCCTCAGCTGCCTGATGATCACCTACCCGTCGACCCACGGCGCCTTCGAAGAGGGCATCCTCGATATCATCAATATCATCCACAGCATGGGCGCTCTCGTCTATATGGACGGCGCCAATATGAATGCCCAGGTGGGCCTCACCAGCCCCGGCTTCATGGGCGCCGATGTGTGCCACCTGAATCTGCACAAGACCTTCGCCATGCCTCACGGCGGCGGCGGCCCCGGCGTAGGCCCCATCTGCGTCAGCCAGAAGCTGGTCGACTTCCTGCCCACGCACCCCGTGGTCGAAGTCGGCGGTCAGAAGGGCAACACCATGGCTGCAGCCCCCTACGGCAGCGCCATGCTCCTGCCCACCACCTACGGCTACCTGCTGATGCTCGGCGGAGAAGGCCTCACTTCGGCCACCGTCCACGCCATCCTCAACGCCAACTACCTCCGCGCCCGTCTGCAGAAGTACTATAAGATACTCTACACTGGCAAGAACGGCATGTGCGGCCATGAGATGATTGTCGACTTCAGCGAGTTCAGCCTTAAGGTCAGCGTCGGCGACGTCGCCAAGCGCCTCATGGACTATGGCTTCCACGCTCCCACCGTGGCCTTCCCGGTGCACAACACCCTCATGGTCGAGCCTACCGAGAGCGAGCCGCTGAGCGAACTCGACCGCTTCTGCGACGCCATGATCGCCATCCGTCAGGAAATCGACGATATCATGACCGGCAAGAGCGACGAGAAGAACAACCCGATATGCAACGCCCCGCACACCATGCAGGTGGTCTGCGCCGATGAGTGGACTCTGCCTTACAGCCGCCAGAAAGCAGCCTTCCCGCTGCCTCACGTGGAGAAGTATTGGCCCACCATCAGCAAGATCGACGACGCCTACGGCGACCGCAACCTGCAGGCCGTCTGGGCCGAATAACGGCTGACGCTTGATAAAGTCGGATCGTAGCCATG
>JAZNSV010000037.1:0-17304 GCA_045591485.1 Bacteroidales bacterium | reverse complement strand
CCAAATATCGCTCTATTGCGCACTAAATCAATATCATATAGTGTACCCCTTCACCCGTTGTACGATACTTCAACGATATATGTACGATATTTGTACGTTTGGCAATCGTACAAGTATCGTTCATGTATCGTACATGTATCGTACAACGGCAGAGGGGGAGCTTACGTTGAGCATGACTTTTGGCGGGTGGAACGAGCGAAAAAAAAAGATAAAAATAATGTTAAAAATTTGCATGTTTCGAAAAAAATTCCTAACTTTGACGCTGGTTTTTCGACGACAGGCCAACTCACGACACTATAGAACCCAGACATTTACGAAACCGGAAATCAAATTAGTTTAACCAAAAATAATAATCATCATGAGAAAACACCTACTGTTTTTGGCGCTCGCGGCGGCCATGTTGCTGCCCATAGGAGCGCAGGCGCAGGTTACCCTCCCGTACTCGACAAACTTCGAGGGCGATGTGTCCGAATGGACTCTCACCAACGGCAGCAACGGCTGGTACGTGGGTAGCGCCACCAACAACGGCGGCAGCAAGTCGCTCTACATCTCCAACGACAACGGCGTGAGCAATGCCTACTCCATTGCCACCACGTCGGTCAGCTGGGCACGTTTCCAGTTTGCAGCCGAAGTGGGCGAATACGGCCTGAGTTTCGACTGGAAGGGCTATGGCGAAAACGTCAACCACGACTACCTGCGTGTGTTCGCCGTGCCGAGCGACAGTGCCACCTACACCGCCAACGTCCTGCCCGACAGCTATACCAGTGAGTATGAGTTCCTCAGCTATATCCCTGCGGGCTGGGTCGAGATTTCGCATCGACTGAACCTGCAGTCGGCATGGCAGACCGAGGCTGCCACATTCCAGATACCGGCTGCCGGCAACTACGACATCGTATTCATGTGGACCAACGACGGCTCGATAGGCACACAGCCTCCGGCGGCTATCGACAATGTGCACTTGATGCAGATTACCTGCCCGGCGGTCTACAACCTGCGCGCCGAGCAGGTCGACCAGAGCACGGCCACCATGGCGTGGACCGCCCTCGGCACCGAGAGCAGCTGGCTCGTCTACCTCAACGGCGAGCTGCAAGCCACCGCCACCGACAGCACCTACACCTTCAGCAACCTCAGCGCCAACACGGCCTACACCGTCGGCGTGCGCGCCCTCTGCGGCGACGGCGACACTGCCTTGATCAGCGTTACCACTTTCCGCACCGCTTGTGGCGACATCGCGCTGCCCTTCGCCGAAGGCTTCGAGGGCATGCCCTCCGGCACCGGCACCGAGCCCCTCTGCTGGAAGTTTGTGAAGACCAGCACCTCCAGCAGCGACAACCACTACGTCAGCACCAGCAGCCCCCACAGCGGCACGCAGTGCATGTACTTCTACCCCTATGCCGACCAATACCTCATCTCGCCCGTAATGCCTGCCGGCACCGACCCTGCCAGCCTTGAGATCAGCTTCTTCGGCAAAATCAGCAACAACGGCAACTCGCGCATCGACGCCGGCCTTATGACCGACACCGCCGACCTCACCACCTTCCGACCCATGTTCAGCCGCAGCGGCAACGGCGGCACCTGGACCGAATACTCGTTCTACACCGACACCACCACCCTCACCGCCGACGAGCCGTTCTACGTGGTCTTCCGCGTCTATTGCAACAACGGCTACGGCAACTATATCGACGATGTGCTCGTCAACGTGGCTGGCGACTGCCGCCGCCCGGCGAGCGTCAGCGTCGGCGACATCACCTACCAGAGCGCCACCATCAGCTGGGTGCCCGAAACCGGCGGCTCCACATCGGCCTACGATGTGCTGCTCAACACCGTCAACAGCCCCAACACCAACGCCGCCACGGCCATCTTTATGGATAACCTGACCGACACCTCGATCGCCATCAGCGACCTGGCAGCCTTCACGCCCTACTACGTGTGGGTGCGCGGCAACTGCGACGGCGACACCACCAACTGGCGCGCCTACGGCTCCTTCACCACTGCCCGCAGCTGCTACCCCATAGAGCAGGTCACCCTCGGCAATGTCACCTTCAACTCGGCCTACATCAGCTGGCAGTATGTCGGCAACGGTCGCGGCATCGACGAGAGCGGCGTGCACTTCATACTGCGCGACTCGAGCAGCATCGTCCGCGAGTGGGATGTGCTCTACGACGAGGGCACCGGCACCTTCATCACCGGCCTCAACGGCGGCACCCAGTACACCGTCGAGATGCGCACCGTTTGCGCCCCCGACACTGCCACGGCCGTCGTCGTGCCCTTCACCACCGCAAGCTGCGGCACCTTGGGCGACAACTCGACAAACAACAACTACGCCCCCTTCCACCGCTTCTTTAATTATGGCTACAGCCAGATGATCTACCCTGCCTCGGCAGCGGCGTCGATCACCGGCGGCATCACGGGCATAGCCTTCAACTCCATCCAGGACCGCACCAAGATCTACACCGTCGACGTCTACATCGGCGAAACCGACCAGACCACCCTCACCACCTCGACGGCCATCCCCGCCAGCCAACTGACCCGCGTGGCGCAGGGCGCACAGATGACCTCGCACGCAGGCTTCAACGCCATCATGTTCGACACACCCTATGAACTCACAGGCGAGCATGCCAACATTGTGGTGGTGGTCGACAACAACACCGGCTCCTACGACGGCAGCGGCTACACCTGGGCTTCGCACACGGCCCCCGGCACCACCGTCTACTACTACAACGACGGCACCAACCCCGACCCGGTCAACCTGAGCGTCAGCCTCAGCGCGCTCACCGACAAGCGCCCCGACATCGCCTTCTATGGCGAGTGCAACCTCGACTGCCTGGCACCCAACCTCGCTTTGGTGAGCGTGGGCGAGACCAGCGCCGACCTGCGCTGGGCCCGCGGCGCCGACGAGAGCAGCTGGGCTGTGCAGTACAAGGCTGCCGCCGACACCGCCTGGACCGACGCCGACGCCGCCACCGACACCCTGGCCACTATCGACGGCCTCAGCCCCCGCACCGGCTACACCTTCCGCGTGGGCACCAACTGCAGCGACGGCACAATACTCTGGAGCAACACCGTCTCGGCCTACACCCTCTGCTCGCCCCTCGTCGAACTGCCCTATGTGGAAACATTTGAGGGCATGCCCTCCGGCACCGGCACCGAGCCTCTCTGCTGGTCGTTTATCAAAACCAGCACCTCCAGCAGCGACAACCACTACGTCAGCACCACCAGCCCCCACGCCGGCACGCAGTGCATGTACTTCTACCCCTATGCCGACCAATACCTCATCTCGCCCGCCATGCCCGAAGGCACCGACCCCGCCGAGCTTGAAATCAACTTCTGGGGCAAAATCAACAGCAGCGGCAGCTCGCGCATCGACGTCGGCTTGATGACCGACCCGGCCAACCCCGCCAGCTTCCGCCAGATAGCCACCTTCGGCAGCAACAACAGCGTCTGGACCGAATACACCACCTATATCGACACCACCTCGCTCACCAGCAGCGATATCTTCCATGTGGCCTTCCGCGTCTACTGCTCCAACGGCTACGGCAACTACATCGACGACGTCACCATACAGTCGGCCAGCTGCAAGCGCCCGACCGGCGTAGCCCTCACGGCTCTCGCCTACAATACCGCCACCATCAGCTGGCACAGCGCCGCAGAAGCCACCTACGAATACTACATCTCCACCACCGGCACCGTGCCGGCCGACAGCTTGCTGACCGACCTCGGCAGCCTCGAAGACACCGTAGCCGTCGTGACCGACCTCTTGCCCAACACCACCTACTACTTCTGGGCGCGCAGCATCTGCGGCGATGTCACCACCGGATGGTCGTCGCGCCTCAGCTTCACCACTCCCTGCGCTCCCGAGACCACTCCTTGGTCCGAGAACTTCGACGACTGGAGCTCCTTCAGCGTCTGCTGGAGCCGCTACAGTGGCCTCTTCGACACTATGCCCACCCTCACTACCATCACCTCCGGATGGGGCACCTCGACCACCGCAATGGGCGCTTCGCGCCACGTGAAGGTCAACATCTACGGCACATCCGTCAATTATTGGCTTGTGTCGCCCTCCATCACGCTGGGCGATGAGAGCTATATCCTCAACTTCGACGCAGCTCTGACTGCTTATAACACCAGCAACGCTCCGCAGGCCGTGGGCAACGACGACCGCTTTGTGGTGGCTGTCAGCACCGACGGCATGCATTGGACTCCGGTCTACCAGTTTGGCGCCGACGCCGCTCGCGACGACGAGGCCTACACCAGCCTCAACGAGAATGCACGCACCATCACCGTCCCCCTGACTGCCTATAGCGGACAGACCATCAGAGTGGCCTTCTACGGCGAGAGCACCGTCTCTGGCGGCGACAACGACCTGCACATCGACAACCTCAGCATCGAGTCGGCAGCCTGCATGCGCCCGATCAACGTCAGCGTTGATCCCGGCACCGAAGATGCCCTCTTCGGCTGGACCGACCTCAGCACCGACAACAATGCCGGCTATGTGCTCGTGGTCAACACCGGCGACAGCCTCACCGGCCCCGCGGCCCTGACCTTCAACATCGCCGCCGGCGACACCTCGTTCACCGCCACCGGCCTGCAGCCCGCCACGCTCTACTACTACTTCCTGCGCTCGGCCTGCAGCGAGACCGTGAACGAAAACAGCTGGACCACCGGCACCTTCAACTCCGAGTGCGTGCCGCTCGTATTCCCGCTCGACGACAACTTCGACAGCTACCTCTCCGGCAGCCCCAACTTCCCCACCTGCTGGCAGCGCGTACAGTCCTACGTCAGCGGCAGCACCGTTTATCCTTATGTATATAACTACAACAGCACCCGCGGCAAAGTATTGTACATGTACTGCTCCAGCAGTTCGAGCAACCGCTCGGTGGTGGCCACCCCGCTGCTGCCGGCTCCGCTCAACGAGCTTGAGATAAGCTTCGACTACTACTATAGCTCGAGCTTCATCGGCGTCTATGCCGCCACCGACCCCAACGACGAGAGCACCTGGCACCTGCTGATGAACACCAACACCAGCGGCTCGTGGACCACCTATGAGTTCACCACCGACACGCTGAGCATCACCGATACCGGCTACATCGTCTTTGCCTCGAACCACAGCTACCAGTCCGGCTACCTCGACAACGTGTACATCTCGCAGATGAACCCCTGCCGCCGTCCGTCCAGCATCAGCGTTGTTTCGACGAGCATCGGCCCCAACGAGGGTTCGGTCACCTGGCCTGCCGTCGAGGGTGCCAACGGATACCGCGTCAAGTATGGCACAGTGAACAATATCGCCATGGCCGACTCGATTGAGGTGACCGACAACACTGCCATCCTCACCAACCTGCAGCCCGGCACCACCTACTACGCCTGGGTGCAGACCCTCTGCGCCGACGGCAGCGTCAGCGACCCGCGCGGCATGGCCACCTTCACCACCGACCTCAACTGCTACCCCATCACCAACCTGGTGCGCACCGGCAGCAACCCGCAGGCCGTGGGCTATATGTGGACTCCCGATTCGCGCGGAACCGAAATCCAGAGCGTCGACATCACCCTCCTCAATCTTGCCGACAGCACGACGACCGTCTTCACAGCCGACGGCATCGACTATCACCTCTTCGACGGCTTGGTGACCGACATCATGTATGAGGCCACCCTCCGTGCAGTGTGCGCCGTCGACACCGCTACGGGCGTCACCGTCAGATTCAGCGCCTCCAACGCTGTCAACCTTGGCGAGGCCTGCAACGAAATCAGCGGCAACCACTCCACCACCACCGATGTTGTGCCTATCTACGACCGCGACCGCTACTCGCTCACCCAGACCATCTACCCCCTGAGCTCGGTAGGCGAAGACGTGACGCAGCTGACCGGCCTGGCCTTCTACAACGATATGCCCGACACCCACAACGTGAAGATCGACGTCTATATCGGCCAAACCAGCCAGAGCAGCTTCTCGGGCACCACGCCCATCAGCGTTGCCAACCACGTTCAGGTGGTTTCGGAATTCAGCTTCGTCTCCGATGAGGCTGGCTGGGTCGAGATACCCTTCAATATGCCCTACACCATCAGCGGCACCGGCAATATCATCGTCACCATCGACAACAACACCGGCCACTATACCAGCTACGATGGCCGCAAGCAGTGGGCCTACACTTCCACTACCACCGGCTCCGCCATCTATGTCCACAGCGACAATACCAATTACGATCCTGCCACTATCAGCAGCTACAGCTTCAGCTCGAGCAACAACATTCCCGACGTCAAATTCTTCGGCGACTGCAACGAGGTTGAACCCAACAACTGCTACAAACCCGTTGTTGTGGTGACCGATGTCGACAGCGTGTCGGCAACCTTGGAATGGGTTGGTATCGGCGACAGCTACACCGTGCAGTACAAGCAGGCGGCCGACACCGTCTGGACCGACGCTGTCACCGTCACTGCCAGCACGGCCACCGTCAGCGGCTTGCAGCCCGGCAGCTACTACATGCTGCGCGTTGTGGGCACCTGCGAGGGCGGCAACTATGAGTCGAGCAGCATCTCTATCGTCACCGACTGCGCTCAGCAGCACCTGCCCTACCACTTCGGCCAGGCCGAACTGCAGGCAGCCTCTGCCGCTGGCGACCTGACCTGCTTCGATTGGCAGAACTTCTACCGCAGCAGCAGCAACGGCAACTACTACGTCTACACCTACTCGACCGGCGCATGGTTTGCCCTGCCCGAGATTGCCGAGCCTCTGAGCGGCGCACAGGTGCGCCTCAGTGTGGCCGCCACCAGCAGCAGCGCCACCTCGATGCAGGTCGGCGTCATGGAGAGCGACGGCACCATCACCTGGGTCGAGACCGTGGCCCTGCCGCACGCCAACAGCAGCTCCGATGTCACCGAACAGATTGCATACCTCGACAGCTACACCGGCACGGGCAACCGCGTCGTCATCGGCTCGACGGGCAGCAACTACATGTACTTCCACGAAATCAACGTTGAACCTCTCGACGCCTGCCGCATGGTGAGCAATGTCGCCGTGAGCGATGTCAATGAGACCACCGCCACCGTCAGCTGGACGCCGGTTGCGGGCCAGACGCAGTGGATTGTCTACCTCGACGGACAGGAACTGGGCATGGCCACCGACAGCACCTACCTGCTCAGCGGCCTCAGCGGCACGACTGAGTACACCGTCGGCATCCGCGCCTTCTGCGGCGGCACCGACACCGCTCGCATGGCCACTGCCACCTTCCGCACCACCGACCACGCCTACACACTGCCCTACAGCACCGGCTTTGAGTCCGCAGACGACAACGTCTGGGCCATCAGCAACACCATGGGCAGCAACACCTGGGCTATCGGCGCCGCCGCACACAACAGTGGCAGCCAGGCCCTCTACATCAGCGACGACAACGGCACGAGCAACCACTACGCTACTGGCACCGAATCCAAAGCTTACGCCTACCGCCTCTTCAACGTAGCCACCGCAGGCGACTACGTAGTCAGCTTTGACTGGAGGGCACACGGCGAAGGCACCTACGACTACCTGCGTGTGCTCCTCGTGCCCGGCACTGAGAACATCACTGCCACCACACCCACCTACAGCACAACGGGTACGCCTGCTGGCTGGATTGCCCTCGACTACAACGGCACCAACTACAAGCTCAACCTCGACAGCACCTGGACCAACCGCGCCGACACCGTCGAGCTGACCGCCGGCAACTGGTACCTGCTCTTCTACTGGAGAAACGACGGAAGCGTCGGCACCCAGCCCCCAGCAGCTGTCGACAATGTGAGCTTCGCCGCCGTTGGCAGCACTCCCGGCCCCGGCCCGCAGCCCGGCGATCCTTGCAACGCACCGACCGGTCTCACCCTTGTGAGCCACGACCGCACCACGGCCACCGTCAGCTGGACCGCCGGCGGCAACGAGACCGCTTGGGAGCTGCAGCTCGACAACGGCCAGGAGCTCGTCAGTGCCAACGCCACTACCTACACCTTCACCGACCTTGAGCCGGGCAGCGACCACAGCGTCCGCGTGCGCGCCGTATGCAGCGAGACCAGCCGCAGCGGCTGGAGCGCAGCCCTGCAGTTCAGCACCCTCGGCATCGCCGATGTCGAGTCTGCCCTCGGCATCAGCCTCTACCCCAACCCCGCCAGCAGCATGGTGGCCGTTGAGGCCAATGAGGCCGTAAGCCTGAACATCATCGACCAGAGCGGCCGCGTGGTCTACAGCTCGGAGAGCGAGGCCACGAAGCACAGCGTCGACGTGAGCCAGATGGCCAAGGGCGCCTACTATGTGCGCCTCACCGGCCAGAGCGGCACCGCCGTGCGCAAGCTCGTGGTGAAGTAGTAACACCAACAATGACAATTTGTCGCCGAGGGGCGGCTCCACCAGGAGCCGCCCCTCGCTTTTTATGCCTGCCCATAAAAAAGCGCGTGAAGAATGCTCAGAATGAAAATAATTTTGTATATTTGCATTACTGCCATTTCTGGCACAGCACCAATAACAACACTATACATCAGTTGATTATATATTTTTATCAACATACCATTCAATAATTAAAGAGACAATGAAAAAGACATTGATTGGCACCCTGCTGATGCTTATCGGCAGCATGGCGGTGCGGGCACAGGTGACCGAGCTGCCGTGGACCGAAGGATTCGAGTCGGGCTTTGCGGCCTGGACCCTCGTCGACGCCGACGGCGACAACTACAACTGGAAGCTGGGCTACGACGAGTATGCCGAACAGCCGCATTCGGGCACAGCGTTCATCTACAGCGAGTCGTACGACGAGAACACGGGCCAGGACCTGACCCCCGACAACTATATCTTCAGTCCCGCCATTGCCATCCCCGACGATGCATCGGGCGTCTGGGCCGAATACTATGTGGCCTGCCTCAACGGGGCGTGGCCTGCCGAGCACGTGTCGGTCTATGTGGCCACAGCCGCCACGGTTGAGTCGCTCGAAGGGGTGGCCCCTGTCGAGGAATACACCCTCACGCAGAGCGACCACTACATGCCGTTCTACGGCGGCCACACGCACCACAACTTCTGCCTCGACGCCTATGCCGGACAGACGGTGCATATCGTCTTCCGCCACCACAACTGCACGGGCAATTCGTATGTCATCATCGACGATGTGAGCGTTGTGCAGACCTATGAGCCACAGGTGAGCATCGACGGTCCGGCCACGCTGATGCGCGGCGACACGGCGGTGTTTGCGGCCAACATCAGTTCGGGCGCGCCGGGCACGATGGTCTACAGCTGGAGCTCGACCATGGCGTCGGCAGGGCAGGCCGTAATCAGCGCCACAGCCGACACGGCCAGCATCGTGTACACCGCCGGCGGAACAGACACCGTGGTGGTTACGGCCACCAACGCCCATGGCAGCGCTACGGCGCAGCGTGTGGTGACGGTGGTCGACTGCGGGGCGCCGATAACGCTGCCGTGGAGCCTCGACCTCTATGCCAACGACCCGCTGCAATGCTGGACACCGGCCGGTGCCGGCACGTGGGCCCGCGGCGGCAGCGGCCTCACGCCGCGCTACCTCGGCTCGTCGGAGGCCGACGACTGGGTGATCACTCCGCCCATTGCCATGCCTCCCATAGCCCAAGGGGTGGAGTTGTCGTGGCTTGTGCGCGGCCACAGCGGATGCACCTACGAGGTGCGTGTGTCGCCCACGGGCGACACGGCGATGGCCAGCTTCACCGACTCCATATTCGGCGAGAGCTACACGTCGAGCAGCTTTGCCACCCGCACTGCCAGCCTCGAGGGCTACGGCGCAATGACCATACGTCTGGCCTTCCGCCATGTGGCTGGCGGCGGCAGCCTGCGTCTGCGCAATGTGGCCATCAGCCAGCCTGCCGTGCCGATATTCAGCATCGCAGGCCCTGCCTCGGTAGATGTGGGCGAGGACACGACCTTCAGCATCGTGATGAGCAGCGGCTGGGAGACCGGCACCACCTATAGCTGGAGCTCGACGATGGCCGCCGCCGGACTGGCCACCATCAGCGGCACAACCGACAGCACCATCAGCATCAGCTACAGCGCCGCGGGCATCGACACCCTCACGGCAACGGCCACCAACAGCGTGGGTACCACGTCGCTGAGCCGCACGGTGTATGCACGGCAGTGCACCACGGTGACCAACTTCCCATACACCCTCAGCCTGGCCACACAATACGACATGGTGTGCTGGCAGACGATAGACGCCGACGGCAACGGCGAATGCTGGAACCGCAGCCAGAACGGCAGCTACCTAAGCGGTCCGCTGAGCTTCTACGGCACCGACGACTGGCTCATAAGCCCGCAGATAGCCATTCCCGACGAGTCGGGGTTCTTGCTGGCATGGCAGGTCTACGGCAACCACTGGGATATACGCGATGTATACTATGAGGTACTTGTCTCGCCCAGCGGGGCCGACAGCCTCGGAGCCTTCACCGACACCCTGCTGGCCGAGAGCTACGGGACAAGCGCCTGGGCTGTGCGCCGCGCCAGCCTCGACGCCTATCGCGGCCAGACGGTGCGTGTGGCCTTCAGACATGTGATCGAAAACAGCGACGACGGCATGCGCCTGCGCGACATCTGCGTGCGCCAGGCCAACGAGCCCGTGATAGACATAGTGGGCACCACCTTGGCAGAAGCCGGCACAGAGGTGACCTTCGCCGGACAGATGCTCGAAGGAGTTGCCGAAGGTACAATATGGACGTGGAATTCGACCATGGCCAACAATGGCCTGGCCTCGTTCGATATCGACGAAGATACCATCGTCATCGTCTACTATGCCGGTGGCACCGACACCGTCAGCCTTACGGCCACCAACGCCTACGGCAGCGACTCGGCTACACACATCGTAGTGGTGAATGACATGGTGCCCGTAGACAGCTTCCCCTACAGCACCACATTCGACAGCACAGCCACAGACAACGGCCTGTGGCGCATGGCGGGCGGGACAAACAACCGCTGGGCCATAGGCTCGGCCACGGGCCACGGCGACTCGGCAAGCCTGTATATCAGCAGCAGCCAAGGCCTCGGCAATAACTACTCGCCCAGCAACCATACCAATGCCTATGCCTACCGGGTGCTCGACATAGCCGAGCCCGGCGACTACCAGGTGAGCTACGATTGGCGCGGAATGGGAGAGACAAACTACGATTATATGCGTGTGTTTTTGGCACCGAGCAGCTTCAATCCGCTGAACAACGCCGACATTGCCGGATTGAACCACTTGAACCTGCCCGAAGGCTGGCTGGCCCTCGACGGCGGTGCACAGCTTCAGGGCGACAGCACATGGCAGCATGTGGATGTCGAAACCAGTGTGCCGACGGCAGACCGCTGGCGTCTGGTGTTCTACTGGCACAACGACTACAACGCGGGCACAAACCCGCCTGCAGCCGTCGACAACATATTTGTCAAGGTGGTCAGTTGCCATGCACCTGCCGGGCTGACTGTTGACAGCGTGGCGACAAATATGGCCGTCGTCTCATGGACTCCGGTAGGCGACGAGCAGCAATGGGCCGTCTACCTCGACGGCGAGGAATATCAGATTGAAAGCACCCCCGAATGCGTCATCGGCGGGCTCGACAGCCTCACGACATACACCGTGAGCGTGCGGGCCGTCTGCGACCCCGGGGTCGATACCTCGATAGCATCGTTTGTCACGCTGACGACCGTGGGCGATACGACAGAGCCCATTGTGTGCCTCGCACCCACAGACCTTGCTGCCGAATCGACAGACTCTACCGTCAGCATTAGCTGGAACGGCGATGCCGACAGTTATGAGGTGGCCATAATAGACGGCGAGGTGTGGAATGATGCTGCGGCAGGCCAAACGACCGACAGCACCGTGTTTACATTCGGCGGCCTTGCCGCCAGCACCACATACACCGTCGGTGTGCGTACGGTGTGCGACACACTGCGTTCTGAATGGGTCACCACCACCATTGCCACCGCCGAGGCCTATGTGCCGCCGACGCCCGCAGAATGCATTGCGCCGAGCGGCCTGACGGCCACCGCTGTGACGGCTACAACGGCAACCGTCAGCTGGACACTCGGCGGCGAGGAGACCGCTTGGGAGCTGCAGCTCGACAACGGTCAGGAGATAGTCAGCGCTAACGCCACGACCTACACCTTCACAGACCTTGAGCCGGGCAGCCAGCACAGCGTGCGCGTACGCGCTGTATGCAGCGACGACCGCCGCAGCGAATGGAGCGACGCGCTGCAGTTTGGCACGCTGGGCATAGAAGGTGCCGACTATGCCCAGGGCATCAGCCTCTATCCCAACCCCGCCAGCAGTGTGGTGGCCGTCGAGGCGGGCGAGGCCGTGAGCCTGAACGTCATCGACCAGAGCGGCCGCGTGGTCTACAGCTCGGAGAACGAGGTCACAAAGCACAGAGTTGACGTGAGCCAGATGGCCAAGGGCGCCTACTACGTGCGCCTCACCGGCCAGAGCGGCACCGCCGTGCGCAAGATGATAGTGAGGTGAAAAGTTAAAAGTTAAAAATTAAAAGTGAAAAGTTAAAAGTATAAAACGTGAGAGAGATACGAAAAAAGAAAAAGGCTGACGCATCAAATGCGTCAGCCTTTCTTGTTTAGTGATTAATGATATTAGTGACACTTTTCACTTTTAATTTTTCTTACCACCTCTGGGTATTCTATCTCGCGAAGGAACTCGTAGGCGCCCTCGGTAAGTAGCAGGTCGGCCGGGGCGTGGGCGTCGGTGCTGACGATGACGGGGATGCGCCATTGCTTCATGGCCTTGATGAGGCGGCGCGAGGGGTAGTAGTCGGGGTGGCGGCCTTTGTAGATGCCGCGGGTGTTCACCTCGACGATGACGCCCAGCTCATGGGCCAGCGAGAGGGTCTCCAGGGCCAGATTTTCATACCACGGCTCGTCTTCCGTGAAGTAACGGCTGCGGTTGTGCATGGCTATCTTGTCGGGGTGGCCGAGGATGGTGGGGCGGTTGCGTTCGAGCATGGCGTTCTCGTTGTGGAAATAGGCGCGTACACCGGCGCGGATGTCGCCCCCGAAGAGGCGGTTGAGGCCTTCGTCGTAGCGCTCGTAGCGGGAGCCGTCTATCATCCAGAGGTCGTTGCCGTCGCGCGGCGTGGTGCCGGGCACGGGTATGAGGTGCACGCTGCCGATGGAATAGTCCAGCCCGCCTTGCTTTATCAGGGGAGTGAAGTCCTCGAGCATGCCGGGCACATAGTCGAATTCAAGGCCGAGGGATATCTGTATGCGGTCTTGGTATTCCTGCTGCAGGGCGCGCACTTCACGGCAGTAGCCGTCGTAGTCGGTGATGGAATAGGTGTTGTCGAATGGCAGGGGAGAGTGGCCGCTGAAGCCGAGGGCCGTGAAGCCATGGGCTACGGCGAAGTCGACCATCTCGCGCAGTGAGGCCTTGCCGTCGCAGTAGGTGCTGTGGGTGTGGTAGTTGGTCATTGTCGGAGCGCCGGCATCCTGCCGGCAGAAGGGTTAAAAGTTGTAGACCATGCTGAGGGAGAGGCGCAGGTTGCCCACGGGGGCGCCATAGTATCCGGCCCATGTGTATTCTGCCTCGGCGGTGAAGTCCAAGCCGGTGAGCGTTGTGTAGGTGAGGCGTGGCTGGATGCGCCACAGGGCGCCCATGTCGTGGCCGCGACCCATGCGGTAGAAGCTGTCGTTGGGGTCGTAGTCTATATTGTAGCTGGGGGTGGTATTGAGGCCGATGCCGCAGAAGAGGCCTGGGCGCCAGTGGCCATGGTTGCGCTCGAGGTCGACCCACAGGGTGGTGAAGACCTCGTCGAGCGCGCCCCAGCGGCCCGTCGAGTCGTTGTAGATGAGGGTGTAGCCTCCCATCGACGCTATCTCGTAGAGGTTGTTGTTGAAGATGGCCTGCGAGCGGACGGTAATGTGCTTGCCACGGTAGGAGCCGAAGAGCGAGAAGGAGGGTTGACGCATCAGCCGCCCTTCGGGGTCGGGCACCACGGGCTGCAGGCTCTTGAGATTGAAGGCCATGCCCAGCAGGCTACGCTCGGTGCGGCGGCGCAGCTGCAGGTTGAGTTCGGGAATGAGGCTGTGGCGGGCGAAAAGGGTGCTGCTGGCGGGAGCGCCGTTGAGCAGGCCCTGGCTCATATTGTCGAGCTGCCATGCCGCCACGCCCACCGCCTCGAGGTGGCCCAGGCTGTAGGTGTAGCGCACCTGGGGCTGACGCGAGTAGGGGTGGAAGGGGGCACCCATGTTGAGGGGGTTGGTCATGGGCATAATCTCGTGCACCACCATGGGATGCCAGTATTGGCCAGCCACCACGCGATGGTGCTGCCACTGCAGGTCGATGTAGGCGTGGCGCAGGCGCAGGTTGTTGATGGTGGCGTTGGTGGCGCCGGTGAAGTCGCCCTCGACGTAGGCGCTGGTCCGCGCACCCAGCATGTCGGGCCCTTTGACGCGCAGACCCAGGCGGGCGGTGATGGCCAGCATGTCGGCCTGCCAGCCGTCGTTGATGTCGCGCCCCAGGCTGTCGAGCACGATAGGCTTGGGGTAGAAGAGCATCATGTCCTCGCGGCCACCCACCACCGAGCGGCTGTCGGCGTAGTAGTGCGGATTGACGAAGCCGTGCCAGTCGAGGCTGAAGGGGCTTTGGGCTCTCAAGGAACCCATTAAACCCATTAAGCCCACTAAACCTATAAGAAACTTCTTCATTTCTTGATGGCAAGTATCAGGCCCAGCGCCACGCCCAGCAGGGCGGCAAAGAGCACCTGGAAGGTCGGGGGCAGGATGAAGGTGATGGTGTGGGCCGGGAACCAGAAGAGGGGTATGGTCTTCTTGATTACGAAGTTCCACTGCATGTCCCAGTTGACCTTGTGGGCGAATATCTCGCGCATCTTCATCGGGCGGAGCAGTCCGCGCACGGTGCCGCCGTTGTCGGTGATGTGTATGTCGGTGCACTTGTGGAAGGTCATCATCACCGGGGCGAAGATAGAGTTCATCAGCACGCTGACGGCGAAGGCCACGCCCAGTTTGCCCCAAGAGAACCCGGCAGCACCGAACACTGCCGCTGCGTCGTGCCAGCCGAGTGAGCCGAGGAAGGCAGGTACGCCGGTCTTGAAGATGACCATGGCCATGGCAATGCACATGCCGAGAAAGCCCCACACCATCATGCGCGGCACGATGCCGAAGCCCGGCTTGTTGTAGACGCCTTCGCGGATGCGGAGGGCCAGCATCTCGCCAAGCGTGGCGAGGATGGCGAACTTGAAGAATGCCATGATGTAAGGGTGCTGCGCAGTGGCGCGGCAGAACCAGTCGAAGAAGCCGGTGGCGGGGATGAAGAACGGCGCCAGCACTATGATGACGCAAAGGATGAGTATCCAGTCTGCTTTTTTCATGTCTTAAATATTGTTGAATGTGAAAATACGTTTTGGGGAAACGCCCTGTAGCATGGCCGAGATGGCCATTGACTTGTTTTCGAGGCTGTATGAACCCGAGAGGCGTGCATCGTAGGTGAAATGTGTGGCCGCAAGCTCCACGCTGCCGGTGCCGGAGAAGTTGGCCACAAAGTTCATGTCGCTTATCGCCACGTTGTTGAAGGTGCCTTCGCCGAAATGGTGCGAACTGAGGACCACGTTGACCGTTTTGTCGTCGACCTTGGTGATGGTGGCTGTGCCGTCGTTTTTGTAGACATACGACGTGTCGCGCCACTGGTTGTCTTTCTGGTACTGGGTGTATTCGGTCACGGTGCAGCGGTAGTTGCCAGTCACCTGGTCGGCAATCGGCTCGCTGCCGCAGGCCGCCATACACAGAAGCATGGCGGTCGTAAGCAGGGTTGTCAATATCTTCTTCATGTCTTAGAAGCTATAGGTTGCTCCGTCTTTGCCGTCTTTGACGGTGACTCCGAGGGCGTTCAGCGAGTCGCGTATCTTGTCGCTGGTGGTCCAGTCTTTGTTGGCTTTGGCGGCGGCGCGGATGTCGAGGATGATGTGCATCAAGCCGTCGAGCAAGCCCGTATTGCCGCCTTCGGCGGCTTCGTCGCGCATGCCGAGGATGCCGAAGAGGAAGGTGTCGAAGACATCCTTCAGCTCGTCGATATCGGCTTGGTTGAGCTTCAACTTGCCGTTGACGGCGGAGTTGATTGTCTTGGCAGCCTCGAAGAGGTGGCTGATTACCATCGGGGTGGCGAAGTCGTCGTTCATGGCGTCGTAGCACTTCTGGCGGAGACTGGCGATTCCGGAGTCTCCGGCAGCACCGGCAGCCGCGGCGATACGGCTCAGGGCCTTATAGGCTTCCATAAGCTTGGAGAAGCCTTTCTCCGAAGCCTGCAGGGCCTCGTTGCTGAAGTCGACGGTTGAGCGGTAGTGGGCCTGCAGGATGAAGAAGCGGATGGTCATGGGCGAGTAGGCCTGGTCGAGCATCTCTTTGCCGTCTTTGTCCTTGTGGCTGCCATTGAAAAACTCGTCGAGGGTGATGAAGTTGCCCAGCGACTTGCCCATCTTCTGGCCGTTGATGGTGATCATGTTGTTGTGCATCCAGTAGCGGCAGGGGGCGTGGCCGGTGGAGGCGACGCACTGCGCTATTTCGCTTTCGTGGTGCGGGAAGACGAGGTCCATGCCGCCGCCGTGTATGTCGAAGGGCGAGCCGAGGTATTTGGCGCCCATGGCGGTGCACTCGGCGTGCCAGCCGGGGAAGCCGTCGCTCCAGGGCGAGGGCCAGCGCATGATGTGCTCGGGCGAAGCCTTCTTCCACAGGGCAAAGTCGCCGGGGAAGCGCTTCTCGTCCTGTCCGTCGAGTTCGCGCGTGGTGGCCAGCATCTCGTCGATGACGCGACCGCTCAGCTGACCGTATTTGTGTGTGTTCTCCTGGTATTTGCGCACGTCGAAGTAGACGCTGCCGTTGGAGACGTAGGCCAAGCCTGCGTCGAGGATGCTTTGCACGAGGGCTATCTGCTCCATGATGTGGCCGCTGGCGTGGGGCTCGATGCTGGGGGGCAGCACGTTGAGCTTGTCCATGGCGGCGTGGTAGCGGTTGGTGTAGTACTGCGCCACCTCCATGGGTTCCAACTGTTCCAGACGGGCTTTCTTTGCAATTTTGTCCTCGCCTTCGTCGGCGTCGTGCTCCAGGTGACCCACGTCGGTTATGTTGCGCACGTAGCGCACCTTGTAGCCAAGGTGTTGCAGGTAGCGGAATACCACGTCGAAGGTGATGGCCGGGCGTGCATGGCCCAGGTGTCCGTCGCCATAGACGGTCGGACCGCATACATACATGCCCACATGTCCTTCATTGATTGGACGGAAGAGTTCTTTCTGCCGACTCAAAGTATTGTATATCAACAGTTGTTGTTCCATAATAGATAAAGTATTGAAATG
>JAZNSV010000036.1:0-1543 GCA_045591485.1 Bacteroidales bacterium | reverse complement strand
ATTGAAATGCAAAAATACACAAAATTCTGCACATGGCAAAACTTTGTCTATTTAATGTTTAGGTGATGTCTACTGTTCAGCCTTTGCCTTTCAGCTTGTCCATAAAACGGGCGGTGTCGATGACGAAACGCTCGTGAGTGCCCTCGCCGATGGGGCCTGCCTCGTCGTAGGCCTTGACGCGGAACACCAGCCGGCGGCGGTCCACCTCCACCAGCTCGCTGTCGCACCACACTCGCTTTCCTATCGGCGTGGCCGAGGTGTGGCTCACGTTGACCAGCGTGCCCACGGTGCCCTGCCCCTCGTCGAGGTGCGGCAGCACGCTCTCGTAGCAGGTCTGTTCCACTAGCGCCACCAGCATGGGCGTGGCAAACACGTCCACCAGGCCGCTGCCCACCCGCGCGGCGCTCATGGCAGGGGTGACAATTTGTTCGTGATGTCCTTTGATTCCGGATTGTAACATGGTTAAAATAGGTCTGAATGGGTTCCTGTATTGGTCATTATCATGCGTAGTTGGTCGTCATATCCACGCTATACATACCTCAAGCCCCCAATATTTGCTCGAACATATCATCCACACTGGCGGCTTTATATACGCGACCCTTGCGGATGTCTTCCTCCGCCTCTTCTATACCGCTGCGTCGGCGCCGAGGCATGGGGACAATACTAACTCCCTCCATAGCATTCAAGACCCGCCTTAGGCTGGGCAAAATGGAAGGGTTCTCGACATTGATGACTACTTGTTGCATTGCTTTATTTTTTGAAGATAACGCTAAAAGGGGTGGTTTATTGTAATGCCAAGTCTATAATTCCTGTTTTCGTAGGTTTTATCGTTTATCGCTGAATGATGATGGCCGGCGGCTGGTTCTGCTGGCGCTCGCGGTCGCTGAAGCGGGTACCGTTGGCAGTGATGAACTGACGAACAGCCTCGGGGTCGAGCTGTCGGTCCTTGATTAGACGGTGGCGGGCCACCAGCTTGGCCACGGACTCCTCCTTGGGCGAGAAGGGCGAGTCGACCTCCGCCACCTCGTCCCAGCCGCGGAAGGAGAAGACGAGGTAGGCCGTCGGGCTGCCGTCGGGGAACTCGCGGCTACGGTTCTCCTTGTCGGTAAAACTCTCCTGCCGCACGGTGATGAGCAGGTCGTCGTTCGCGTCCACGATGGTGAAGACGCATTCCGTGCTGAGTAGCTTGCAGCCCTCCTTCTCGATATAGGCGACGGTGTCGCCGTTCACTATCATCTCGCCGTCCTTGCCGACGGAGACTTTCTGGCGCTGCGCGAAGGCCGTTGTGCCGACGGCCAGCAGCAATGCAATGGCAAATGTCCTTTTCATCCTTCAGGTGTTTTTGCCATGAATAACGGCAATCCAAAGTGTTTTATTGCCCGTGGTGAGTGATTTATTGCCTGCGTAGATTCAACTATCAAGTGCAACACAGTTGTGCAAAGATAGCAAAAAGATTTGTTTTGGGGAGGAAAAGTTCAAAAGTTTTCTTGGACGGAGATTCAGTTCGGTTTGCACATATAGTATGTAATCGTCTGAGACAGAA
>JAZNSV010000035.1:0-15954 GCA_045591485.1 Bacteroidales bacterium | reverse complement strand
TGGGGTGGCGGCGTGCCGCTTCGAGCAGCCCACGCTCTATCTCTTCGCCGGTGTTGTCTTTGTGGTGCAGGATGCGGAATTCGGAGTGGCCGCCCTCGCGGTGCAGGGCGAAGCGGGCGCCCTTGCGGTCGAGGTCGAAGTTGACGCCGTATTGGACGAGTTCGCGGATGCGGTCGGGTGCCTCGCGGATGGTCATCTCTACCACCTCGCGGTCGCAGATGCCGTCGCCGGCCACCAGAGTGTCTTGTATGTGTTTGTCGAACGAGTCGCTGTCGTACATCACGGCGGCTATGCCGCCCTGGGCGTAGCGGGTGCTGCCTTCGGCGGCGTCGCCTTTGGTCAGGATGCACACCTTGCCGTAGGGCGCCACTTTGAGCGCAAAGCTTAGGCCTGCTATGCCGGAGCCTATGACCAGAAAATCTACTTCGTGTCGCATATTTAGTTAAGTGTTTTGTAAGTTTTGTCAATGTATGATTGCCACGCGTCGCATGCCGAAGGCCGAGGGGGTCGAGGCGTAGAGCAGGTAGGTGTCCTGCGGCAGCTGGCCGACGTCGAGCGTCGTGCGGCTCCCCCTCTGGGTGGTCTGCATCACCACGCGGCCGTTCATGTCGACAAGGGTCAGCACGGCGCCGTCGGCGCATTCCACGGTCAGCATGTCCGATGCCGGATTGGGGCTTGCCCCGACGGTCATCATGTCGACGGCAATGTCTATGCCTGTGGTGTCGGTGCCGGTGCCTGTGGTGTCGGTGCCTGGCAGCGGCTCGGCCGCCGGGGCGGTGATTGCCCGCACCATGTAGCTGTATTTGCGCCAGTTGCTCGACGGCTGGTTGTTGTTGCCCCAGAGCATGGCGTTTTGGTTGCCCGAGCTGTAGGTCGCGGTGGCGGGGTAGGGGATGTCTGTGCTGTGCATGATGACCCACACCGACTGGCCTGCCTCGGGGGTTGCAGCGCTGTCGAATTGGAAGGTGTGCCATTCGTTGGTCATTTCTTCGCCTATGGTGGCGCTCTGCTGGCAGAGGATGGTTGTCGGTGCCGACGAGCCGCAGAATACGGTCACGTCGAAGGTGCCGGGTCTGTCTACGAAGAATTGTGTGGCTGTGATTTGGCGTCCGTCGGCGAAGAGCTCGGCCGGCAGACGTATGCCCCACCATGCTTCGGGCGAGCCCGAGCCGCGGCCGAAGGTGGTGCGGCGCTGGCCGTTGCCGCAGTAGCCGAGGGTGTCGCCGCCGAGGGTGGCGAAGCGTGCGCCGAGGGCTATATTGCCGCCGGTAACCACCACGGTGCGCGGGTTGTGGCGGTAGCCGTCGGTCCATCCTGCAAAGCGGTTGGTGCCTACGGCGGTGGCCTGCAGATGCACGGTGTCGCCGAAGGCATGTGTGCCGGTGCCGCTGACGGTGCCGGCGCCATCGCCGGTATAGCTCACCGTGATGGTGCCGCCTTGCCCCCAGAGGCTGTCGGCTAAGGGCTCGATGCCTACGATGACTCGGTTGTCGAGATTGTAGGTCGACGAAGTGCTGCCGCCAGTGCCGCCCGACGACGGGTTGAGCGCACCGATGGCGTAGTAGCCGTCGCAGTAGCCGCCCCAGCCCCAATTCATGTGGAAGAGGCCTGCGCTGTTGTAGCCGTCGCACACGAAGGCGTGTCCGCCGCCGCCACGGCCCGTGTAGTAGACAGGTCGTCCGGCATCGAGCTCGGCGCGCAGCATGGCATGCCATGCGCTGTCGTCATAGTCGGCTTTGTATTCGCAATGCATCAACGGACTGTACTTGAAGTTGTATTTCATGGCGTTCTCGGCACACACCTCGCTGTGGTTGCCAAAGCTGAGCGAGGTGGCCGAACTGCCCGAATTGGCATTGGTGGCATATTCCATCTCGACGGCCACGCCGACATGAAAGATGAGCTGTGCCACGGCGTTGACCTGCTGCATCGGTGTGGTGCTGGTCAGCAGGTTGGGCATGTCCGACCAGTTGTAGGTGGTGGCACCGAAGTCGGCCGAGATGCTGTCGTAGCCTTCGCAGATATAGCTGTGGCTGCCGTAGCCCGTGGCGGGGTGGCTCCAGTATTTCATGATCTGCGCCGTTGCTATCGACACGCATCCTGACGGCGGACGGGCGCCATACTGCGGCACGGGGCACTGGATGTTGTAGGGCCCGTCTTGGTCCCAGGTGGTGGTGAGCAGCGGCGCCACGGTTGTCGCCGGAGGCTCGGGGTCGGCGTCCCAGCCGCTCGAACGGGTGTCGGTCTGGCTCAGTCGCGCCACCTCGAGGTCGTAGCCTTCGAGCCAGGCGGCCACGTGGGCTGGCATATCTTTGATGCCGAAGGTGCCGTGGGCCGACCATGCCAGCAGCGGGCCGGCACAGTCGTCGGCGCTGACGAGGGCAAAGCCTCCCTCTTCGGCAACGAAAAGGCAGAGGTTGGTGTAGGGAAGCTGCGACGTGAGGTCGACGAGGGTGCTGCTGGGCAGCACGCCCTGGGCCGCGCGGCGGGCCTCGGTCCTCTCCACAGGCTTGGCGTGGGCAGCCAGGCATGCAACCGTGAGCAGGATATAAACAAGTCGTTTCATGTGGTTGTTGTGTTAATGGGGAATATCACTGGCGTGGCAGGAAATGCACGTCGGCCGGACTGATGAGGCCCATGCAGATGGCCTTGGCCACGCGCGAGGCGCTTTTGTTGACTATGCCGAGGCGGCGCGAGAGGTCTTTCTGGCGCTCCTGTATGGTCTTGTCGGTCTCGCCGAGGCGGTCCGAAATCTCGCTGGCGGTGCATCCGGCGGCTTCGAGCAGCAGCAGCTGGCGCTCGGTGTCGCTCACCTCGCAGGCAGCGTCGTAGTTGCCCACAAGGTCGAAGTAGCGTCCGGCGGCCTCTTTGAGGGTGAGCATCACGGGGTAGTTGAAATAGCACGCTTCGCCGCGTTCGAGGCAGGCTATGGCTCGCAGTATGTTCTCGACCGAGAAACCGCCGACGGCGTTCTTGCTCACAAAGGCCGAGGCGCCGCAGCGCAGGGCTTCCATCACCACGCGGCCCACCTCGTGCATGCGCAGTGTGCGTCCTTCTTCCGAAGGCAGCGGATTGTCGAATCGGCCTGAGAAGATGATGACCCGCACTTGCGGATGGCGCTCGTGCAGTCGGCGTGTGATGGTCAGTCCGCCGGTGGGTTCGCCTTGAAACTCCATGTCGACCAGCAGGTAGTCGGGCGGCTCTATGCCGCCGAGGGCTGCCATCAGCTCCGGGCCGCTGCCGAAGGTGTCTACCATCTCTACCCGACGCATGACGCTGCCGTCCACCCCGCCGCTTTCCACCTCGGCGGTGCGGCTGTTCATCTCCATCTTGACGAGGCGGCGTATCAGCGGTTCGTCGTCTACCATCATTACCCGTATGTTGCCCATGTCTTTCTTGTTTTCGTTTCTATTTTTTCTCTTCGCCCGCAATCAGGCAGTGCATCGTGGTGCCTTGGCCTTCGGTGCTCTCTACCCACAGCTTGCATCCTCGGCGCGTCAGGTCGTCGTGTTTTTTGATGATGTAGCGGCAGAGTATGAGGCCGAAGCCGTGTTCGCTGCCTGCGGGCAGTTCGCGGTCGGCGCGGAAGAGCGATTCGCATTGCTCGTGGTTCATGCCCACCCCGGAGTCTGTCACGCTGATGTCCACCATGCCGTCTGCGGTCGGTCGGGCCGCTATGCCTACGCTGCCGCTCGGGGTGTGCTGCAGGGCGTTGTTGACGAGGTTGCGCAGCAGTATCACCATCAGCAGGCGGTCGGCCCACACGCGTAGCGTGGTGGGCTCGAAGGTGAGCACTACGCCCGGCTGCGGGGATATGACCTGGCCGCGCACATCGTCGAAGACCTCTTGCAGACTGAACGTAGAGGCGTTGAAGGCCAATCCCGACGGCACAGAGAGCGAGGTCCAGTTCTTGATATTGTCGAATGTGCGGAGCAGTTGGCCAAGAATTTCGTTGCGTAAGGATGGGTCGAGGTCAGGGCGGCGCAGGTAGCTGGTGAATGGGCTCACGTCGTGGCGCATGACGCTGAGGGCCGTCTCTACTCCGGCTATGCGCTCCACATCGCGGCGTTTGGCTTCTTCCATCTGCTGTTTCTCGCGGCGCAGGCGGCGTCGGCTGAGCATGAGCAGCATGGCCAGCACGGCCAGCAGCAGAAGCCCTGCCGTGGCGGCTACGGTCGCTATGGTCATCCATCGGCTGCGGCGCGTGGCGGCCTGCAGGCTTTGCTGCAGGGCGAAGTCCTCGCGTTCGTTGCGCGTGATGTAGTCCTGCATCTCGCAGTGGTGCTCATACCAGCGGCGCACTTTGTCGGCGTCGGTCGAAAAACGGCTGCGTATCAGCACGTCGAAGAGGGTGAGCTCCATCTTTGGCGCTGTGAATGGATGCCATATCTCGTGGCGGTCGAGCCATTCTTGCAGCACTTGGTGGGCGCGCAGGGTGTCGCCTATGAGCAGGGCGTAGCGTGCGGTCGAGGTGGTGCCGCCTATCATCTGGTAGGGGTCGCAATAATCGAAGAATGCCTGCCGCGCCTCGTCGTAGAGGGCCAGCACAGAGTCGGGCGGCTCGCTGCCGGGCAGGCTCTTGAGGGCGAGTGCCATCATCTGAAGGGTGTTGGCATAGTGGTATGGGCAGAATGCGTCGGGAATGTCGAGTATGTCGAGGTTGTCGTTGCAGTAGTCGAGGGCTGTAAGGCTTTCGCCGGCGCTCTGCCAGCCGTAGGCCAGGGCGTAGTTGAGGGCCATGTCTTGGGCGTAGTCGACCCGTAGCTGTGGGCGCCGCTGCTCCACCTCGTCCAGCAGGGTGCGCACGTCCGATTCTTTGCCGTCGCGATAGTGGAAGTTGAGCACCAGCATGGTGATGTAGTACTCGGTCTGGGCGTAGTTGTAGAGCATGTTGCCGCGGTTGCGGCGCAGTATGCCGCTGCGGTCGATGTCGTGCAGCAGACGGTAGCTGTCGGCTATGCGGCATTGGCGCTGCAGCAGCCGTGCCTTGAGCAGCCGCGCTATCACCAGTTCCACGTCGGCGTTGGCCGAGTGTGTCTTTGCGGTCTCGACCTTCTCCACCAGCTGCATCGCGGTGGGGTAGTCGGCCTGCTGATACCTTGCAAAGGCCATGTTGTTTATGGCGCGCAGGGCGCCGTCGTTGTATGCGGAGAGCGAGTCGTCTATGAACTGCAGGGCTTTCTGCGAGGTCTCGATGCAGAGCGCGGGGTCGCGGTAGCGGTTGAGGAAGGCTTCGCGGTTCATACCGTCGACGCGCGAGCGCAGCAAGGGGTCTATTTCAGACCCGCGTCGGCAACCGGCCAGCAGCATAACGACTGCCAGCAGCATCAAGAGTCTATGTTGCCATATTCGCATGTTTTTTTGTCTCAATAACGTATCGGCAGGCCTTTTTATTGTGCGTTGCGCGAATTATTTTCTAAAACTTCGCTCGTAGCAATCAGTGCGTTATGATAAAAACTGCAAAAAAATTTGGCCAATTCGGAAAAAGTGTGTATTTTTGCATCCGCTTTTAGGGCAATAAAGGTCGTTTGGCCGAGGGGCTAGGCACAGGTCTGCAAAACCTGCTACTCCGGTTCAAATCCGGAAGCGACCTCAAAAAAACAGGAATCACAATTGTGGTTCCTGTTTTTTTTTGTTTGTGCTCCACGCTATTCCAACGGGATCTATGGGTGCTGCACTGCCGGGGGCAGCCCTTCCTGCGATAGGTGGAACATATACAGGATGACGGGCTTTGTGCCTCGGCTTTCTCCGTGGTGTATCGTGTTGACTATCTCTGCTACAGCTTCGCCTTCATTCTCCCAGCGCAGCCTGTATGCTCATCTCGTAGAGCTCGGCTGGCGAGATGCCCATTGCCTTGGCCTGCTTCGGCACAATGCTTTCGGCGCTCTGGCCCGGTATGGTGTTCACTTCGAGGAAGTAGAGCTCCTGTTCGTCGGTGTTGTAGATGTAGTCGAAGCGCACGATGCCGCGGCAGCCGAGAAGGTCGTACAGTCGGTACGAAACTTCCTGTATGTGTTTTGCAAGGGCTTCGTCGCACTGGGCGGGGCACACCTCGTTGCTGAAGCCGTCGTACTTGGCTTCGTAGTCGAAGAATTCATGCCCGCCGGTGGGAATTATCTCGGTGACAGGGAACACGAGCTTGTGTTTGAAGTCGGGGTGCCAACCGAGGTATTTGGAGCCTTTGGGGAACTGTATGACGCCGCAGTCGAACTCGCGTCCGGGTATGAACTCTTCCACCAGCACCTGATGGTCCTCGGTGAAGGCTTCGCGTATGGCTGGCAGCAGCTGCTCGCGGCATTTCACCTTGGTGGTGGCCACGCTGCTTCCGCCGGCTGCGGGTTTCACAAATACGGGGTATGTCATGCCCTGCATCAGCTCGTCGAGTTTGGCGTCGGTCGGCGGCTCTTTGTAGAGCAGCACCGACGGTGCCACCTTGACCAGCCCGAAGCTCTTCACCACAGGGTTGCAGTATCCCTTGTGGAAGGTGAGGGCCGAGGTGTAGTAGCCGCAGGTGGTATAGCGGATGCCCAGCGTGTCGAAGTAGCCCTGCAGCACGCCGTTCTCGCCGGGGTTGCCGTGCACTATGATGAAGGCCAGGTCGAACTGTACCTTCCGGCCGTTGTCGCATACGGTGAAGTCGCCGCGGTCCAGGGGGCGGTGCTCGCCGTCGGCGTCCCACCACCATTCCTTGCGGTCGATTATAATCTTGTAGACGTTGTATTTCGTATGGTCGAGCTGGCCATACACCTGGTTGCCGCTGGCGATGCTCACTGCGTGCTCGCCGCTGTAGCCGCCCATGACAAGTGCTATGTTCTTTTTCATAGTTCGAAATCTGTTATCCAGTTCTTAAAAACGCCTCGTATTATGAAATATTGTCTCTTCGGGCAAACTTTTTTCTGTTTCTTTATAGGAACATGGTCATGTAGAGCGGCAGGTATGTGATGCCGTCGCGGTGTTCTACATTGCATGGCCCCAGTACGATGCTTCGGCCTATTCTGTCGGCGTACGACCTAATGGCGGTGTCGAGCGAGGCGTGCCGTCGGTAGTCGTTGCCTGATTTCACCTCTATAATATCTATCTTGCCATTGTCGGCGATTATGAAATCGAGCTCTTGCCGGCTTTTCCGGTCATAGTAGTGAAGCGTCACACCCTTGGTGGCAAGCGTCGATGCTACCATGTTCTCAACCAGTGCACCTTCGTTCACTCCGATATTACCGTTCATGACATCCCATTGCATGTTGTGCAGCAGCATGCTGCTCATCAGCCCGGTGTCTACCAGATACAGTTTGTAAAGGCTTCGGTTTTCGAATGCCTCCATCGGCAGCTCGAAAGCTTTTGTGTTGAATGAGTAGTAGGCAAGCCCTGCATCGACAAGCCATTGTGTAGGGTTCTCGTATTTGCGGAGAGAAGCGCCTTTCTCAAGGTTTGCAAGTACGAATCGCTTGTCTTGCTTGCCCAGCTCGGCTGGTATGGCATCCAGTATTTGCCGTACCACGGCCTTGTCGCGGTCGGCGTACTTCGCTATGTCGGCGCGGTAGGTGGCCATGATAGACCGTTGAGTGCGTACCACCTGTCCGAAGTCGTCTTGCGATGCGAAAGTTTGCACCACATCTGGCATTCCGCCTACAATCAGGTGCTCGCGCCAACAGCGGAACATCTGTTCGTGTATGGCTTGTGGCACTGGGCGCAATTCGTGGTAGCATTCGCCGAGCAAGTCGATCACGTCGTTGTCTATGCATTTTGCCCAAAGAAATTCTTTGAAGTCGAGAGGGTAGACGCGTATCTCGTCCTCAAACCCTACGGGGTACGACGGGATATCTTTGTAGTTTATGCCGAGTAGCGAGCCTGATTCCACGTAGTCGAAGCGGTTTTCCTCTACTAAGAATTTGATTGCAGTGCGTGCATTGGGACATTCCTGGATTTCGTCGAAGAACACCAATGTTTCGCCCTCAATAAAAGGGCCGAACCCCATGGACGACAGGCCGAGGACGATTGTACGTGTGTCCAGGGTGCCGTCGAAAGCTGTTTTTGCGTGTGGCTGTTTCAGGAAATTAACCTCTACAAAATGATTGTAGTTTTTCTCTGCGAACATTCGTATGGCAGTTGTTTTTCCCACCTGTCTGGCACCATTCAGCAGCAATGCCCTATGCTTAGGTTGTTGCTTCCATGCTTCAAGTTGTTGTATTACATTTCTTTGTAACATTTTGTGTGCTGTGTTTTATGATGCAAATATACAACTTTTTGCAGGTTTAAAAACAATTTTTTGCAACTTTTTGCAACCTTTTTAGGGGCGTTTTTGCAACTTTTTGCAACCTTTTTTGGGATGTTTTTGCAACTTTTTGCAACCTTTTCGGGGGCTATTCTGTACTCTGCCTTTGGCTGTTTCTAAGATTCATTCTGAGCCTCGTTCTGTGGGCTCATTCCGGCGTATCATCTATTAGCCTGGTCTTCAGTGTGTGCCGCGACTGATTAGAGGCAGACGTTTGCCGTTGACTGTAATTGAATCGGTTAACACGGAATTCGGATTGCCTGTCGGAGTCTTGCTTTTGAGGCGATTTCGGTGTCTCGTGTGCAAGCCGTTGGCCATTGAGTTTCAGTTTATAATAGAGTGTTTATTTCCGTCTGTTTTTTTGCTTTTGAATTTCTTCGATGGGCAGCGGTCCGTCGAGCACTTGGAGTTTCATATTGTGGTCAATAGAGTCTATCCTATTGATTGACGAACGTTCTGTTTCCGTCATCTTGAAGAAATCAGGTATTTTCACTACGACTTTTGCCTGCCATTTTCCGTCTCGCTTCACCATGTTCAGGGTGCCGTCCTGCTCTGTGTTTGGAGCGCTTTTGTGAAACGATACAGTTGCTGAGGTGTCTGATGTTATGTCTACGCCTGTTATTTCTATTGTTGCAGGTGTGTTTTTCTCAATATAGCCTTCTTCAAGGTAGGGAATTATCTGCCGTTCGAAAAACTGCAGTGTAATGCGGCGTGTTTCATCGGTGGCGTACTTTTCTGCATCGTCTATTCTGTAGTTGCCCATGGCATCGAGATATCCCAATGCGTTTTTTTCAATTTTCGCTTGGTCGCTCTGTGAGCAAGAGGTTGCAAAAAGCAGTGATAATGCTGCAAAAAATAGAGTATTCTTTGTCATTCCTATTCTTTTATCAGGGTGTAATAAAGGCCGGACATAAGCCCGGCCTTCTGTGTTCGAAAATCTTTTTAGGCTAATAGTTTAGCGTGCTTTTCTTTCACCGATGGTCTTGTTGGCGACGTTGTCGGCGCGTTTCTGGTTCTCGGCAGCGTTGACAGTCGAGGATTTCGATTCTTCGACAGCCTTCACGTCGGGAGCCGTAGCGTTGCGTTTCTGGCGGGCACCGATGGTCTTGTTGGCGGCAGCGGCGGCAGCCTCTTTGGAATCAGCAACTTTCATGTTGCCTTCGTCCTTCTTGGCGGTGACGGTCTTGACGGGCTCGTCAACGGCAACCTCCTCAGCGACCTCTTCGATGGTGTCCATCGTATCGATGATTTCCATCATGGTGTCGACAGGCTCTTCAGCGGGCTTGCTCTTGCAAGCAACGGTGAGGCTCATGGCCACAAGGGCGATAGCGCTAAGTCTGAAAAATGTTTTCATTAGTTGATGTTTTTTTCTGAATTAAAAACGTTTAATTAAATAGCCTCGAATTCCACGTTGCCAAGGGTGAAGGTGAGGGCCTTGGTGGGGGCAGTGGCGACAGTGGCGGTCTGGTTGACGAAGCAGGCCGTGGCGTCAAACATGGTGGCGTTGCAGGTGGCGGTCATGGTCAGGTTGGTGGCATCGAAAGCGGTCACGCTGAAGGTACCTTCTTTAATCCACCAGTCACCATAGTAAGAGGTCTCTCCAGTCTCTGAATCCACGCTAAACAGAGCACCCTGATCGTAGTAGTCGAGGCTGTAGATGGCATCGTTGTCTCCAGTGTAGCCCTGCTCGCTGGCGGTGCCGCTACCCTCGCTGACGCCATACTGGTAGGTCATCATGTCAACCATCGGCATTTGATTGTCGCCGGTATAGCCCATAATCAGCATTGCCTGATATTGCTCAGAAGCTCTGATGTTCTGGGTGGTAGGAGTCCAAGCGTTGCCATCAAAGGTGACGTTGAAACCTTCGGCGATGGTCGGGGGTTCGGGGGTGGGGGTGGTGTCGGTGTTCTCATCATCTTTGTCGCCGCAGGCAACCATCAGTGCGCTGGCCACGAGAGCCATGCTCATGAATTTGAAAATGTTCTTCATTGTTTTTTAATTTTTTAGGGTTGATTTTTTAATTATTCTCTGTTTCAAAATTTGGTGCAAAAGTACGCACTTTTTTTGATATGGGAAAAAAAATGTTTTTTTTTTGTGTTTTTTAACACACGCGTTTTGTTTTGGGTGTTCAGGTAGAGCGGGTGTCGAGGGCGTCGCGCAGGCCGCTGGCCACGAGCATGAAGGCCAGGACTATTATCATGATGGCGGCGCCAGGCAGCAGGGCCAGATAGGCGCTGTCGAGCAGTATGTAGCCGTAGTTTTCTTTGACCATCATGCCCCACGAGGGGGTGGGCGGCTGCACGCCGATGCCGAGAAACGAGAGTCCTGCTTCGAGCAGTATGGCGCTGGCGAAGTTGCTTGCGGCCACCACGGTGACGGCTCCTGCCACGTTGGGCAGTATATGGCGCACGATGGTGCGTGCGGTGCCGAAGCCGAGGGCGCGTGTGGCCTCTACGTATTCTTTTTCGCGCAGGCTGAGCACCTCGCCGCGCACCACGCGGGCTATGTCGACCCACATCGTGAGTCCCACGGCCACGAAGATCTGCCAGAAGCCTTTGCCGAGGGCGAAGGTGATGGCTATGACGAGGAGCACGGTGGGTATGGACCACACGACGTTGATGAGCCACATGATGACATTGTCTACCCAGCCGCCGCGGTAGGCGGCCAGTGCGCCGAGGCTCACGCCGATGACGAGGGCTATGACGATGGCTATAAAGCCCACCGAGAGGCTTACGCGCGACCCTATCATGAGCATGCTGAGCACGTCGCGCCCGTAGGCGTCGGTGCCGAGCACAAAGGTGCGCTCGCGCACGGTGGCCGCGTCGGCCGCCACGCTGAACGGTGCACCGGCTATGGGCTCGACGCGGATGCTGTCGGCAGTGATGCTATATTTATTAATAGGTGTGGCGGTATAGGGCAGGGGCTCGCCCTTGAGCATGGTGGAAAGGCTGAAGTGGAAGGTGCGGAAGTCGTCTGTGGCGCCCGCTTCCGTGTTTTCGGCTTTCCTCTCGCAGAGGAAGGTGGCTTTGCTGCCCGGCTTGAGGGTGGCCAGCTCGAGGTACTGCTGGTTGCAGTCGGGGGTGTGGTCGGGGGTGATGAGGTAGCCGAGTATGGCCACGAGGGCGAAGAGCCCTATGACGACGAGACTCGCCACCGACAGCGGGTTGCGTCGGAAGCGGCGCCAGGCCTCGGCGCTGAGCGAATGGCTGGCGAGGTCGGTGGCAGATCGGCGGCGGAAGAGGCTCTTCATTGTTTTTTTTAATTGGGGGATAGGAAGTCATAGGAAGTCATAGGTAATCCTAGGTAATCCTAGGATGTCCTAGGATGTCCTAGGGTGTCCTAGGCTTTACATAAATCCTAATTCCACTTTTATCTCGTCGGGTATCATGTCCATGCTCCAGGGCGGGTCGAAGGTGAGTTCTACGTCTACGCTCTTCACGCCGCCGATATAGCTCACCATCTGTTTCACCTCCTGAAACATGTATTCGGCTTCCGGACAGTCGGGGGCCGTCATGGTCATCAGGATGTGGACGTTCAGCTCGTCGTCGACGTCGACCTTGTATATGAGGCCGAGGTCGTAGATGTTGACCGGTATCTCGGGGTCGTAGATGCTGCGCAGGCAGTTGACTACTGCGCTTGTGATGGTCTCTTTTGTAGGTTCCATGTTCTTGTATTGTCTTTAACTCCTTTAACTCCCGTCTCCTTCAACCCTTCATCTTGTATGCCAGGGCGTACATCTTCATCTGCTTAATCATGGCGGTGAGGCCGTTGGAGCGGGTGGGCGAGAGGTGCTCTTTGAGGCCGATGGTGTCTATAAACGCCAGGTCGGCGTCGAGTATCTCCTGCGGGGTGTGGCCGTCGAAGGCGCGGATAAGCAGGCTGATGATGCCGCGGGTGATTACGGCGTCGCTGTCGGCGCGGAAGCGGAGCACGCCCTCCTCGTGGCTGCAGCTGAGCCACACGCGGCTCTGGCAGCCCTGTATGAGGTTCTGCTCGGTCTTGTCGGCCTCGGCAATCTGTGGACAGTCTTTGCCGAGCTCGATGAGGTAGGCGTATTTGTCGAGCCATTCGTCGAAGTTGGCGAATTCGTCGATAATCTGTTGTTCTGTTTCTTGTATGGTCATATTTGTGCTTGGGTGTAGCTTGTGTAACTCAGGTAGTTCAGGTGGTTCGGGTGGTTTGGGTGGTTTGGGTAGTTCAGGTAGTTCAAGACGAATGTGCCGTCGCCGCTATTGTCTTTAACTCCTTTAACTCCTCTAACTTCTTTAACTTCAAAAATCCATGTGCTTCTTCATCTGTGGTCATTTTGGTGCTTTATGTATCAGGTAGGCGGCAGCCAGGCCGAACACAATCTGAGGCAGCAGCACCGCCAGGAATGGCGACAGGCTGCCGTTGATTGCGAATACGGTGGTGACTTTCATGAAGACGATAAATCCGAAGGCGATGGTGATGCCGATGGCGAGGTGCATGCCTATGCCGCCGCGGCTTTTGCGGGCGGCGATGGCCACACCGATAAAGGTCATGACGATGATGGCCAGCGGCGTCAGAAGGCGCTGGTAGAGCTCGATCTCGGCCTCTTTGACGGTGCCTGTGCCGCGCAGCTTCTCGCGCTGTATGTGGCGCAGCAGGGTGGGGGTGTTCATGGTCTCGACGCGTTTCGAGAGCATGTCCATGTCTTCGGGCAGCAGGCCTCCGAAGTCGGAGCGCATGCCTGCCTCGAAGCTGAGGTTCTCGTTGCCGTGGGCGTCGATGGTGCGCAGGCAGTAGCTGGTGCAGCGCCATTTGGACTCGGTGGTGTCGAAGCGTATGAACTCGGCGGTCTCGCGCTGCCGCAGGCGTCCGTCGGGGTCTATCAGCTCGCGGCGGAACTTGGTGGCCTGCATGGCTTTGACGTCGTAGCTCTCGGCGTATATCTGCACGCCGCGTTCGGCTTGGAAGTGTATGTTGCTGTAGTAGCTCTTGGCCTTCGACTTGACATAGTGCTCTTCGAACTCGCTCAGGTTGCGGTTCGAGATGGGAATCACGAAGTTGCCCAGCAGCAGCACAATCAGTGCCACCACCACGGAGCCGTGGAGGTAGGGGCGCAGCATGCGCCGGTAGCTGATGCCGCTGCTGAGGATGGCCGTGGTCTCGGTGTTGCCGGCCATCTTCGAGGTGAAGTAGAGCACCGAAATGAAGATGAACAGCGGACTGTAGAGGTTGACGATGCCCGGTATGAAGTTGCAGTAGTAGTCGGTCACCACCATCCAGAAGGTGGCGTTGTGGCTGAGAAACTTGTCGAGTTTCTCGCTGACATCGAACGTGATGATGATGACTATGATGAGTGCCAAGGCCAACAGGAAGGTCTTGAGGTACTTGAGCAGTATGTATCTGTCGAGCCTGTAGTAGTGCATCAGTCGTCTTTTCGGTATGGGGTGGTGGGTTTTTCTAGGTTTTTCTAGGCTTTTCTAGGCTTTTCTAGGCTTTCCTAGGTTTTCCTAGGACTTCCTAGGGCTTCCTAGGATTTCTTAGGGCTTCCTAGGCTTTCCTATGATTTCCCCTGGTCTATCATAGAGAGCCTTAAGGGGCTTTTTCCCCCTAAGGCTCTCTGGTTACCATTTTTTACAGCAGTTTTTTCTGGAAGTTGGTGAGGCTTTCGAGCACGTTGGTCTTGACGTGGATAAACTCGTCGACGCCGTAGCCCTTGTAGGTCTCGACCATCTCTTTGGGGAATCCGGCGAGGACAATGCTCTTCACCTTGCCGCGCAGCATGTCGCAGGCGGGCTTGGTGAGGTCGGCGTACTCGTCGTCGCTCGAGCAGAGCACCACGACTTCGGCGCCGCTTTCGAGCGCGGCCTTGGCGCCCTCTTCGGGTGTGGCGAAGCCTGGGTTGTCGATGATTTCGTAGCCTGCCACGCCGAAGAAGTTGGTTGCGAAACCGGCGCGGGCCTTGCGCATGGTGAGGTTGCCGTAGGTGAGCAGGAACACTCGCGGACGGTGGCTGCTGCGTTCGGTCTGCAGGCGCAGGGCCTCGAAGGCTTCGGCGCCGCGGTAGGGCTTGAGGGTGCGCACCTCGGTGCCGCTCTCGCCGCACTGGCAGCCGCAACCGGCGTGCTCTATCTTGTCGCCCATCTTTTCGAGCAGGTTGGGATACTGGTTGGTGCCGAGGATGGTGGTCTTGCGGGTGGCAATGTCGAGGTCGCGCTGGCGTGCGGTGGCCTCCACCTCGTCCTGCACCATTCCGGCGCGGAGGGCTTTGCACATGCCGCCGGCCTGTTCCACTTTGAGGAAGTGCTCCCAGGCGCCGCGGGCTATCTGGTCGGTGAGGTTCTCTATGTAGTAGCTGCCGGCGGCGGGGTCCACTATTTTGTCGAGGTAGCTCTCTTCTTTGAGCAGCAGCTGCTGGTTGCGGGCTATGCGGTAGCCGAAGTCGTCGGCCTCCTTGTAGGCGCCGTCGAAGGGCAGCACGCTGATCGAGTCGGCACCTGCCACGGCGCTCGACATGGCCTCGGTGGTGGAGCGCAGCATGTTGACGTAGGGGTCGTAGACCGACTGGTTCCAGCGCGAGGTGGTGGCGTTGATGAAGAGCTTGTAGGGGCAGTCGCATTCGGGCTTGTACTGCTCTATGATTTTGCTCCACAGCAGGCGTGCGGCGCGTATCTTGGCAATCTCCATGAAGTAGGTGCTGCCCACTCCGATGTTGAGCACCACCGAGCGGCCGGCGTGTTCCATCTTGCAGCCGAGGTCGGTCAGGCGGCTCACCATCTCGTTGGCGGCGGCCAGGCTGAAGCCGAGTTCCTGCACGATGTTGGCGCCTGCGTTGTGCAGCTGCTGTCCGTTGACGGTCAGCACGCGGAACTTGGGCAGTGCCTCGTGGGCGTATTCCACCAGCTCTTTGGCCATCTGCATGTCGCCCTCTTCGCCGCGATGGAAGCAGCCGTGGGTCAGCGCATAGCGGAAGGGGTCGAAGTCGACCGAGCCGCGCAGCTCTTCGGGCTTGTAGCCTTCGCGCTTGGCATATTCGACGTAGAGGCGGAGCAGCTGCAGGTAGTCGGTGCTGCAGATGAAGTTGATGCTCACGGCGTTGATGTAGATGCCGTGGAAGAGGACTGCCATGTCGTCGACGGTGGCGATTTGCTTGGCGCAGAGGCCGAGCGAGGTGGCGCCGCGGCTAACGGCGTCGAGGGCTATGCGGTTGGCCTCGGCGGGGTCGGCCACATGGATGTCCTGCCGCACCTCCCACACGTTGTCGGCGGTGTGTTTGCCGCGGGTGTAGGGCTCCTGGCCGGGGTTGCTGTCGAGGTATTCGAGGCCTTCGAGGTCTTCGGCGCGGTAGTAGGGCTTCACCTTGAAACCCTCGATGGTGCGCCACACGAGTTTCTTCTCGTAGTCGGCTCCTTTGAGGTCTTTTTCAATCACTTCTTCCCATTTCTCGGTCGAGACGGGCGGAAATTCGCTGAACAACTTGTTGTCTTCCATTATATTGTATTGTTTATTGTTTTAGTCGTGCAAAGTGCAAAGATAATAATTTTATTTATAACCACAAAATTTAGTGCTGTTTTTTTGTGATATTTCTCTGCCCCGGTACTCTACCGGTAGTGCATATCAACGATACATCAACGATATATCAACGATATTTCAACGATCGTAATCGTTGAAATATCGTTGATATATCGTTGATGTATCGTTGATATGCACTACCGGACTGG
>JAZNSV010000034.1:0-8387 GCA_045591485.1 Bacteroidales bacterium | reverse complement strand
TATCGTTGATATGCACTACCGGTACACTTAAAATGCACTGCCAAAGCACTGTCGGGTACGGCAACCGTCGGCAGGGCGATTTTTCAAAAGAAAAAACACCCCCGGCCGAAAAAAAATTTTCAACCGTTTCAGGTGAATATCATCACAATTTTTCACTCAAACAACGACTTACAAAAGTCGCCTCCAAAAACGGCATTTGATTTTCAATCGGTTGCCGCATAATTTTATCTTTCAGCAATTTAGAAAAATTATCAACATACAACCGACAGATTTGCAACCACCTGCCGACTTACTAACCGATTTGCCGTGCAGAGGTGTTTTTTTTGAAAAAATTTTTCAAACTATGGCAAAATTTTCGTATCTTAAAAGGGCGCAGCCAAATGTTAAAATCCGCACATCTTAATTGAAAAACAAGAAGTTGCCCAAAAAGACATTTTTGGGGCCGTTTGGCATCGGGGCGAAACTTTAAGCAAAATAGCACAAAAGTGCAAATTTTTTTTTCACTTTCTGTGCACAAAAAAAAGTTGAACTTTGCAACCAGAACAAAACGGGACAATGTGCCCGTAAGTGACTGAAAATAGCAAACAGAACGACATATGATAGCGGAAGACTACAAGCGAGTGTGGGCAGAATGCCTTGATGTGATAAAAGACACCCTCGGACCCGAAAACCGGCGCGCCTTCGACACGTGGTTCACCCCCATAGTGCCCCTGCAGCTCGACGGCAGCACCCTCACTGTGCAGGTGCCCAGCCAGTTTTTTTATGAATATCTTGAAGAACATTATATAGACCTCCTGAAGCGCGTCATCCGCATGCAGCTCGGCCCCGCCGGCATGCTGCGCTACAGCGTGGTCATGGACCAGAGCATCCTCACCTCGCCCATCGTCACCACCCTGCCCTCGCAGAGCCGCCAGTCTACCCGCAACCCACTCACCGACCTGCCGGTGAACCTCAACAAGGACAACGCCCGCGAACTGCCCAACCCCTTCATCATACCAGGCATACAGAAAACCCGCGTAGTCTCGCAGCTCTCGCCCAACTTCACTCTCGAAAACTTTGTCGAGGGCGACTGCAACCGCCTGGCACGCTCGGCTGGCTACGCCGTGGCCGAAAAACCTGGCATCACAAGCTTCAACCCGCTGCTGCTGCACGGCAGCGCAGGTCTCGGCAAAACCCACCTGGCCAACGCCATCGGCATCAAAACCAAAGAGCTGCACCCCGACAAGACCGTCCTCTACGTCTCAAGCGAGCAGTTCATGCAGCAGTATGCCGAAGCCGGCCGCTCGGGCAACACCAACGACTTCATCCACTTCTACGAACTCATCAACGTCCTCATCATCGACGACATACAGTTCTGGTCGGGCAAAGGCCAGAAAACACAGGAGGCTTTCTTCCACATCTTCAACTACCTGCACCAGCACAACTGCCAGATCATCATCACCTCCGACAAAGCCCCCGGCGAACTGCAGGGCCTCGAGCCGCGACTGCTCAGCCGACTCAAATGGGGCCTCAGCGCCGACCTTCAGGCCCCCGACGTCGAAACCCGCAAAAAAATACTCATACAGAAAGCCCAGAACGAAGGCATCGATATATCCGACGACGTGGTGGAATACATCGCCTACAACATCAACACCAACGTGCGCGAACTCGAAGGCGCCCTCATCTCGCTCATAGCTCAGAGCACCCTGAACCGCAAGCAGATAACCCTCGAGCTCACCAAGCAGATGATCGACAAGTACGTGCAGAGCAGCGTGCGCGAAGTCACCATCGACTACATCCAGAAAGTCGTATGCGACTATCTCGACCTGCCCGTCGAAGCCATACAGAACACCTCGCGCAAACGCGAGATCGTGCAGGCACGCCAGCTCTCCATGTATTTCGCCAAGAAAATCACCAAATCGTCGCTCGCCGTCATCGGCATGCAATGCGGCAACAAGGACCACGCCACCGTGCTACACGCCTGCAAAACCATAGAGAACCTGCGCCAGACCGACCGCTACATGCGCAACATGGTCGACGAACTGGAGAAGAAACTCTCTGAATGAAAACAGCCTTCAAACCAGGGACTATGATCTACCCGCTGCCGGCCGTCATGGTCAGCTGCGGCGACAGCCCCGAGACCTACAACATCATCACCGTGGCATGGACGGGCACGCTCTGCAGCGACCCGCCCATGTGCTATGTCAGCATCAGGCCCGAACGCCACAGCCACGCCATCATCTGCCGCACCGGCGAGTTCGTCATCAACCTCACCACCGCCGCCCTCGCCCGCCAGACCGACTGGTGCGGCGTGCGCAGCGGCCGCGACTACAACAAGTTCCGCGAGATGGGCCTCCACACCGAACCGGCACAACTCGTCAAGGCTCCGCTCATCAAGGAGAGCCCTCTCAACATAGAGTGCAAGGTGTTCGAAATGAAACACCTCGGCACTCACGACATGTTCATGGCCAACGTCGTGGCCGTCGACGCTGAAGAGAGCCTCATCGACAAAAGCACCGGCCAGTTCCAGCTCAACCACGCCTCGCCCCTCGCCTACAGCCACGGCAAATACTACTCGCTCGGCGAGAAACTGGGCGGCTTCGGCTTCTCGGTGAAAAAAAGGAAATAACAAAGAAAGAAAGCAACTATAGCCACTATAGTCACTATAAAAAAACAAAGAAAATGAATATCGTCTGTGTAGAATCTCTCGGCATCAGCCGCGAACGCTTCGAAGACCTCAAGGCGCACTACGCCGCCATGGGTCACACCTTCAACTATTATTTGGATCGCAACGAGGACGATGAGACACTCGTCCAGCGCATGGCCGGGGCCGACGTGGTCGTGGTCAGCAACATCAGGCTGTCCGCCGCCGTGCTGGCGCAATGCCCGAACTTGAAATACCTCAGCGTGGCCTTCACCGGACTCGACCATATCGACCTCGCCTATTGCCGCGAACACGGCATCGAGGTGCAGAACGCCGCCGGCTACAGCACCACCGCCGTCAGCGAGCTGGCCGTGGGCATGATGCTCGACCTGCTGCGCAACATACTCACCCTCAGCGAGCAGATGCATCAGGGAGCCGGACGCGGCACCTTCCTCGGACGCGAGCTGCGCGGCAAGACCGTCGGCATCGTCGGCACCGGCGCCATCGGCATCGCCACCGCACGCCTGCTGCTGGCCTTCGGAGCCAAAGTCATTGCCTGGAGCCGCACCGAGCGCCCCGAGGTGAAAGCCATGGGCATCAGCTATATGCCGCTCGACGACCTGCTGCGCCAGAGCGACATCGTATCCCTGCATGTGCCCCTCTGCGACGAGACCCGCGGCCTCATCGGCGAGCGCGAGCTGCAGCTGATGAAGCCCACCGCCCTGCTGGTCAACACCGCCCGTGGCCCGGTGGCCGACATAGCCGCCGTGGGCCGCGCCCTGGTCGAGAACCGCATCGCAGGCGCCGCCTTCGACGTCTTCGAGCACGAGCCTCCCCTGCCCCTCGACCACCTGCTGCTCTCCACCAACCGCTGCCTCGTCACACCCCACGTGGCCTTCGCCACCGAGGAGAGCTTCGCCGCCCGCGCCGACATAGTCTTCGGCCACGTCGATCAGTGGCTCCAGCAGCAGTAAGCCCCATCCGACCGGCAACCGACCCATACGTGATGGCAGACACCACCGTCTGCCGTCACTTTTTTTTGCCCAGATGTAGCGATTTGCCCCAAAGGCGGTTATTTGTTATATAGGCGCCCCGCAAAATAAAACCGGGCCGTCGACGTTATTAATGGCATCAATATAAACATTATGAAGAAAGCATTTTTAATCCTCGTGGTACTGTGCGCCGTGGCGATGATGGCCGGATGCAAGAGCGGAAACACAAACGGCAGCACATATGACACCATAGCTACAGTCGATGACGACTACCCGTATGAGATAATCATGACGGCGACAGACTTGGATATCCTCACTTGTTGTGCCGTCACTCCGGAATCTTTCGATTTGAACGGTTTCGGGAAGGATGACGACACATTGCTAATTACAAGTCCCGACACAATACGCCACATTGTGGACAGCTTGATAAACAACGCGACGCCAGCCGAGCGTAATGGCATAGACACACGAGGCAAGCTGACACTTAAATATCACGGCAAAGGCGATATGGTTGTTTTCTACGACAGGCTTACCATGGTATGTGACGGCAAGTTCTATGATGTGGATAGGAATATCACGGAATGGATAGACAGGCTCAGACCCTCATACAAGCCACCCAAGATGCCATGGGAATAGAAATCAAATACATTCAATGACACAAATATGAAACCTATCAAGAAAAAAGGCTGGGCTTTCTACCTGCTCATGTTTGGAGTATTCACAGTGGTAGATTTCCTTGTGAACATATTGTTCGACCATGACGGACTACGCAGTGCTGTTATTGGCGGATTGGTAAGCGGGGTTGTCTTTACCATCCTTTGGTGGTTTATCGACCAAGGCCACGAGCAGATAAAGTCCGCTGCCAAGGAAGACGAGGCCGAGCGCAAGCGCAGGGGACAACCCGTGGCGGATGTTGCGGCGCGGCGGCATGCCCCCGCCCCGCAACAAAACCCCGCCGAAAGATTGATGCAAATCATATAATATAAAAGGTATGTGAAAAAAGCACCTCCGAGGAAGAAATCGACCAAGAAGAAAAGCAATATAAAGAAAGTTATCTTGATACTCGCCGTGCTGTGTGGCATCGTCGTTTCGATAGCCAAATGCGAGAGGGGGCTTTTCGACCACGACAATGCTATGACTGTCAAGGCCGTCATCACCGACGTGAGGCCATTCTACGGCGGAGGATACGGGTCTAAATACAAAGCTGTCTATGAATACTCTGTGAACGGAGGCACCTACAATAGTTCGGACCAGATTTGCTATGACACCTACAAGAGACTGAACATTGGCGACACCGTATCGGTCTTGGTAAACAATAACAATTACAACCAAACGGAGCTGTTGCTTGAGCAAGACAAAATACTTAAATTTCATATCGATTTTTAATTCACTTAATATTTCACCAATAAATATAATGTATATTGAACTTTCCGCACAGATTCCCGACATCACTATCGGCCGCTCCGCCTGCTGTTGACTGCGAGCTTGACGAGCGAGTCCGATTTTCACTCGAAAAGTGCCCTCCGCTCACGAGCGCGGCCGATTTTCGCCCCGAAACAACACCCCGCTCATGAGCGAGGTGAAACTGACCGGATAAAACACCCATTCGCAAGAGCGAGAGCAATGAGAGCTTGCTCGCATTGCCGAGCCGCAGGATGGTGTGCGAAGCAAATAAAATGAAGTAAAACAATAAACACAAACACACCGAAAGACGATATGAATATAATTGACTTGGCATATTGCGTGTTCTACCGTCATGATGAAAAGCACGAAATAGGGTTTCCCTTTGTCGGAGCGCCGATAGCGGTGACGTTTTTCATTGCACTGTTTATCGAGTCCATTTTTTTCGTGCTGTGGGAATTCAAAGTCATCCCAATTCCTCATCTCGAGAAGTGGCATTTTTTCGCTGCGCTGACGCTGATGTGCCTTGCGGTTGCGCTGCGCTACTGGCCAAAAGAGACACGTGAGAAAAGACTCCGGCAATACGAAGACTACAAGAAAGCTCACCCAAAACTATACCTTTGGCGTTTTTGGATATTCGTGTCGCTGCCCGTCGTAATGCTTGTGACATCGTTTCTGATAGCCAATGCACATTAAAAACAATAGCATGCACATCTCAGTCTTCTGCGGGGCCATGTTCTCCGCTGCGCTATCGAAAGTCCACTGGACTTTCTTCACTCCCGAGCACGGTAAAAATGCAGAAATGAAACAATAAAATGAAGTAAAACAATAAACACAGACAGACAATGTACGAAAAAAAAACTGACAACAAAGGACTGTCGTTCTATGGAACGTTTGTGCTCATCTACACGGTGCTCAATATCGCTGCATTCCTCATCCTGCTGCTGACGACCGAATGGAGTGTGCTTGCCGACGACGAGGGCGACGGCTTTTGGGCAGGCTTTTATTTTATGGTCATTGGCATCGCCGCCGCGCTTATCCATGGCATCGGTCCAGCCCTGACGTTCAAGCACATGGGCAATACATGGCTACTCTACCTTTTCCCATTGGCAGTGATGCTCGTGGGTTTTGCCATATTTCCAATTGAACCTCTTGCTCTTATTGGCATGTTTCTGTTTTATTCCTTGGGCTTTCCGTTGTTCAATTGCTTCTCACTCACTTCCTCCATATTTAATAGTGGAATTTGGGATAGTACATGGTTTATGTCCGTGACGTCTGCCGTCATTTATGCTCTGGTCATTTTTGTAACCACATTGTTTATGCGAAGGAAACAACAAAGTATAAAAGAAAATCAATGAACATCTCAATCTTCTGCGGGCGTCGCTCCCGTGCGCGGTGAAAATGCTCGAATGAAACACCCATTCGCAAGAGCGAGAGCAATGAGAGCTTGCTCGCATTGCCGAGCCACAGAATGGTGTGCGAAGCAAATAAAATGAAGTAAAACAATAAACACAGACAGACAATGAAGAAGATATTTTTGTTCGGCGCGATGGTGTGCGCCCTCGGAATGATGACCGCCTGCAAGAGCGCCCCCCCCACCGATGGGGTAATGGTCATTTATCCAAAATGCGAGCAAAGGACAGACACAATAGCCATCGACTCGACATATCTCCTATGGTGTGCGAGTGTATCGCTCAAAGGGCATACGCAAGACTCTCTTTTTCTATCGTTTGGGGAAGGCTGTTTCTGGAAGGTTGGGCTAATCGGTGATATTGATACAATCTATCAAAACGACTGGTATGATGAATTGCCTATCACATATCATACCAAAACAACAAACGATGGGGACAGTGTGATTATTAAATACAGTTTTGGAGTATTATAGAACATAAACATCTCAGTCTTCTGCGGGCGTCGCTCCCGTGCGCGGTGAAAATGCTCGAATGAAACAATAAACTGAAGTAAAACAACAAACAAATTCATACAATGAAGAAAGTATTTATGTTCGGCGCTATGGTGTGCGCCATCGGAATGATGACCGCCTGCAAGAGCGGGACGGGTGGCAACATAGAATTCGAAGAGGCGGAGGTGATAAAAAGTGCCACTTTCGGGCCGGAAGATACTCCGGAAATCATTGATTCGGCATTGAAAGCCGCGGGTTTGCCCATGCATATTGAATTGGGCGTCGATGGCTCGGCTACACTTGCCACCGACGGAATGGCATTTATTCTATCAGATAGCATACACTACATTTGCCAAGCAGAAGAAATCATTTTCAACGATGAACCATGGCTTTGTATCACCTACACTGAGGATGTAACTGGGCAATATTGGCAGATGATGGGCCCCCAAAGAGAGAGGTTCTTGTGGTACGAGACGGCCCTCATCAGTCCACAAGCCGAACCTTATCAAATGGCCAGTCATGGAGTCACCCTCCACCGTAGCGGTGTCGATTGCGATGCCATTGTGGTCCGATACCTCGATAGTGGGACATTGGACACAATACGTTATACTCAGTGTATAGATTGAACATACCCATATTTAGCCATAAACCACTAACCACTAAAATGAAGAAGCTCTTTTTGTTCGGCGCTATGGTGTGCGCCCTCGGAATGATGACCGCCTGCAAGAGCGGGACGGGAAACGAAAACATTGATGAAACACTGCTCGTAGGGCAGTGGGATTTTGTCTATGAGATTAAGGATTGGAAAGCAAGCGATGGCGCGATTTACGACACTTGCGACTCCGAATGCAGCCCTCTTCTTGGCATAGAGTTCACAAATGACGGCAAGTGCACCTACACATTCGTCAACGGGACAATGGATTTCTCCGATGGACTTTTCTCCGTCGAGACGGACACGATTCTCCAGTCTTTCCAGTACCATGTTGCCAATGGCACAATTGTGCTTTCCGACGGTGACCAGAAAGGGGAAATCCAAATATCAAAGTTGACAACGGACACGTTGGCTCTGATTGAAAAACAGGATAGTCCGGCAGTAAGCGCAACAGACATCACCGTTCTTGTCAGGCACAATCAATAGTAATTTGAGAAAGGTTGCCGCACCCCTGCGCCAGCCCCAACCGATACAGGAAACTGCTGCCGTCCTCGCAGACGGCAACGAAAACAGAAACAACACAATGAACATCTCCGTCTTCTGCGGGGCGTCGCCGCCACGCAGAAGGACAAAAGAAGGGCGCCGAGGCCATTGCTGGTCTCGGCGTCCTTTTTTTTATGCCTGTCGGCGAGAGAGGTTTATTTCACCGGGTGGTCTTTGTGGAACTGTTCGAGGCGCACCTTGAGGTCGGGGAACTGGTCGCGCTGCACCAGGGCCACGCAGGCGCGGATGCCCTGCTTGTGGCTGCCCGTGATG
>JAZNSV010000033.1:0-9355 GCA_045591485.1 Bacteroidales bacterium | reverse complement strand
ATATGTGCGATACTTGTACGATTGCCAATCTTACATGTATCGTCCATATATCGTACATGTATCGCACAAGGGGACTACCGGATGGGTCCGAAATCGGGCTCGGGCAGCTATTTTTTTTCGAACGCATTGATTTTTTTTTCGTATCTTTGCAGTTCGGTTACAACCATCGAAATCATAAATAGAGAACACATAACACAATGAGACTCAACGGACGCAGACAAAGTACCAATTTTGAAGACCGCCGCTCGGGCAGCGGAGCCAAGATAGCAGGCTTCGGCGGAGCAGGCGCCATCATCGTGGCTCTCCTCGTGATGCTCCTCGGTGGCGACCCGCAGCAGGCCATGCAGCAGCTCGGCAGCCAGGGCCAGCAGACCGAGGCCTACACCCCCTCGGCCCAGGAAGAAGAGTTCAAGACCTTCGCCCTGCAGATCCTCGCCTCGACCGAAGACGTGTGGACGGCCCAGTTCAAGAAGCTCGGCCTCACCTACCGCGCACCCAAGCTCATCCTCTTCCACGGCTCGGTGCAGAGCGCCTGCGGCGGCGCCACGTCGTCGGCAGGTCCTTTCTACTGCTCGGCCGACGAGCAGGTCTACCTCGACCTCGACTTCTTCAACGAGATGAGCCGCTCCATAGGCGCCGGAGGCGATTTCGCCTGCGCCTACGTCATAGCCCACGAGGTGGGCCACCACGTGCAGCACCTGCTCGGCACCCTCGACCAGGCACACAGCCAGATGGCTCGCCAGGGCGAAGCCGACAAAAACCGCACCAGCGTGCGCATCGAGCTGCAGGCCGACTACTACGCCGGCGTATGGGGCCACCACGAGCAGCAGATGTTCGGCTCGCTCGAAGACGGCGACCTCGAAGAGGCCATCAACGCCGCCCAGAAGATCGGCGACGACTACCTGCAGAAGAAGGCCCGCGGCTACTCCACACCCGAAAACTTCACCCACGGCACCTCGGCCCAGCGCATGCGCTGGCTCAAGAAAGGCCTCACCTCGGGCGACATTCGCGGCGGCGACACCTTCTCGGCAAACTACAGCTCGCTCTGAAACAGTATCGAGTTTATGGAGTTCAGGGAGTTCAAGAAGTTCAAGAAGTTCAGGAAGTTCAGGAAGTTCAGGAAGTTCAAGACAATACCGTCAGCAGAACTATTGTCTTGCACTCCCTGAACTTCCTGAACTCCTTACACTCCTTACACTCCTTGCACTCCTTGCACTCCTTGCACTCCTTGCACTCCTTGCACTCCTTGCACTCCTTACACTCCCTGAACTCCTTGCACTCCTTGCACTCCTTGCACTCCTTGCACTCCTTACACTCCTTACACTCCCTGCACTCCTAAACCTTAAACTTTAAATCATGGAACACACCACCTTCACCGTCAAAGGCATGAAATGCGAGCACTGCGAGGCTCGCGTCGAACAGGCACTGAAAAACACCGACGGCGTGGCACACGCCAAGGCCGACCACGCAAAATGCACCGTCGAAGTCGACTACGACCCGGCAGCCGTCACCCCGACCGACATCATGGACCGGATAGAAGACTGCGGCTACGAGGCCTCGCTATGACCGAACGCCGCACCTTTCCCGTCGTGGGCATGATGTGCGCCGCCTGCTCGGCCAACGTCGACCGCTGCCTGCGCCGCATCGAGGGGGTGCACGATGTGTCGGTGTCGCTGCCAGGCCGCACCGCCATGGTCGACTACGACCCCACCCTCACCAACCCCGACGCCATGCGCCGCGCGGTGGCCGCCGCGGGCTACGACCTCGTCGACGACACCGACACCGACGTCGACGACATACACCGCCGCGCCTACCTCGGCCTACGGCGACGCATGTGGCTCTCTTGGGCGTTCGCCGCCGCGGTGATGCTCTTCGGCATGGGCCTCACACCCCTCGGCCACGGCTTGGCTGCCAACATCATCTGCATGACCCTGGCCGCCGCAAGCCTCGCCGTTTGCGGCAGCCAGTTCTACGTCACAGCCTGGCGCCAGTTCATGCACCGCTCGGCCAATATGGACACCCTCGTGTCCCTCTCCACAGCCATCGCCTTCGTCTACAGCGTCTACCTCACACTTTTCGTGGGCGGACACACATGGTTCGACTCCGCCACCATGATTACAAGCTTCGTGCTCACCGGACGCCTGCTCGAAGAGCGGGCCAAAAACAGCACAGCCTCGTCGATACGCGCCCTGATGGGGCTGCAGCCCAAGACAGCCCATCTGGTCGATGCCGCCGAGGGCACGGTGAGCGATGTGCCCATAGCCACCCTGCAGCAGCGCGACATGCTCGAGGTGCGCCAGGGCGAAGCAGTGCCGGTCGACGGCGTGGTGCGCTCGGGCGATGCCGCCATAGACGAGAGCATGATCAGCGGCGAGCCGGTGGCGGTGCCCAAACACAAAGGCGACCGCGTGCTGGCAGGCACCATCGTGCGCCAGGGCACCCTCAGGATGCGCGCCGAGCAGGTGGGAGCCGACACCGTGCTGGCAGGCATAATCCGCATGGTGCAGCAGGCCCAGGCCAGCAAGGCCCCGGTGCAGCGCACCGTCGACCGCGTGGCCCTCGTCTTCGTGCCGGCAGTGCTCGCCATAGCGATAATCACCTTCGCCGCCTGGATGCTCGCCGACGGCGACCTGCAGCATGCCCTCATCAGCGCCACCTCGGTACTCGTCATAGCATGCCCCTGCGCCATGGGCCTGGCCACCCCCACAGCCCTCATGGTCGGTATCGGCCGCGCCGCACAGCAAGGCATTCTGGTCAAAGACGCCACAGCCCTGGAGCTGATGCACAAGCTGACGGCCCTTGTGACAGACAAGACCGGCACCCTCACCCTGCCCAACACCGACATCGCCGCCACCGACCACCTCGCCCTCGACGAACGCGAGAGCCTCAAGCCCCACGCCGCCGAAGCCATGAACAGGCTGAAAGACATGGGCATCGAGGTGTGGATGACCACCGGCGACCGCGACGAGGCCGCCGCTCACTGGGCCGCCAAGGCAGGCATCGACCATTGGCGCAGCCACGTGCTGCCGCAAGACAAAGAAGACCTCGTGCGCAGCCTGCAGGCCGACGGACACACCGTGGCCATGGTGGGCGACGGCATCAACGACTCGCAGGCTCTGGCTTCGGCCGACGTGAGCATTGCCATCGGACGCGGCACCGACGTGGCCATGGAGGTGGCTCAGGTGACCCTCATGTCCGACGACCTGCGCGCCATAGCCGACGCCATTCGCATCTCAAGGCAGACCGTGCGCACCGTGCGCGAAAACCTCTTCTGGGCTTTCATCTACAACGCCGTGTGCATCCCGCTGGCCGCCGGCCTGCTGCCCTCAGTGCACATCACACCGATGTGGGCTGCGGCCCTCATGGCCTTCAGCAGCGTCAGCGTGGTGCTCAACAGTCTGCGTCTCAAGCTGATGAAATAGTACAGACAACGTATCGCCGCTCGAAATAAAAACATTTTCACCATCCACACAATAAAGCGGCGGCATCCTCGTTATAACAGGCAAAAAACAAAATAATAAACATAAAACACACATAGATGAAAACAACACCGTACACCGACCTTCACATCAAACTCGGCGCCAAGATGGCCGAATTTGCAGGCTACAACATGCCCATCCAGTACACCACCCTCATCGAGGAGCACAACAACGTGCGCAACAACGTGGGCGTGTTCGACGTGAGCCACATGGGCGAGTTCCGCGCCAAAGGCCCCATCGCCAAGCACTTCATGCAGTATGTCACCACCAACAACGTCGAGGACCTCTTCGACGGCAAGGTGCAGTACACCTGCCTGCCCAACGGTCAGGGCGGCGTGGTCGACGACATGCTCGTCTACCGCGTCCACGACGACGAATACTTCATGGTGCCCAACGCCGCCAACATCGACAAAGACTGGGCCTGGATGAGCCAGATTGCCGACAAGATGGGCATGGAGCTCGGCAAGGACTTCGTCAACGAGAGCGAGCAGTGGGCTCAGCTCGCCGTGCAGGGCCCCAACGCCCTGAAGGCCATGCAGAAACTCACCAGCGAGAACATCGTCGACATGGAGTACTACACCTTCAAGATCCTCACCTTCGCAGGCATCCCCAACATCATCCTCAGCACCACGGGCTACACCGGCGCCGGCGGCTGCGAGATCTACATCCCGAAGGAGAAAGCCATCGAGGTGTGGGACAAGGTTTTCGAGGCTGGCAAGGAGTTCGGCATCATGCCCGCCGGTCTGGGCTGCCGCGACACCCTGCGTCTGGAGAAGGGCTTCGCCCTCTACGGCCACGAGATGGACGACACCGTCAGCCCCCTCGAGGCTCCGCTGGCCTTCATCGTCAAGCTGAAAGCCGAGAACAACAACTTCATCAACAAGGAGCTCCTCCTGGCCCAGAAGGCCGCCGGATTCAAGCGCAAAGTGGCCGGCTTCGAGATGGTCGACCGCGGCATCGCCCGCAACGGCTACGAGGTCTGCGACGCCCAGGGCAACAAGATCGGCGAGGTGCGCTCGGGCAGCCCCAGTCCCAGCACCGGCAAGAACATCGGCACCGCCCTCATCAAGGCCGAATACGCCAAGACGGGCACCGAGATCTACATCAAGATCCGCGAGAAACTCCTCAAGGCCATCACCGTCAAGATGCCCTTCTACGAGGGTTAATCAGTGAAGTTATAATAATTAAAGGAGCTTGCACTATTAGCGGCGCAAGCTCCTTTCATTATTTCGCAAACATACGAAACCTGCTTTAAAATAGAAACAGCCTTGCGGCACCTGTATCGGCTGTTTCCATAACAAGCGAGGTTTGTGAATGCCAAGATAAGCATATAAAACTCAATATATCATCTTTTCACCTATTTATTCTCCTTGTAAAGATACACACTTTTCCCCATACTGCTAAAAATATTTCACCATATCGTGAAAAAAAACGTATCTTTGCACCCAAATTCGCAATCATGTACGACATCCGCATCACCGCCATACGCAAAGCCGACTACCGCGACCTGCAGGCCCTCTACGAGAATCCCATCGAGCACACATGCGACGTACTCGAAGGCCAGTCGTGGGTCAGCCACAGCGGCGCCAGGCCCGACGGCCTATGCCTCAGCGCCTGGGACTCCATGCATTGGTTCGTACAGGAACTCGCCGCCGGACGCGGATACTTCTACGACGGCTGGATGCGCAACCCATACAGCGCACTCATCAGCTGCAACGACGGCTTCCGACCCGTCAGCTTCCTCCTCGAACGCATCGACAACACACAACAAGCCTAACCACCGACCACCGACCACTGACCACTAAAAAAATAAAACATGTCCACAAAAAGCAAAATCATCACCATCGCCTCGACCATCGTCGTTGTGGTCCTCGCCGTGTTTCTCTATTTCCGCTTCTTCTTCGTCTACAGCAGCGGCGTCAACACCGGCGACCTCAACTATTTCCAGCAGGAAGGCGTCATCTTCAAGACCTATGAGGGCAAGATTATCCAGAGCGGCTTCAAGTCGGCAAGCAGGAGCACCGAAGGGCTGCACAGCAACGAGCTGAAGTTCTCGGTCACAGACCAGAGCGTGGCCGACACGCTGATGCGCGCTTCGGGCCATCGCGTCGAGCTGCGCTGGAAGCGATATATGGGCACCCTACCCTGGCGCGGCAACAGCCAGTACGTCGTCTCCGAGGTTTTGTCAATCGAATAACGGAAGGTTCCCCGAACACTCTACACTAATCAGTCTCCTCCGTGCTTGGTCACGTGGGGCAGGAAAGCGCGGAGTGCGCTCTACGTGGTGTTGCCGTTGTGCACCGCCGCGCCCCACGGCTCACCCGTGGCTGTTCCATAGTAAATAGCCGAATGGCTGCTGTGGAAGGCATCGACCACGAGGTGAAGCTCATCTCGCAGAAGATGATCAAACCCATCCAGCACACCAAGGTCTCCATGCTCCACGGCAGCAACCCCCGCCTGCATACCGACGAGGTGCTCGTCACCCTCTCCATCCTCAACCTGCTCGACGACAACTGCCGCCGCGCCCTCGACTGCCTCCCCCTCCTCGACGGCTGCCAGGTGCACACCACCGTCATGACCAGCGAGGTAGACCGCAAAATCTTCAAGAAACTCGGCATCGGCCTCACCTCCGAGCCCGTCCGCAAAGACTGATTACACATTGACATCTTAAACATCACCGCCACCCCAACCCGGTGGCGGTTTCTGTTGAGCGTGAGGACAATAAAAACGCGGCGGAATCGTTATTTATGGCAGAATGTTTAATTAAAATCCCACAGATATGGAAATAGCAATGCAAATCGACCAAATCTCCATCGCGCGGGCGACCAACGCGGCTCACTACGAGTACCTCACCACCGTGCGCAAGCGCACCGAGGAAATCCGTCTGGAGAACGAGCTCTGGCAGCGCGCCGTCGAGGAGTTCCGCGAGGCCTTCGAGAAGGAGGACAAGGCCTTGCTCACTGCATAAATATCAATCCATAGGTGTTCGCAGCCTTTGGCACAAGCAGTACCGCGCCAGCGACCACACCTCCGCCCTCCAGAAGGCCGACGAGGAGCGCGACAAGCTCTACGCCTCGCTGCGCGACACCATCAAGGCCTACGCCAAGTTGCTCACTTCCATAATTTGAAATAACAAGGTGTTCGCAGCCTTTGGCACCCCATCGCCGAGACCGCACAGCACGCCGAGCCGCTGCTGAAGGTCATCAAGTGCCAAAGGCCATGAGCACCGCTGAATCAAATCAAATAAAGCGAATAACTACAAAATCACCACCCGCGAGAACTATATGAAGGAGAGCGGCCTCATCGACAACATGCTGCAAGACCTCCTGCAGTACGAGCGCCAGCTGAACCGCCTCGGGCTGCTCATCGTGGCCAACCAGCTGAAGGCGAAGAACGACGAGGTGCGCCAGCTCATCGCCCAGCGCAACGAGGAGTGCATGGAGCAGGTGCTCGGCGAGCTGAAAGCCGCCCGCGCCGCGAGCGATGTGGCCTACGCCGCCGTGGTGATGTTCACCAACGCCTACGCACTGCTCAACCCCGACCGCCGCGAGGCCGCCGACCTCGTGAAGCGTATGCAGGAAGACCTCGAATACTTCCGCCGCCACGCGATGCCCGACCCGCACCGCACACGCGACGCCGCGCCGGACGACGAGGAACCCGAGCAGCCCGTCGAGGCGGCGGAATAGCCGTGCAATCGCGCCCCGCACCACTGCAAGGACAAGAAACAATGCTGCAAAAGCGTTTTGCAATGGTGCGAGACCGTTTTGCAATGCTGTAAATGCGTTTTGCAGTGGTGCGAGGCCATTTTGCAGCCGTGCAACGCCCAATGCAATGGTGCGAGGCAAAATTGCACGGAAACGGCATTTTTCCGCCGCCCCGCGGGCAATAAAAACGGCATTGCGGCGTTTGTTTCGGTGATTAACTTTTAATGGTTTATGAAGAGATTGCTCATCATCCTAATATGCATTTGGGCGACAAATGTTGTTTCGGCGCAGAACGCAGACCAACGCATTGCCAACCTCATCAACGCGGAGGACTGGTTTGCGTTGGACGAAGAATATCCACGCATCAAGGACTCGGTGCAGACCGACTTCCTCAGGCCGATGGCCGAGGCGATGCTTTACTTGCATTTCAACCAGCCGCAAGACGCAATCACTGCCATAAAACAACTTTTAAGCAACCACCAAGAGCAAATCAGTTCATCCACGACACTCAATTTTGCGATACTGCTGTTGCAGACGATGGGCGAAACGGGACGATACGCCGAAGCCGCCGACGGTTTAAAGTTGCTGGCCGAGCAGTTGCCGGAGGTGGGCAGCATCGCCGCCATGTACAAGCACTACAACGTCCTGCGCGACTTCCCGCCGATGGCAATAGACCGTCCAAAGCGGGACGTTGTGGTTCCATTCCAACTGCAAGAGTACAAGGCGAAGAAACGTGAAGTATGGATGCGTGAACGCAAACGGAAATTCAAAGGCTACCATATAACAGTCCCCGTGACGATACATGGCATTGAACGGCAGTTTGTGTTCGATGCTGGTGCAGGGGCTACATTCATCACCGAGAAGACCGCACGCGAACTCGGTTTGATGATACTCCCCGACACCATTGCACTGAACGGTACACAGAAAGGAATGCGGGCATTCATCGACAGTCTGTCGGTCGGCGGCATAGTCTGTCGCAATATGGTGGTCTATGTGGGCTTGCCCAACGCCCTCGACAGCATTGCAGATGGCTTCGAGGCCGCACTCGGCTTGGATTTCATCAAGGCCGTCGGCGAAACGCAGATATTGTTCGATCAGCGGGAGATACTCTTTCCAGCCAACCCTTCAACGCACAATGCGGCACACAACGTCTGTCTCGCTCCCGACTTGGTGATGCTGGCTCAAAAAGATGGAAAACGTCTTTTGTTGGGCTTCGACAGCGGATGCACTACTGCCGAACTCTACGACGACTACTATCAAAAGTTCCGCGCCGAGGTCGATGCCATCGCCATCAAGGACACCGTCACCACCGGCAGTTATGGCAATGTCGCCAATGTCGAAATCAAGCTGCTGCCTAGCATATCATTCAATGTGGGAGGCTCGGCTGTCACGATTGCCGAAATGGAACTTTATCCGCCGACGGGCAATCGGCTTTATACCCACGATGGTCGTATGGGAATGTCTCTTGTCCGCCTTTTCCGTAAGACAACCATCAACCTAAACGACATGTACATCAAGTTTGAATAATTACAAATCAAAAGCCGAGACCATTGCTGGTCTCGGCTTTCGTCGTTTTAGTGTGTCGATGCAGGTTTACATCTCCGAGAGTTTCTTGTAGCCCTCGTAGCGCAGTTTGGCGTTGCGCTCGGTGGCGACGAAGAGTTCTTCGGCCTCCTGGGGGTACCCCGTAAGGGGAACTGAACACCGCTGAATTGAATCTAATCCAGTGAAGAAGGTCTTCATCAGCGAGTTGTAGCGCACCTCGCCCATGATGAAGTTGCGGAACTTGCGCAAAAAAAAGAGCATCCCGATTGGAATGCTCTTATAAAAATTGGCGGCGACCTACTTTTCCACAAACAAGTGCAGTATCATCGGCGATGTGAGGCTTAACTTCTCTGTTCGGAATGGGAAGAGGTGAACACTCACTCCATAGCCACCAAAAGTAATGTTTTTGGCACATTGGCACAAGACATATAAGAGAATTTGATTGTCTGATTGTTTGATTGCCTGATTGTTTGAGTATCTGGACGCGCCAGCCACTCAAGCATTCAAGCATTTACACATTCAAGCAATCATCAACGGAAAGTCTTCGGGTAATTAGTACCGCTCGGCTTTGACATCGCTGCCTTTACACCTGCGGCCTATCGAGGTCGTAGTCTTCGACCACCCTGT
>JAZNSV010000032.1:0-4939 GCA_045591485.1 Bacteroidales bacterium | reverse complement strand
TGGTACAGAGCCCCCTTGGGGGCGGCACAAAGATGCGGTTGGGTACCGCCCCTACGGGGCTCGGATGGTGGGGATGTGTCGCCCGTCCGTGGGCTCACGCCCCCGGCTAATGATGTGCCGCCGCTAACGCGGCTGTTTAATGATTTCGCGCCTGTAGAGACGCGGCGTGCCGCGTCTGCATTTTTCTCGGGCTCGATGCAGCCCCCTCGGGGCGGCACAACGATGGGGTGGGGTGCTGCCGCTACGGGGCTGTTGTCTTGGCTTCCTCGACTTCACTCCAACATGCCGGTTTTGATGTGTTTGCCATGGGCGCGGAAACATTTTTTTTCACCATATAAAGTTTTTTTTGTATTTTTGTTTCTCGCTTCCGGATGGAAGAAGACATCGAAAACAATAATAAAACATTGATATTATGTACACTAAATTCCAACAGCACCTTCAGAAAGAGCTGGCCGACATCGAAGCCGCCGGCCTGTACAAACACGAACGCATCATCGAGAGCCCCCAGGGCGCCGAAATCATGGTGAAGGGCAAGAAGTGCCTCAACTTCTGCGCCAACAACTACCTCGGCCTTGCCGACAATCCCGAGCTCATCGCCGCCGCCAAGAAAGGCATGGACGAGCGCGGCTACGGCATGGCCAGCGTGCGCTTCATCTGCGGCTGCCAGGACCTGCACAAACAGCTTGAGAAGAAAATCGCCGAGTTCTTCGGCACCGAAGACACCATCCTCTACGCCGCCTGCTTCGACGCCAACGGCGGTGTGTTCGAGCCCCTGCTCACCGAAGAGGACGCCATCATCAGCGACGCGCTGAACCACGCCTCCATCATCGACGGTGTGCGCCTCTGCAAGGCCCAGCGCTACCGCTACGCCAACGCCGACATGGCCGACCTCGAAGAGCAGCTCAAGGCCGCTCAGAAGAACCGCTTCCGCATCATCGTCACCGACGGTGTGTTCTCGATGGACGGCAACGTCTGCCCGCTCGACAAGATCTACGAGCTGGCCAACAAGTACGACGCCATGGTGATGGTGGACGAGAGCCACAGCGCCGGCGTGGTCGGCAAGACCGGTCGCGGCGTCACCGAGCGCTACAACCTGCGCGGCAAAATCGAGATTCTGACCGGCACCCTCGGCAAGGCCTTCGGCGGCGCCATGGGCGGTTTCACCACCGGCAAGAAGGAAATCATCGACATGCTGCGTCAGCGCAGCCGTCCCTACCTCTTCAGCAACTCGATGGCTCCCGGCCTCGTGGCCGCCGGCATCCGCATGTTCGAGCTCATGAGCGAGACCAACGCCCTGCAGGACAAGCTGCACGAGAACACCGACTACTTCCTGCGCCGCATGAAGGAGGAAGGCTTCGACTGCAAGCCCAGCGAGAGCGCCATCTGCGCCGTCATGATCTACGACGCCGCCAAGAGCCAGCAGTATGCCGCCAAGATGCAGGAAGAAGGCATCTTCGTCACCGGCTTCTACTATCCCGTGGTGCCGAAGGGCCAGGCCCGCATCCGCGTGCAGATCAGCGCCGCCCACGAGCACGAGCACCTCGACAAGTGCATCGAGGCCTTCAAGAAGGTCCGCAAAGAGATTGAGGGCTAAACGAGCGAAGAAAGCCCCGCGGAAAGCAAGGCTGAACGAGCAACATAATAATGCAACAAAAGAAAGGGAGTCCGAACTCCCTTTCTTTATTGTCAAAATACCTCGAGGGATTATCGGCGCCAGCGTCAACGGGAATATTATATTAAATCGTATATAAAATAGTTAAATTTTATCAAAATTATATATGAAATGATGTAATATAATATTTTTTTGTATTTTTGCAGTCGAAAAAATATAATTAAGCCATGTCTAAAACAAAGTTATCGGCAATGGTGAAGTCGTTGCGCAAAGAATATGGCCTCACCCAAGAAGAACTTGCCATGAAGTCTGGCGTGGGTCTCTGCTTTGTTCGTAATCTGGAACAGGGCAAAACAACATTGAGGATGGACAAGGTGAACCAACTCCTTGACCTTTTTAACTACGAACTAACAGCAACCAAACGGGTATGAGGCAGGCGGAAATATATAGAAAAGGCATACTGGCAGGCGTTTTGACGGAAGACGGCGGAGAATACCACTTTTGCTATGATGAATCATATCTCCAAAAAGAGGATGCGCAACCCATAAGTCTAACGCTGCCTTTACAGGTGGACGAGTATGTAAGTCCCGTATTGTTCCCTTTTTTTGATGGACTGATACCGGAGGGCTGGCTGCTTGACGTGGCACTTCGCAATACCGATATCAGCATACTCGACCGTATGTCGCTTTTGCTGCTATGTTGCAAAGAGAGCATCGGTTCCATAGGTGTTGTTTCTATATCTAAATAGTGGAGGAGTTGTGTAATGTGTAAATGTCTGTATTGTTATCAGGATTTGGAGGAAGGGCAGGTTGACTTTCATCCGCATTGTGCAAAAAAAATATTTGGCACGAAAGAGGCTCCATTGTTGGAATACCGTCACGAAGACCTTGACCGCCTGGCCGAACAAATCATTCGCGCCCAGACATCGCTGACCGGCGTGCAGCCCAAACTGTCGTTGAACCTTGCAAAACACAATGGCCAAAGCCGGCTGACCATTGTGGGACTATGGGGAAACTATATTTTCAAACCACAGACGGAGAGATATGCGCAGTTGCCCGAAAACGAGGACCTGACTATGCATCTGGCCGAAGCAGCAAAGATAAAGGTTGTGCCCCATTCGCTCATACGTCTTGCCGACGGCCGTATGGGTTACATCACCAAGCGAATCGATCGCACAGAGAATGGTGAGAAGATAGATATGGAGGATATGTGTCAGCTGACGCTGCATCCAACAGAATATAAGTACAAAGGGTCGTACGAGCAAATTGCCAAAGTCATTGCCACATACAGTGACACTCCGAAACTTGACCTTGCGAACTATATGCAGCTGCTGCTGTTTTGCTTCGTTACGGGAAACAACGATATGCATCTGAAAAACTTTTCACTATATCGTCCTGTGAAGGGCTATCAGTTGACACCTGCATACGACCTTCTTAATGTGGCTATCGCCAATCACGAAGACAAAGAAGAAGTGGCACTCACTCTCTCCGGACGCAAGACAAGGTTGCGGCTAAGTGATTTCGTGAATGCAGCAAAGACTATGGGGTTGGAAGACAATTTGGTGTACAATCTCATTAGAGGCTTGCAGAAGGCCCTCCCCAAATGGCAAACACTGATACACAGTTCCTTCCTGTCAGATAAAATGAAAAAAGAATATGAGGAGTTTGTGTTGTCCAGATTGTACCGTTTGCAAAATCAGGAATCATCTTTTTAGTCCCTCATTGAGGGGTTAATCGTCAAGGACGATATCGAATGCGCCCACGGCAACATCATCCCACTTTGGATGTTCGGGTTTGGCCATTGAACAACTGGTAAAAAGGCAACTGTCGGCACCACGAATTTGAGCGGCAGATTTTTTTTAACAATTAGCTTGACTTGCATTAAAATTGTACAGGTTTCAATCAAAAGTTTCATTGTACGGATGCGTAATAATACCAATCAAAATTGGCCATTCTAAAATGAATTTTGCTTATTGCCACACTGAAAATGCACCGGCAATATATGTGCGCAGTCATGATGTATTTGCTGCCGCAGTGAAAAAATATTTCTCACGTATCGGCTTTTTATTGTATCTTTGCCAACGTCATTACCGGAGTGCAATGCCCCGTAATGGCATGATTTATTGTACAATAAACAAAAAATATTAATATCGCATAACAATGAAAAGGATTCTTATTGTCGGTGCCGGCGGCCAGATTGGCAGCGAGCTGACACGTAATCTTAGAGACATCTATGGCGACAGCAACGTGGTGTGCAGCGACCTGCGTCCGCTGAAGGGCGACCCCTACGAGCGCGGTCCCGTGGAGCGCATCGACAGCACCCAGATCATGCAGATTGCCACTGCCGTGAAGCAGTACAACATCGACACCATCTACAACCTGGCGGCCATCCTCAGCGCCACCGCCGAGCTCAACCCCATGCTGGGTTGGAATGTCGGCATCGGCAGCTTGGTGAACTGCCTTGAAGTGGCCCGCCTCTTCGGCTGCGCCGTCTTCACCCCCAGCAGCATCGGCGCCTTCGGCCCCAGCACGCCGCACGACAACACGCCGCAGGACACCATCCAGCGCCCCAACACCATCTACGGCGTCACCAAGGTCACCGGCGAGCTGCTGAGCGACTACTACTTCACCCGCTTCGGCGTCGACACCCGCAGCGTCCGCTTCCCGGGCCTCATCAGCTACCAGACCCTCCCCGGCGGCGGCACCACCGACTACGCCGTCGAAATCTACTACGCCGCCGTCAAAGGCGAGAAGTTTGTCTGCCCGCTGAAGAAAGGCACCTACATGGACATGATGTATATGCCCGACGCCCAGAAGGCCATGATCGACATCATGGAGGCCGACCCCACCAAGCTGGTGCACCGCAACTCGTTCAACGTCACCTCGATGAGCTTCGACCCCGAGATTATCTACAACGCCATCAAGAAGCGCTATCCGCAGTTCGAGATGGTCTACGAGCCCGAACCCATCAAGCAGGCCATTGCCGACAGCTGGCCCGACAAGATGGACGACAGCTGCGCCCGCAAAGAGTGGGGTTGGAACCCTCAGTACGACCTCGAGAAGATGACCGACGACATGATTCTCAACCTCAAGAAGAAACTGCTCTAAAAAAAGCGGCAAAACAAAAAAGAGTGGCGCCGACCGTATGGGTCGACGCCACTCTCTTTTTGCCGAATGGTCGGGTCCCCTACTTGACTACAAGCTTGCGCACGGCGGTGGCATCTGAGCTCACTATGCGCACAAAGTAGGCGCCTTTGGCCAGACTGCCCACGTCGATGCGTATGCTGCTGCTTTCGGCGGTGCGCTTGATGGCGGTGCGTCCGTTGAG
>JAZNSV010000031.1:0-5005 GCA_045591485.1 Bacteroidales bacterium | reverse complement strand
CGCGTCTGGTATCTTCCCCAAAAACGGCAACGCAAGCAACAGAAAGAATGCAGACGCGGCACGCCGCGTCTCTACAGGCGCAAAGATGCCGCGTCTGGTATCTTCCCCAAAAACGTCATCGCACGCAACAATTAAAGAATGCAGACGCGGCACGCCGCGTCTCTACAGGCGCAAAGATGCCGCGTCTGCATTTGTTTTCACGTCTGCACAAAAAAATAGAGAACCATGCGTGCGCATGGCTCTCTATTTGTCTATGGTTGTTTCGTTTGTTTAGTCGTTGCCGACCACGAAATTGCCTTCGGGCACGATGAACGATGCATCGCCGTCGTCGGCAGCCATGTTGTAGACGCCGACCGTGCCGTCCGAATTTCTCACGGCGGGGATGAAGTTGTACAGCAGGTTGCCGTTCTGCCAGATTCTGTAGCTGTAGAGCCGCATGCCGGCAGGCTGCTTGCTTGCGCCAAGAGCGAACACATATATCGGGGCGTTGGCGCCGGATATGCCACCCGTGTAGGCACCGGTGTTCTTGGTTATGATGGCGTCGACGGCGCCTGCGTTGTTGAAGCGCTCGAAGGTGGCGCGGCCATAGTATTTGCCCGAACCGTAGGGCAGAATTTCGAGGCTGTGGCGGTATTTGACATTCTGTTTGCGGAGCATTTCCGAGCCTGTGCAGGTGAACTGGCTGGAGTCTTGTGTGTCGGCGCAGTTGAAGTAGGCACGGAAGTCGCGGGGCGCCTTAAGGCTGGCCGAGAAGCCGAAGTAAAGTGTCGAAGTGGTGCTTACGCCATGGCGGGCACCGGAATAGTATTGCGATTTGGTCATGTTGGCGGTGACTTTGAAGGTCATCTCCATCTTCATGTCGTTGTTCGGGATGACGCCCAGGTTGATATACGAGTTGCCGTCGGAATTCTCTATATAATCGAAGAAGGAGTATTCGGCCTCAGCCTGGTCGTTGATCAGCATGGTGTCGAGGCGGGCGATGCAGTTGCCAGCAACCGAGCTGCTGGTGTTGAAGGTCTTCTTGAACCAGCTGCCGGTAAGCGAGTTGTGGACGTTGATTTCTATTTTCTGGTTCGATGCCAGCGGGGGAATCGGCACATAGAAATGTTTGGTGGCGTTGATGGCCACCTGGTCGCCGTTGGGGCATACGAGCTCTATCTGGTTGTTGTCGCTGCTGCCGGTCATGCTCAGGGTGGGGGTTGCACCGCTGAAGTCGACATGAGCGGCGCCGCTGAGCGGTGTGCGGGCGCTTGTGGTGGTATTCTCCACGACGATGCGGTCGACGATGACAGGGGAGCCTGTGGCCGACACGGCTATGTCGAGCAGTGTGCAGAGGTTGGAGAGTTTCATGACGTTGGGGTTGGTGCCGCCTTCAGGCACTTCGACAATCGAGGCAATCTTGCCGAGCATGGGCGACTCTATTTTCTGGCGGCCCTGAGCCACAGAGTAGGTGTAGCTCGACGGCATGGTGATGTTCATGCTCTCGGAGATGCCGCTGCCGAAGAAGCTTCCGGGGTAGCCGGCAAGTATTTTGTCGCCCACCGTGGTCGAGAAGCCGTTGGCTGTGGCGGCAGCCGTCGGGGTCGAGGTGCTGCTGTAGTTGACGGCCACCGAGCCGGGATATTCGGTGGTCCCTTCGCCGCTGATGCGAGTCAGGTGGATGGCGTCGCCGTTTTCCCAGCATGGCATGCGGTTGTCGTTTACATAGGCTTTCGAACCGCCGTTGAACGGGGCGGCGGTGATGGGAAGAGACGTCATCGTGTCGGTCGTCTCGGGGGTGCATGCCACCGTCAGGGCTGCACCAGCCAAGACAGCTGCACCAAGCAATGTATATATCCTTTTCATAATATCAAGTTCCTTATTTTGAGGTTTAAACAGTGTTCAGGATTTGTCGATTAAAAATGAGAACCGTCGGTGGTGGTGGTCCATCCATCGGTCGAGAAGGCGCCCGAAGCGTCGCCCATCGCATCACCCATATACATGTCGTTGTAGTTGGGAGTCTGAGAGAATCCGAGCTCCATGTCGCCGAGGGTAGCCACCTCTTCGAGTTTGTCGGCCACCTCTTCGATAGTCGACGAGGCATAGCCCTTCTCCGACTTGAAGGAGACGGCGGTCAGCATGGGCGAAACGTAAATTTTCTTTTTTCCCTGCATTCCGCATTCAAGGGAATCTGTTGTTTTGGTGTTGTTTATCATTTCGTTATGAGGTTTTCTTGTTTTCTATGCTTAGAATATTTCGATGTGCAAAAGCATTATTGCACTTTTCCGGCAACTTTGGCGGCACTTAAAACATAGTGTTTCAAGCCGATTGAGGCAACGGTCCAAATGCTGTGAAAACATCGGTTTGGCACACTTTTCAATGTGTGTGCAAAATGTTTTGCAATTATATATATAGGAAAAAAATGTTAAAAAAATATAAATAATTTTATATATCTAATGCACAATTTATTTATTTGCAGCATTTTATACAAATTGTTGAAAACATATGTTGAAAGAATGCGCTTAAGAATAAGCCCATTATGAAAAAAAAACGTAATTTTGCACATCGAAATATCGATAAAAGGCTGCTGCACGATATTTGCGCATTGCGTTGGATATATGTGTGTTGCAGTGCAATTTGGATATAAAGATAACACATCGGATAGTAAGAAAAACAGTCAAAAAATGATGAAAATAAAGAGAAAAATCGCACTTCCATTTGGCGCACTGGTCCTTGCCTGTGGCCTGTGGGCTGGTTGCGACAAAGAGGTTTCGCCCGTCTTCTACCTTGAGGTGGAAAATGCAGGCATCGACAGCAAGATGCAGGTCAACGGCCAAGGCGGCGCACGCTGGAATGCCGGCGACGAAATCAACATCAACGGAGAGAATTATTCTGTGACCCGCGCCGACGACGGACGCGGCACCATCGGCGAGGTGAGCCGCAGCAGCCAGTTCTATCGCGCCGTGTTCCCCGCTTCCATCGTGCAGGGCGGCGCCGGCACGCCGGTGTCGGTCTCGCTGCCGGGCACCTACAACTACACGGTGGTCGACGGCTATCAGAAGCTCAACCTTCCGATGGTTGCCTATTGCCCTGTTAACGACGAGGAGGCCGAGAGCTACAACCTCTATTTCAAACACCTCACCGGCTCCATCATCGTTCGCGTGACCAATACTATGAACCAGACGATGTATGTCGACCGCGTGACGGTCAGCAGCAACAAGTACAGCCTCTGCGGCCAGCGCACCATCGACATGACCGACATCGAGACTTCGGCTGCCGTGACCAAGATCAGCACCGGTGCCGACACCGTTGTCAACGTAGTTGTCGACGGTGTGGCGTTGGCCAAGAACGAGTCTGTCCTCATCCAGGTGCCTGTGGCGCCCGTGGGAGCCGACAACAAGTTCACCGTCAAGATCAGCAGCCACTACATCACCGATAGCGGCAACACCAAGTATCTCGTCTTCGACAAGCAGCAGGCCACCGGCGGCAGCGTTGCCCGCAACCAGGTGGCCTACGCCCAGGCCACCCTCAACAGCGCGAACTGTTATCAGGACCTGCCTATGGAGTATGTCGACGGCTACTACATCATCACCACCCCGTCTGACTATCTGACGTTTGTCGATGCGGTGAACAGCAACGCTTCGGGCCGCGACGGCAACTTCCGCAACAAGAACTTCAAGCTCGGTGCCAACATCAATATGTCGGGCGTCACCGTCGAGCCGGTCAACGAATTCCGCGGCATATTCGACGGCAACGGCAAGACCATCAGCAACCTCAACGTGAGCACCAGCACCTACACCAATGTGGGTATGTTCAGCACGTATACCCAGTCCACCGAGTCGTTCGTCAGAAACCTCACTATCAACGGCATCATCCTCCAGTACACCGGCACAACCATTGCCACCAACGTCCCCATCTATATGGGCGGCATTGTGGGTTCGGTTTCGGCATCCAACAACACCAAGGTGTCGAACTGCACCGTGAAGAACGTCAAGTTCATCACCCCCAATGTCAACGCGTCGCAGTTCGACTTCGGCGGCATCGTCGGCAACGTGGCTTCGGCCAGCAACGAGTCCACATTCTCGGGCTGCACCGTGAACAAAATCACCGTCGACAACTCGGTCAATAAGAAACCCTTCGTCGGCGGCATCATCGGCTATCCGCTCGGCAACGTGACCCTCAGCAACTGCAGCTTCGTTTCGGGCACAACGTCTTTCGCCGGTGTCGACCGCTTCGGTGGCTTCATCGCCTGGACGGCCAAGGATGTCACCTTCAACAGCTGCAGCGCTTCGTTCAACCTGACCCTCAATGGCGGCACCAGCGGCACCCGCATCGGCGGCATCATTGCCTCGTACAACAACGGCACCAAGACTGCCACCTATAACGGCTGCACGCTCACTGGCACCATCACCGTGAGCAACGCCAACGTCACACAGAAAGGCGTCAAGTACGGCTTCACCGGCACGGGCCTGACCGAAGTGGGCGCACCCACTACCTCGGGTCTCACCCTCAACTAAAAACCAAATCAAATATTGTCAAACCGAAAAAGAACTGAAAAAGCAATGAATAAGTCTCTTAAGAATTACATAGCACCCAGCTTGACGGTTGTCACGTTCAAGGCCGAGCGCGGATACGCTGAGAGTTCTATCCCTGACAAGATAGCCGGGCAGGTCGACATGTATCTCGAGATGGAACTCGAAAATGGCGAGGCCATCGACGGCACTTTCAACTCGCAGAACCTCGAAGGGTACAACAGCCACGAGGAGTGGGGCAGCGTGTCCCAAGGCAACCACTTCTTCGAGTGATCCCAACAACACGAAATTTTCAAACCCAAACGGCAGCATGCATTCGGCATGTTGCCGTTTTTTTTAAGATACCAGACGCGGCACCCTTTGCGCCTGTAGAGACGCGGCGTGCCGCGTCTGCATTCTTTCTGTTGTGTGTGTTGTCGTTTTTTTTAAGATACCAGACGCGGCACCCTTTGCGCCTGTAGAGACGCGGCGTGCCGCGTCTGCATTCTTTCTGT
>JAZNSV010000030.1:0-3062 GCA_045591485.1 Bacteroidales bacterium | reverse complement strand
TATCGTTGATATGCACTACCGGATGGCTTCCAAAGCACCGGAAGAGCACTATAGGAGCCGGTCGGAGCGAACAAAAAAAATTAAACAATGTTAAAGCTGTTGCAAAAAAAAGACAACCTGTGTATATTTGCAGGTCGTAATTACGTCGACACTTATCGACAAGAGACTCCATTACAACACGTTACAAGTAACAATCAAATAAAAAAAAACACAATGAAAAAACGCCTTACACTGACGCTCCTTGCGCTGATGGTTTTCGGACTCGGCGCACAGGCGCAAGACACGCTGACTGTGGCCGAAGGGTCGGACATGGTGGAGAACGCTCCGCTCGCCCACTACTTTCCGGACGGGCAGCAGCACACGCAGATGATCTATCCGGCCGAGATGCTGCAGGAGCTCGAGGGCCAGATGGTGACATCGCTGGTGTTCCACATGGTGAACCCCACGACGATATACAACGGCTCGCCTACCATAGTGCGGCTCGGCAGCACCACCCAGACCACCTTTGCCGCAATGAATGAATCGGCATTCCTGCCCACGGCGGGGATGACCACCGTCTTCGACGACACGATACACACCGTCGGCTCGACGCTGACAATCGTATTCAGCGAGCCCTACGTCTACAGCGGCGGCAACCTGGTGATCGACTTCGACTACGACGGCCAGGGTCCGATGTACGGCATGGGCGGAGAATTCTACGGCACCGGCACGGGCCAGCGCACATGCCTGATGCGATACTACTATCCGGAATACAACGAATCGGACGTCTACGGCCCCTACATGCTGCCCAAGGTCAGCTTCGTCTACGAGGATGCCGAGGGCGTGTGCCTGCCGCCCACGGGCTTTGCCGCAGGCAACATCACCCCCCACACCGCCGACATCAGCTGGACACCGCGCAGCGAGGACCAGACCCACATTTTCAGCATGGACGGCGAGGTGCTGTACGAAGGCCCCGACACAGCCTACGCGCTCCTCGGCCTCGACCCCGAGACTGAATACACCCTGACCCTGCAGTCAATCTGCGAGGGCGGCGACAGCAGCTCAATGATACAGATCACCTTCACCACCGGCATCGCATGCTTCACGCCCACGGGCTTTGCAGTAGACAACACCACGGCCACGAGCATCGAATTCCACTGGGTGGACGAGAACGCCAGCGCCTGGGCCATAAGCATCGACGGCGTGATGGTGGAAGAGTCGTGGGGCACCACGAGCTACACAGCCAGCGGGCTGCAGTCGTCGCGCGGCCACGCAATAAGCATACGCGCCAACTGCGGCGACGAAGGCTTCAGCCAGCCGTTCGACACCATCGTGCCCACCCTCTGCGGCTCGATAGCCCAAGTGCCGGCAAGCTTCGACTTTGAAGAGGGCGAGCTCTACTGCTGGATTCCCACCAACGGCAACTGGACCGTGAACACCGCCGCCGCCAACATGGGCTCGCACGGCGGTGCCCACATGCTGACCGACTATGTGGTCTACAACGCCATAGCGCCCCACATGATACTGATGCCGTCGATTGTGGTGCCCGAATCGGCCGAAGGGCTGCAGCTCTCGTGGTATGCCTCGGGCCGCTACAACAACCTGCAAAACCCCTGCACCTACGAGGTATATATCGGCCCCGCGGGTGCCACCTCGATCAGCGACTTCACCCTCGTGATGACAGACACGATGACGGTGAGCAACTCGTATGCCAAACGCACCTTGGACATGGCCGAATACGCCGGGCAGAGCATCACCGTGGCCTTCCGCCACACGACCCCCAGCGTGCCCACCGTCTACGTGTACCTCATGATTGACGACGTGATGCTGGAATACGACATGGTGCCCGACCCCGTGATCGGACGCTACAGCTACCGCTACGGCTCGCCCGACGCCTGCGTCATGGTGAACGAAGAGGCCCGCTTCGAGGCTTGGCTCGAAAGCGGCTCGGACGAAGGCCTGATGTACACCTGGACGTCGAAGATGGCCGACGCAGGCCTGGCCACCATCGAGGCCGACGAGGGCGTGCTGACAGCCGTCTACAGCACCGGCGGACGCGACACCATCACCCTCACAGCCGAAAACCTCTACGGCAGCGCCACGCGCACGCTGATGGTCAACATAGACACCTTCGACCTCACCACCCTGCCCTTCAGCGCAGGATTCAACATCACGCAGACCTACGCACAGGAGTTTGCCAAATGGTGCAACATCAGCCTCGACAGCACCACCAGCAGCGCCTTCCGCACCTACAGCCCCGCCCACCAAGGCATCTACGCCGTCGGCTCCTACGCCCTGCCCGACAGCGGCCAGACCGACGTGATGCTCGTCAGCCCGGCCATCGCCGTGCCCGAGCAGACGCTCAACATGAGCCTCCTCTACTACGTCAACGCCCGCAGCGCCGACGAGACCCCCGGCACCTACGAGGTGCTGATTTCGAACAGCGGACGCAGCAGCTATATGTACTTCACCGACACCGTGAGGCGCGACACCGTGGCCCCCGGCAACCAATACGTGCGCCGCTCGGTGCCCCTGACGGGCTACGCCGGCGACACCGTGTACCTGGCCTTCCGCCACACCTCGCGCGGCGCGCAGAGCCTGGCCATCGACGAGATTGAGATACGCGAAGCCTTCGAGCCCGTGGTGACCATCGGCAGCCACCCGCAGACCGTCAACGCCGGCGACACCCTGGTGCTCAGCGCCATGCTCACCGAGGGTCTGATGGACAGCATAAGCTACACCTGGACATCGACCATGTTGGCCGCCGGACACGCCGACACCACGATGCTCTTCGACAGCGTGATGTCGATAGTGTACACCGAGGGCGGCACCGACCACATCGGCGTCACCGTCACCAACGCCTTCGGCTCGTCGACCGACAACGCCACCATCACCGTGCGCAACTGCCAGCCCGTAGCCACCCTGCCGTGGGAGCCCTTCCTCGGTTCATACAGCGCCCTGCTCTGCTGGGATCTGCTCGACATCGACGGCGACAACCGCACTTGGATGCCCGCCACCGCCCGCCTGCACGGCCGCTTCAACGACGACGGTCCCGACGACTGGGCCATCACCCCGGCAATAGC
>JAZNSV010000029.1:0-19249 GCA_045591485.1 Bacteroidales bacterium | reverse complement strand
ATTTCAACGATTGCAATCGTTGAAATATCGTTGATATATCGTTGATGTATCGTTGATATGCACTACCGGTGCAGAAAAAGGGCAGAAAAAAAGTAGGAGTGTGTTGTGGTTGGAAACCAAATAATTGGGTGCCGAAACCTTAAATTAACAAAAAAAAATTAACATTTCGCACAATAAAATGCAATTTCCCGTGTTATTTGGGTACTTAATTGACGAAAAACCCATTAAAAGAATATGAAGGCAGAAATAAAGACAGCGAAAGGAACGATGCACGCCACGCTCTATGCCAAGGAGGTGCCCGGCACTGTGGCCAACTTTGTGAAGCTGGCCAAAGATGGCTTCTACGACGGCCTGCGGTTCCATCGTGTGATACCCGACTTTGTGATTCAGGGCGGATGCCCCTACAGCCGCAACTTGGGCGACCCGCGAGTGGGCACCGGCGGTCCGGGCTGGAGAATCAAATGCGAGACTTCGGCCCCGCTGCAGCACCACGACCGCGGCGTGCTGAGCATGGCCCATGCCGGCAAGGACACCGGCGGCAGCCAGTTTTTCGTGTGCCACAATCGCCAGAACACACAGCATCTGGACGGTGTGCACACCTGCTTCGGCCGTGTGGACGAGCAGGACTGGCCCGTGATAGACAAGATACGTCCGGGCGACCTGATAGAGAGCATCAGGATAATTGAAGAGTAAAAAAATTTGAGGAATCAATCCATAAAAAAAGACAGCACTATGAATCTCGGAATTAAACTTTTGGTGGCGGAAGACGATCCCAATCTGGGTACGATTCTCAAGGCCTATCTGACACAGAAGGGCTACACCGTAGTGTGGGCTAAAGACGGCGAGGAGGCAATGACCAACTTCGAAGAGGAAGATGTCGATGCCTGCATACTCGACGTGATGATGCCTTCCAAGGACGGATTTACAGTGGCAAAGGAAATCAGGAAGCTGGACAAGAAAGTGCCCATCATCTTCCTGACAGCCAAGAATCTGGAGGCCGACAAGCTGAAGGGTTTCGAGGTGGGAGCCGACGACTATATCACCAAGCCCTTCTCGATGGAGGAGTTGCTGGCCCGCCTCAACGCGACGATGCGCCGTTCGTTTAACGAAGACCGACCCGACAAGAATGTGTTCAAGATTGGCGGTTTCACGTTCGACTATGTGCACCAGACCCTTACGCTGGGCGACGATGTGCAGCGGCTGACCGCCAAGGAGTGCGACCTGCTGCGCATGTTTGCCATCAACTTCAACCAGTTGGTGGACCGCAACACCACCCTGCAGAAGATATGGAAAGACGACAGCTACTTTGCTGCCCGCTCGATGGACGTGTATATCACCAAACTACGCAAATACCTGAAAGCCGACCCAACGGTGGAGATTGTCAACGTGCACGGTGTCGGCTTCAAGCTGACGCATAAAGAATGAGACTCATCTTTCTCGGCACCGGGACATCGCAAGGCGTGCCTGTGATTGCATGCCGATGCGGAGTGTGCAGCTCGACGGACCCCAAGGACGCCAGGCTGCGCACTTCGGCATTGCTGCAGGTCGATGGCAAGAACATACTCATCGACATAGGCCCCGACTTCCGACAGCAGATGCTGCGCCACAGCGTGGACCATATCGACGCCATTCTCGTCACCCACGCCCACCGCGACCACGTGGCAGGGCTTGACGAGATACGCTCGTTCAACTACGTGCAGCACCGCCGGATGGACATATACCTCAACGCCGAGGCCCGCAGCACCGTTGAGCACGACTACCACTACATTTTCGAGCCGCACCAGTATCCGGGTTTGCCCGAGGCCGACCTGCATACGGTGGGCGGCGCGGAGTTTGAGGCGGCCGGTGTCGGGGTGGTGCCCATAAGCGTCATGCACAAAGACTTGCCCGTGCTGGGCTACCGCATAGGTCCGCTGGCCTACATCACCGACGCCAACCGGATAGAGGAGGCCGAGCTGCGGAAGCTCGACGGCGTGCGGGTGCTGGTGGTCAACGCTTTGCGCCGGGAGAAGCACTTCTCGCACTTCTGCCTGTCCGAAGCCCTCGAGGTGGTGGAGCGGGTGAAGCCCGAGCGTGCCTACCTGACCCACATGAGCCACGAGATGGGTCTGCACGCCGAGGTGCAGCCCTTGCTGCCGCCCAATGTGTTTCTTGCTTACGATAACCATGAAATCACGATATGATATCCATTTGCATACCAATTTATAACTACTATGCCTATCCGCTTGTGCGCCGGCTGCGCACGCAGATAGGCCAGCTCAACGCCGACGACTTTGAGATTGTGTGTATCGACGACCACTCGTCGGGCTATTACGTCACCCAGAACAAGGGCATAGCCGACATAGCCACATTCCTGCGTCTGGGGCAGAACATAGGACGGGCGCGCATACGCAACCTCTTCCTCAAATACACCAAGGGCGAGTATCTGCTTTTCCTCGACAACGACAGCGTTGTGCCCGAGAACTTCCTGAAGGTGTATCTGCGCCAGGTGGCCAAGAATCCGTCTGTGGTGGTGGGCGGCCGCGTATACGACGAGCGCGGCAACGACAGCGAACACAAGCTGCGCTACCTCTACGGCACCAAGGTCGAGAGCCAGCCGTTCGAGGTGCGCCGCGCGCATCCCTACCGCTCGTTCATGACCAACAACTTCCTGATCAGACGCGACATATTGGAGAAGGTGCACTTTGACGAGAACATAGTGAAATACGGCCACGAGGACACCCTCTTCGGCTATAGGCTCGAACAGGCCAAGATACCCATCACGCACATAGACAACGCCGTGGTCAACGGGCAGGTGGAGACCAACGTGGAATACCTGCACAAGACCGTAGAGGCTGTAGAGAACCTTGCCGAGATATACGACCGCATGTGGGAGGACCAGCGTTTTTGCCAGAGTGTGCGCCTGCTGCGGGTCTACGGCACCCTGCGCCGCATGGGGCTGCACAAGGTGGTATACCGCGTGTTCCGCATGATGAAGGCCCCGATGGAGAGCCATTTCGTCAGCGGCAACGGCATAAGCATCAACCAGTTCAACTTCTACAAACTCGGCATATTGATCAAGAAAATCCATAACCTTTAAACAGCAACAACCATGAGAAAGACGATGAGACTGACCTTGGCGCTCGGCGCAGCCATGATGATAGCCACAGCTGTCAGCGCACAGGTCGTTGAGACGACCACCTACGACGACGGCAGAGTGTATACCGGCCAGCGCAACGGCAAGGGCAAGATAGAAGGCAAGGGCCTGATGACATGGCCCAACGGCGACCGCTACGACGGCGAATGGAAGAAAGGCCTGCAGGACGGCGAGGGCACCTACACTTACGCTGCTGCCGGCTACTCGTATAGCGGCCATTGGGTGAAGGGCTACATCAAAGGCCACGGCACCTTCAGGTTCAACAACGGCAACGTCATGGAAGGCGACTGGACCGCCATGGGCACGGGTACGGGCTACTTGGTGTTTGCCGACGGCACCCGCTACGACGGCCCCTTCGTCAACGGCGCCCCCCACGGCCAGGGCATCAAGGTGTGGGCCAACGGCGACCGCTACGAGGGCAACTTCGTCATGGGCCACATGAGCGGCCAGGGCACTATCACCTTCAAAGAAGACGGCACCACATATTCGGGTATGTGGGTCAACGACCACCGCGACGGCCAGGGCACGTGCCGGTTCGGCAACGGTGCCACGTATGAAGGCCAGTGGCGCAACGACAAGTTCGAGGGCCAGGGCAAATACGTCAGTCCCGAAGGCAATGTGCTCGAAGGCACCTTCCGCAACGGAGTGTACCAAGAGTAGGAGGCAGTTTAAATTTAATGCAATGTTTTTCATAATGAACCTGAACGACATGTTGTTACAATGAGACCACATTGCGTCCTCGGTGAGGCGAAAAAAACTGCTCGTCCGTGTTCATGATAAAACCATCAATCAAATTTAGACAGCTTCTAAAAATAAAACAATGAAAAACAGAATACCAATACTGATTGTGGCGCTTTTGGCCACCGGCTGCTGGGGCGGGCGCTACATTTCGGCCGACGCCGACCTCGAAGCCATCTACGTGGGCAAAAGCTACTACGAGGTGGTCGACGACTTCGGACGGCCCGACGCCTCGATGCAAGACGGCATGGAGGGGTCGAAGATAGCCTACAACGCAGTGTCGCTTGGCGGCACCCGCGCCGCCGGGCTCTACCGGCAGTACAATGTGCGCAGCCGCGTCAGCAAGCAGACCGGCATGCCTGTGGGCGGCATCACCTTCTCGTTCGACAGCGACATGAAATGCTACGCCGTAGACAGCGACTTCGAGCGCGAGCGCACCAAGGAAGCTCCGGCCCCCAAGAAGGCGGCATCGGGCGACCCGCGGCGGCCCGACAAGGTGAAGCCCAAGCTGCCGCGCACCCTCGACTACCCCTACTACGAGAGCTGCTCGCCATACGCCGAGGTGGTCAGCATAGAAAAGATAGAGGTCGACAAACTGAAGACCAAAGTCTACTTCATGTACAAGGACCGCACGCCCGAGCGCAAGGCGCTGAACGACGTGGGGCTCTACCTGATGCCCGACGTATACATCGAAGACCGCGCCACCGGAGCGCGCTCGAAGATGACCAAATGCGAGGGCATAACCATCTATCCGGAGCGTACGCGCTTTGCCCGCAACCAGGGCGGCTACGATGTGCTGGTGTATTCCGTCACCTTCCAGCCTATAGGCGAGGACACTGAATTCATAAACATAATAGAACCCGGACATTCGGGTTTCAACTTCTACAACGTCGACGTCCGCACGCCGATGACCACCAAAGACCAGTTGAAAAACCAATAAAATCAGTCAACAATAATGAAGAAAACCCTACTAACGCTGGCGGCCGGAGCCTTGTGCTTCACGGCGTGCCAGACCAAGCAGCAGGCAGAAAAGCCTGTGGAGAAACAGCAGGTTGCCGTAGAGAACGGCCGCTTCACGCCCGAAGTGATGTGGAGTCTTGGCGTGATGAGCGAGTATGCCGTAAGTCCCGACGGCAGCCAGGTGCTCTACACGGTGCGCTACACCGACATGGAGCAGAACAAGAACAACGCCGAGCTCTATCTGATGCCCGTTGCCGGTGGCGACGGCCAGCGCCTGACCACCACGGCGCAGAGCGAATTCAACCCCGTGTGGTTCGACGACGAGACCATAATGTTCTGCCGTGGCACCGAAATACTCAGCATGAACCTCAAGAGCAAGAAAGAGAGCGTGGTGGCCACGTGTGAGCGCGGCTTCGAGGGCTTCAAGCTGGCCCCCGACCACAGCTCGCTGGTCTACATCTCGACCATCGATGCCGAGCGTCCCGAACATGTCGACAAACTTTTCAAAGGTCTCGACAAGACCACGGGCCGCATCAACGAAGACCTCATGTATCGCCACTGGGACCAGTGGGTCGACGAGATTCCGCAGATCTACCTTGTGTCGCTGCAGAACGGCAAGGCCGATGTGGAGAAGGCCGTGGACATCGTAGACGGCAACTTCGAGTGCCCGATGCGTCCGTGGGGCGGCACGGAGCAGTACAACTACAGCCCCGACGGCACCAAGATTGTCTACACCTGCCGCAAGAAGACGGGCTACGACTACGCCCACAGCACCAACAGCGACATCTACCTCTACGACATAGCCAGCGGCCAGACCACCAACCTCAGCGAGGGCATCATGGGCTACGACCAGAACCCCGTCTTCAGCCACGACGGCAAGATGGTGGCTTGGGAGAGCATGGAGCGCGACGGCTACGAGAGCGACAAGCTGCGCCTGATGGTGATGGACCTTGAGAGCGGTCAGAAGACCGACCTCACAGCCGACTTCGACTACAGCGTGGGCAATATCCTCTGGAGCAACGACGACAAGGAACTCTATGCGGTGGTCTCCTACCGCGGCATGAGCGAGATCTTCGGCTTCAACCGCGATGTTAACGCGGATGGCGACCAAAGTGGAGCCAACCGCGTTAAAATCCGCCAGCTCAGCCACGGCTACCACGATGTTGTGGGCATTGCCCTCAACGGCACCACCATCGTTGCCAGCCAGCAGTCGATACAGTATCCCAACACCCTCTATGCCTACAATGTGAGCGACGACCGCGCTGAAGGCAAGAAACTCTCCACCTTCAACGACGATGTGCTGTCGCAGGTGCGCATGGGCAAGGTGGAGGAGTGCTACGTGAAGACCGTCGACGGCAAAGACATGCTCACCTGGCTCATCTATCCCTACGACTACGACAGCACCAAGACCTATCCCGCACTGCTCTTCTGCGAAGGCGGTCCTCAGAGCCCCGTCAGCCAGTTCTGGAGCACCCGCTGGAACTTCGAGGTGATGAGCGGCGCTGGCTACTTCGTCATTGCCCCCAACCGCCGCGGTGTGCCGGGATTCGGCATGGAGTGGCTCGAAGCAGTGTCGAAAGACTACGGTGGACTTTGCATGCAGGACTATATGGCCGCCACCGACTGGGCTGCCAGCCTGCCCATGATAGACCGCGAGCGCATCGGTGCCTGCGGCGCCAGCTTCGGCGGCTACAGCATCTACTGGCTCGCCGGCCACAACCACGACGTCAAGGGCTACAACGAAGGCCGCCGCTTCAAAGCCTTCCTGGCCCACAACGGCATGTTCAACTTCGAGCAGCAGTACCTTGAGACCGAGGAGATGTGGTTCGACAACTGGGACCTCGGCGGTCCCTATTGGGATTGGAACAACCCGGTGGTGAAGAAGAGCTACAGCAACTCGCCTCACCTCTTTGTCGACAAATGGAACACGCCCATCTGTGTTATCCACAGCGAGTTCGACTTCCGCATTGTGGCCAGCGAGGGCATGGCAGCCTACAATGCCGCCCAGATGCGCCACATTCCGAGCCGCTACCTCTACTTCCCCGACGAGACCCACTGGGTGCTCAAACCCCAGAACAGCCTCCTTTGGCACCGCAACTTCATCGACTGGTTCGACCAGTGGCTGAAAAAGTGAAAATGGAATGACAGAGCGGCAGGCTCTGCCAAGAGACCATAAAAAAAAAACTGACGCACAATTGAATGCGTCAGTTTTTTTTTATTTTGGCTGTTTTTTTGCCACGATGTACAATAATCGTCGGCAATTGACGTTTTAAAAACAAAACGAAAATAAGACAGATGAGACGACTGATATTTGCCACCAACAACAAGCACAAGCTGCAGGAGGTGCGTGCTGCGCTCGACGGCAGGGTAGAGGTGCTGAGTTTGGCCGACGCCAACCTGAGCGGCGAGATACCCGAGACCGCCGACACCTTGCAAGGCAATGCGCAGCAGAAGGCCGAGTGGGTGTGGGATAGGATTTCCGCTACAGATGTCGACGGTGTTTTCGCCGACGACACCGGACTTGAGGTCGATGCATTGGGCGGTGCGCCGGGAGTCTACTCGGCTCGCTATGCAGGCGAGCATTGCTCGTTTGACGACAATATTGACAAGCTGCTAGGTGCCATGGACGGAGTGACGAACCGCCGTGCCGACTTTTGTACGGTCATCTGCTTGATGGAGAGCGGCTCCGGTGTGGGGCAGCCGAAGGTGAACTTCTTTGAAGGGCGTGTCGACGGACAGATATTGACCGAGCGACACAGCAACGGCGAAGGCTTTGGCTACGACCCTGTTTTTATGCCCGACCGCTTTGCCGTCAGCTTTGCCGAGATGCCCCTCGACGTCAAAAATCGCATCAGCCACCGTGGCCTGGCTGTGGCTAAACTGGCCGAATATTTGAAGTGATGAAACAAGTACTCCCATTGGCAATCGAAGGCGGCATGTCGCAGAGCGGAAGTTTTGTGCTCATGCTCTGCGAGCTTGATGGCGACCGCCAGATGCCGGTAATCATCGGAGCTGCCGAGGCGCAGGCCATCCTGCTGGCCAAAGAAAGCGTGGAAACCCGTCGTCCGATGACACACGAAACAATGGTGCGCATCATGCAGCAGTTCGGGCTGACGCTGAAACGCGTCACCATCGATCGCGTTGTAGACGGCGTCTTCTATGCCACGCTTCACATCAGCGACGGATTCAACATACAGCAGATCGACAGCCGCACCACCGACGCCGTGACCCTTGCCCTGCTTGCAGAAGCGCCTATATATGTAGACGACAAAGTGTTGGACGAGTGCGCTGTGCGCATGGACGACAATGACGGCCACGAACCCGGAATAGAAGACCTTGAGGCTGCGCTCCGCATCTGCGAGGAGACAGAAGACTATGAACGAGCCGCGGAGATACAACAACAGATAGACAAACTCATGAAAGGGAATGGCTAAATACAAACAATACGTTCTACCGGTTGCCATCGTCCTCGGATTGCTGCTGCACAGCGTCTGCGGTCGTCTGGCATTCCTTACTCCATGGCTTATCTTCACCATACTCCTTCTCACCTTTACCGCCGTTGACATTCGCAAACTGCGTCCATCGCGATTTGACTTTACGCTGATGGCCTATCAGATTGTGGCTGCCGCAGTCTGCTACCTCGGCGTAAGGGCCTTTGGAGGCAACATGATTATCGCCGAGGGCCTCATGCTCGGTGCCTTGACACCTGTTGCTGCATCGTCGACAGTGGTCAGCTGCATGTTGGGTGCCCGCAGGGAGACCGTTACCGGCTACACCATCTTGGGCAACCTGATGGTTGCGTTGGTTGCACCGGTATTTTTCACCCTCATCGGCGAACACCCCGAACACAGCCTCGGGACCGCTTTCCTCCTCATGCTCGGCAAGATCAGTTCCACGCTTGCCCTGCCGTTTTTCATAGCGCTGTTGCTCCAGCTGCTCATGCCCAAAGTGAACGACGCCATAGCACGCCGCACCACGTGGAGCTACTACGTATGGGCCCTCGCACTGCTTATCACCCTTGGCCAGACCATCGACTTCATCTTCCTGCACGGCGAAGGCCACTGGCAGGTCATCATCTGGCTTGGCACACTCTCTCTCGCATTCTGTGCCTTCCAGTTCTGGCTTGGGCGCAAAATAGGCCGCCGTTTCGGCGATGTCGTCAGCGGTGCCCAGATGACAGGCCAGAAAAACTCTGCCATGGGCATCTGGATGGCGGGCAACTTCCTAAATCCGCTCGCGTCTGTCTTTATGGCTTTCTACAGTGTATACCAGAACCTTTACAACGCTTATCAACTATCAAGACTAAAACGCAGATGACCAAAGCAGCTTTTTTCGACATCGACGGCACCCTGCTCAGCTTTAAGACGCACCGTCTCTCTGAAGGCACTGTACGTGCCTTCGACCGCCTGCACAGAGCCGGTGTCCGCACCTTCATCAGCACAGGCCGTCCGCTTGTACTCATACCACCGATGCCCGTCTCATTCGACGGTCACATCACAATGAACGGCGGTTTGGTTTTCACCCCCAGCCAGACGCTCCTCAGCAACCCCATACCACAAGCCGACATCGAGCGCTGGCTCGACTATGCTCAGCAGAACAACCTCTGCACCATGCTCTTCACTGCCGATGGCATGTGTGTGGCCCAGGTTAACGCCTACGCTGCGGCCATCCGCGACCAGCTTGAATTTCCAATGCCACCGGTGACCACTATAGACAGTATGCGTGGGCTTGAGGCCTATCAGCTCATTGCCGTAATGCCCCCAGATGCCGACGCCGAGGTCGCCGGGCTTATGCCGGGCTGCCGTCTACCTCGTTGGTGCGACGCCTTCACCGATATAGTTGCCGCCGGCAACAGCAAGGCTTCAGGCATGGAAGCAATATGTCGGCATTTCGGTATTGAACAGCAAGACACCTTGGCTTTTGGCGACGGAGCCAACGATATAGAGATGCTCCGTTGGGCCGGGACGGGGGTGGCTATGGGCAATGCGGCCGATATCGTGAAGCAGGCGGCCGACATGGTGACCCTCGATGTAGACAATGAAGGCATAGAACATGCTGTGAACAAAATACTCGACCTATGAAAAACCCTGAGGAAGAATTGTACGAGGTGATGCGCCTGCTGGCCAGCTATCAAGATTTGGCAGTAGACCAGGAAGACGACGATGCCTTCGTGGCTCGAGGCAACGGATTTTGCGACCGCAAATACAGCGACGACTTCCTGCAGATGCGCATCGCACAACTCACTGCCCGCGCCGCCGAACTGAAACAAAACACAAAGTCATGATATTTGAAATACTCTACTTCCTAATCCTCGCCAGCTCCATAGTCCTGGTAGTCATGGAAAACCGCCGTCCAGGCATTGCCATCTTCTGGGTTATGATGCTCGCGCTTCTGCCCGTCGTCGGACTCATTCTCTACATCATCTTCGGCAAAGACCATCGGAGCCTTCGCGTAATCAAACCCGATGAGATGCGGCGGCTCTCGTTGCTGCGCGACAGCGCAAACGCCGACGTTGAACGTCAAAAGCCTGAAAGCGACAAATACACAAAGTTGGTCAACATGATGAGAGGGGCCAACGACGCACCGCTATTCGATGGCAACGACGTGAGAATCTTCACTGATTTCACACCTATGTTCCAGTCAATGCTCGACGACATAGAGGCTGCAGAAAGCTATATCCACATCCAATTCTACAAGATCGAGGACGACGAGGTGGGCCGTCAGCTCAGCCAGCTCTTGATCCGCAAGGCACAAGAAGGACTTGATGTGCGATTGATGTTCGACAGTTTTGCCAACCTGTTTGTCAGGGGCAAATACTACGACGACATGCGTCGGGGTGGGGTGCGCGTGCAGTCATTTCTGAAGTTTATCCCCTCGATGATGACACGAGACATCAACTGCCGCACACACCGCAAGATAGTGGCTATCGATGGCCGTATCGGCTATACCGGCGGCATGAACATAGCGCGCCGCTATCGCGACGGCATCAAACATGGTGTGTGGCGCGACACCCATATACGCATCTCCGGGCCCGCGGTGGCGCAACTCGAGGTCGCTTTGCTCTCCGACTGGCGCTTCTGTACAAAAGAACTCTCCGACGAACCTAAATATTTCCCACAGGCACGTCTCAACGACGGTACCTCGGACGTGCAGATAGTGACCTCTGGACCTATGGATGAATGGAACACCGTTATGCAAGGCATGATACAAGTCATTGCCCAAAGCCGCAACTACCTCTATCTGCAAACGCCCTACTTCATCCCGACAGAGCCCATCCTGCTCGCTATCCGCAACGCAGCCCTCGCCGGGGTCGATGTACGTCTGATGCTGCCAGACAGTGCCGACCGCGGTGCGGTAATGCTCTACGCGTCAGAGTCGTATTTCCGTGATATAATGAAGGCCGGTGTGAAAATATACCTTTACCATAAAGGCTATCTCCATGCAAAAACAATGGTTACAGACGACGACTTTGTCACCATCGGGTCCACCAATATCGACAGTCGAAGCATGGAGCAGAATTTTGAAGTCAATGCATTTATATACGACCCGAAAGTGGCAATGCGGCAACGCGACATATTCTTCGACGACATGCGCGAATGCACACTCGTCGACCCCGTTCAATGGAGCCACCTGCCTTTTTCGCGTCGTGTGGCGCAATCGCTTTCGCGGCTGCTGACTCCATTGCTTTAATTATTTAGCACATTAATTGTTCTGTTTGCAATTTTTTTTGTAATTTTGCAATTTCAAAAACACCCAGCACAATGAACAAAGTAAAGGTTGGAATAGCTCAGAAGAGCTGTGTTGCCGACAAGGCGCAAAACATTGAACGATACACCGCCAAGGTGCGCGAACTGGCAGCCGGTGGCGCACAGATAATATGTCTGCAAGAACTGTTTGCATCTCTCTACTTCTGCGACGAAGAGCGCTACGAGAACTTCCGGCTTGCCGAACCGATACCCGATGGCCCCACCACACAGCACTTCATGTCGTTGGCACGCGAGTTGGGTGTCGCCATCGTATGCTCGATGTTTGAAAAACGGGCCGAAGGCCTCTACCACAACACTACAGCCGTGATCGATGCCGACGGTACATACCTTGGCAAGTATCGGAAAATGCACATCCCAGACGATCCCGGCTACTATGAGAAGTTCTATTTCACCCCCGGCGACCTTGGCTACAAGGTGTTCAAAACCAAGTTTGCCACAATCGGTGTGCTGATCTGTTGGGACCAATGGTACCCGGAAGCAAGCCGTATCACGGCGCTCAAGGGTGCCCAGATCCTCTTCTATCCGACAGCTATCGGTTGGGATGTTCGCCAAAACGAGCACGACAACCGCGAGCAGTACGAAGCCTGGCAGACAATACAGCGCAGCCATGCTGTGGCCAACGGAGTGCCAGTGGTCAGCGTCAACCGCACCGGTCTCGAAGGCGGCATGCAGTTTTGGGGAGGCAGCTTCATAACCAATGCATTCGGTCGCGTGCTCTATCAGGCACCGCACCTCGAAGAAGCCTTGCATATCGAGGAACTCGACCTCGACCAAACCGACCACTACCGCCGCCACTGGCCCTATCTGCGCGACCGCCGCATAGACTCTTATTCCGACATTACCAAAAGATACATCGATTAGTGACTAAGTGACTGAGTGACTGAGAAACCCACTGAGTTGAGGAATTAGAATTGTGGATTGAATGGTATTGTCCTATCATTCACTTTCAAAAAAATAGAAATTAGATTTATATCATAGACCGATGACCCCAAGCGAACAAGGTTATTATATGCCCGCCGAATGGGCAAAGCACGAGGCTACGTGGCTCACCTATCCGAAGAATCCCGACTCGTGGCCCGGCAAGATAGAGACCATCTATCCCTCGTATCATCTTTTTGTCAAAATACTCGCCGAAGGCGAAATGGTTCACATCAATGTCGACGACGAAAAGATGTTGCGTCATGTTGAAGCAGAACTTCAGAAGATAGATTGCAATATGCAGAACATCAGCCTGTATATCATTCCGAGCAACGATGCCTGGTGCCGCGATCACGGTCCTGCTTTCCTTCTTAATCGCAACGATGTCAAGCAACGTGCCATCGTCAATTGGAACCACAATGCTTGGGGTGGCAAATATCCATACGAACTTGATACCGAGGTGCCTGTGCGTATTCATGAGCTCTTTCCGGAAATGCCGCTTTTCTCGCCAGGCATCGTCATGGAGGGTGGCAGCATTGACGTCAACGGATGTGGCGACCTGTTGACCACAACCTCGTGCCTGCTTAACGCCAACCGAAACCCTCACTTGAATCAGGACCAGATAGCAAGCTATCTATGTGGCTATTATGGTGTCGAAAATATTGTCTGGCTTGGCGATGGAATCGTGGGCGACGACACCGACGGTCACGTTGACGACCTCACCCGTTTCGTTTCTGAGGACACTATAATCACCGCAGTCGAAGACGATGCCTGGGACGAAAACTACGAGCCGTTGAAGAAAAACATACAAATGCTCAGCCGTTGCCGTCTGGCTTCTGGCAAGCAGCCAACCATCGTCGAACTCCCCATGCCCGACATGGTTTTCTACGACAATCAGCGTCTCCCGGCCTCATATGCCAACTTCTACATCGCCAACGGCAAAGTCATCTTTCCCACCTATCGTTGTCTGACCGACAACGAAGCCGCCTATATCCTTGAGGCATGCTTCCCCGACCGCGAGATTATCGGCATTGACAGCACCGATATCATCTGGGGCCTTGGCTCGTTCCATTGCCTCAGTCAACAAATGCCTGCAATATGAAAAGATTGATAATCATCTCTCTGTGTTCTTTGTTTGCACTACCGCTTCTGTCTCAAAAGCCCGTCATCCCCGACACCCTGACCGCCGGTCAGCGTCGTGTCGACGAGGTGATGAAACTCATAGACGGCAACTATACCGACGCTCCGGATATGGAAAAAATGAGCACCGAAGCCATCAATGCCATGCTCCGGGCCCTCGATCCGCACAGCATCTATATCGCTGCCAAAGATGTGGAACGGGCCAACGAAGGCCTTCAGGGAAACTTCGAGGGCGTGGGCATCTCATTCCAGATCATCTCCGACACCATCGTTGTCCAAAGCGTCATAGACGGCGGCCCAAGCGAAAAAGTCGGCATCGAGATAGGCGACAAACTGCTGCGTATTGATGGCGAAAACGCCACGGGTGACACTATAAACAACAACTTCGTCTTCAAACGTCTGCGCGGCAAGAAAGGCACTACCGTGGTGCTCGACATACTGCGGCAGGGGAGCGTGTACACGTTCCATATTGTCCGCGACAAGGTCCCTATCTACAGCATAGACAGCTACTTCATGGCCGACAAAACCGTTGGCTACATACGGCTGATACGCTTCGCCCGCTCGTCGGGCGACGAATTCCGCAAGGCCGTCAAAGCCCTTAAGAAACAAGGCATGCAGTCGCTGATACTGGACCTGCGCGGCAACACCGGCGGCTACCTCGACATTGCCTGCCAGCTGGCCAACGAGTTCCTTGAACGGGGACAGTTGATTGTATATCAAGAAGGCCGACGCACACCTCGCCACAACTACAACGCTAATGGTCGCGGCTGCTGGAAATCGGGCCCCCTGGTGGTCCTCATCGACGAGGGGTCGGCCTCTGCATCCGAGATCGTCAGCGGTGCCGTGCAAGACTGGGACCGCGGCACCATCGTGGGACGCCGCTCCTTCGGCAAGGGACTGGTGCAGCGCATGTTCGAGCTCAAAGACGGAGGCCAGGTACGTCTGACCACCGCCCGCTACTACACGCCGTCGGGCCGTTGCATTCAGCGCCCGTACGACGAAGGCAGCACAGCCTACCGTCAGGATGTCAACAACCGCTTCCGCAACGGCGAGTTGGTTAATGCCGACTCCATCCATTTTGCCGATTCGTTGCGATACCAGACTGCGCATGGTCGAACCGTCTATGGCGGTGGCGGCATCATGCCCGATGTGTTTGTGCCAATGGACACCATGAGGCTGAGCGACTATTATATTTCGCTCCGGGGCAAAGGCCTTCTCAACACCTTCCCGCAACGATGGGCCGACGCACATCGCAAACATCCAGAGGTGAAAACATTCGACCTCTACATCAAAAACTACGACAACTTTGGCCTCGACAGCCTGCTCGCTGTCGAAGCTTTGGAGAAAGGCATTGTGCGCAACACCGAGCGGGAAGCCGCCGAACCCGAGCGCACCGCCCACAGCGACCGCTACATGCGCCTCATGCTCAAGGCACAGGTGGCACGCTCGCTCTTCGGCATCGACTACTACTACAAGGTCATGAAGGAGGTCGACGACTGCTACCAGCGCGCCCTCGAAGTGATACACCAATGAAAAGACGCACCACATATCGCCGTCTGATTGCGGTCATGCTCGCAATGGCCTACCTGCCCATGCTTGTGGCTTCGGTAGTGCATATACACCATGAGACCGAAGGCGTCGCGATGTGTGTCGACTGTGTGCACCATGTGAATCATCCGGCTCATTTCGGGGCCGCTTCCTCAACCGTACACGATTGTCTGTATTGTCACCTGCTGTCGCTGCCGCGCATCATCGCTGTGGCGGTTGCAGGTATGGCCGTCTTTATGGAGGCGACACGAATCTCCGTGTCTGCTCTAACACTGCCGCATGTCACTCCATGTGGCGTGGCGAGCCTCAGGGCTCCGCCAGAGGTGATTGGATATGTATCTTCTCCAATCACTAATCTTCAATAAATCATAATGATCAAAATACTTATGTTGGTCATGCTGTCGGCTACACCGCCCGACAGTGTGATCTCGCTGCAGGATGTCAGCGTCAGCGCCCGTTCGGCGCAATCCAAGTCATCCACGCAGAGCGCTGTCAAAATAGATGCTGTTTATATCGAAGAGCACTTTTCCGGCAGCCTGATGCAAACCCTCGAAGGTATACCCGGCTTGAAGGCGGTGAGTATAGGCACAGGCCTCTCTCGCCCCACCATTCGGGGCCTTGGCTACAACCGCATGGTTGTAAGCGAAGACGGTATAAAGCACGAAGGTCAGCAATGGGGCGACGACCATGGCCTCGAAGTAGACCAATTCGCCGTCGATGCCGTCGACGTGATAAAAGGCCCGGCAACGCTCCTCTACGGCTCCGATGCCATCGGCGGTGTGCTGGCCATCACGGGCAACCGCCTGCCTGCCCGTCCGTTCGAAGCTTCCGTCTCTCTTTTCGGCCACAGCAACAGCCTGCAGGGCGGCCTCTCGGCTCGGGTGGCCGGTCGCCGTAACGGTTTCTTCTACAAAGCAAACCTCACGCTCTCTGACTATGGCGACTACCGGGTGCCGACCGACACCATACAGTACTACTCGTACAGCATCCCTCTGCGCGACAGGCGCTTGCGCAACACCGCCGGCACCGAGCGGGATGTGCGTCTGATGGTCGGGTGGACCGACAACGAACGCATCCGTACCGACCTTACTGTCAGCGACGTGTTCGCTCGCAGCGGCTTCTTCGCCGATGCACATGGCATGGAAGTGCGCCTCTCACAAATCGACTACGACCGTTCTGCACGCGATGTCGACCTGCCCAGCCAATGGGTGAACCACCTCAAAGTGCAAAGCCACACCACCTGCCAACTCGGCACAGCCTCGCTCGAAGCCAACCTCGCTTGGCAGCACAACCTGCGCGAGGAACTGAGCGAGCCACTCTCGCACGGCTATATGCCGACGCCGCCAGATAGCCTTGAGCGCCGTTTCGACAAGCACACCTTCAGCGGTACGCTCGCCGCCCGCATTCCGCTGGGAGCCAGCCACGAAATGAGTCTCGGCACCAGCGCCGAGCACCAGATGAACCGCCGCGACGGATGGGGATTCATAATACCCGAATTCAAAAGCGCTGGCTGGGGGCTCTACGCCATCGACCGCTGGACGCCGGGCGAGCACATGACACTCAATGCCGGTGTGCGCTACGACCTCAGCGCCATAAACATACAGTCATATCGCGACTGGTACCGCACACCCCTCCTCGGCGACAGCGTCTACATGCAGCGCTCGGCCGACGTGCGGCGCACCTTCAGCGCCTTCACTTGGTCGGCCGGCGCCAACTGGCACAACGACGACTGGGTTCTCCGGCTCAACATCGGCAAAGCCTTCCGCGTGCCCATAGCCAAAGAGCTTGGCGCCGACGGCGTCAACTACCACATCTTCCGCTACGAGCAGGGCAACACATCCCTCGACCCAGAGCAGTCCTATCAACTCGACGCCGGCATAGAGTGGGGCAGGGGGGCGCTCGTCCTCAAAGCCGACCCCTACGCAAGCTATTTCCCCAACTACATCTACCTCAACCCAACGCCCGACTATGTCGAAGGCCTGCAGCTCTATCGCTACACCCAGACGCGCGCCATGCGCTATGGCATAGAGGTCGAGGCCGCCTGGGCTTTTGCGCCGCAATGGCAACTGGGCGCGCGGGGCCAGCTCTGCCGCACCCGTCAGCTCAGCGGCGACAAACGCGGCTACACACTGCCGTTTGCCCAACCGCCGTCGGCCGACGTCGACCTCGGCTGGCACTACGACTGTCATGGATGCGGCAATATCGAGCTCAACCTCCACGCCGTGGCCGCGCAGCACGAGATAGTGCCGCCCGAAAAACCCACTCCGGCCTACACGACGGTCAACCTCTCGGCGTCGCACCGCTTCACGCTGCATTCCAGCCGCCAGCTGCACATATCCCTCCGGATCGGAAACCTGCTCAACGCCAAGTACTACGACCACACCAGCTACTACCGGCTCATCGACGTGCCCGAACCCGGACGCCACCTCTCTCTGAAAATGAAATACGAATTCTAAAAAAAAACATAAACAATGAAAAATCCGAAAATCAATCTCATCGTCATGAGCCTCATGGCTCTGTTGTCGGCTTCTTGCGCCGACGAAAAAGTGCCCGCCCCGGTTGTAACCATCGTCGAGGTGGGCCACGACAACACACACACCGCCACCGTCGGCGACGACATGCACCTCGAAGCCGACATCACAGCCGAAGGACTCACCAAAGCCATATATGTCGAAATGCACCTCGAGGACGGCACCGGATACGAAATAGAAAAAAACTACCTCGACGGCAAATACATCGGCGTCAAAAACACCGAATTCCATGAGCACATCGACATCCCCGACGACGCCCCGCAAGGCCAGTACCATCTGCACCTCACTGTCGTCGACCGCGAGGGACAGCAAACCTCGGCCACAGCCCACGTCGACATCGTTGCAGAAGGAGGTCGCCAATGAAAAAACAACTCCTCCCGATACTCGTTGCGCTGGCCCTCGCAGCATGCGCCAACGACGACCGCGACATGGACCGGCCCATCATCAGCTCCGAAGGCGTGGTCGCGTCGCCAAACGACTGCGACTCCTATGCATGCGGCGACACCATCCACTTCTGCTACCGCATGCAGGACAACGCCGAACTCGGCAGCTACAACATCGAGGTGCACAGCAACCACGACCACCACACCCACAGCACATCGGCCGTCGAATGCCAGCAGCACCAGACTTCCGCAATATCCAATCCTTGGGTCTTCAACCGCGACTTTAAAATCGCCGACGGTCTGCGCGACTACACTGCCCGCGTCGACATCGCCATACCCGCCGACGTCGACCCCGGCGACTACCACTTCATGATCCGCCTCACCGACAAAGCCGGCTGGCAGGAAATCCGCTCTGTGGCCATCAGCATTGAGCAGGATTCCATAAATCCATAATTCCTCCTGTCCGCTTCGCTCACGAAATCAAAAAAGAAGACCTCTATAAATCAATAAAGCTCTTGGCCCTGCCCGCAAGGCCGGGAGCTTTTTTTTTGATCCACGGTGGTCTTCTCAAGCAAAAAAACACCGCTAACCGGTTAATCGAAGGGGACATCTATAAATTGCCTCGTAGAGGCATAATCTCAATTTACCTGCCTGCAGGCTTCGAGCACCGCAGAATTAAAACAATCCAGCGAGAAACCCCCACACATGCAAGTGTGGGGTATATCAAACAAATACAACTCAGCGACTCGGAGAGACACACTCTCGAATGTGTATTTATAGAGGTCCCCCGAAACACAACAAAGAGTTCAAGACAATAGTGCCGTATAGGTATTGTCTTGAACTCCCTGAACTTCCTGAACTCCTTGAACTTAACCTTTAGCCCTTTCAAAAACAAATGCAGACGCGGCACGCCGCGTCTCTACAACATCCAGATCGTCGGGCATACACAAGGTATGCCCCTACGCCCCATAACCTTTAACTTTTAGCTTTTCCCTGCCTCCATCGACAAAAAAACAGCCCGCAACCGCCTGTCATTCCGTCGATTAGCACCAACAAACCGCCTGTTTTGTGCATAATGCACACTAAATCAATATCATAGTATATACCCCTATACCCGTTGTACGATAC
>JAZNSV010000028.1:0-23025 GCA_045591485.1 Bacteroidales bacterium | reverse complement strand
AGTGCAAATATACAAAATATTTATAAAATTGCATCCATTTTTTTTCGAAAACACGTTTTTTTTCAACATTTTTGCACAGTCGGCAAACGGCGTCCGACGACCCCGATTGCACATGGCTGACAATCAGCACAAACACAGCATCTCTTCTGCCGTTGTACGATACATGTACGATATATGTACGATACTTGTACGATTGGCAAACGTACAAGTATCGTACATATATCGTACATGTATCGTACAACGGCAGAAGAGATGCTGTGTCGGACATGCATGTTTTGCGGTCGAAAAAAGTGACACGACGCCGTTTTTTTGTCGGCGACACTTTTTCAAATCAGATTTTTTTCGTAATTTTGCAGCCGCAATTATGCCGTTTGTACCAAATATACTGAACTACAAAAGCCTCTCTATCGTGGGGCTCGACAAAAACACCGGGAAGACGGTGTGCCTCAACTATATCTTGCGTCGGCTCAACGAGATGGACGTCCGCGTGGGCGTGACATCGATTGGCGTCGACGGCGAGCAGGTAGACTCTGTTTTCGCCACCGCCAAACCCGAGATAACACTCTATCCCGGCACCTGTTTCATCACCTCGGAGCAGCACTACCTGAAACGCCAGGTGGTGAGCAGCATCGAATCGGTCGACAGCCGACGCACCGCCCTCGGCCCGCTGGTGACGGCCCGCGTGCTGGTTGGCGGCAAGGTGCTGCTCAGCGGAGCCGCCACTACGGGTGCTCTGCGCGGACAGATTGAACATCTTGATTCCATGGGATGTAGACTCACCATCGTCGACGGAGCGCTGTCGCGTCTGAGCCTTGCCTCGCCCACCGTGACCGATGCCATGATACTGGCCACCGGAGCAGCAGTATCGGCCTCGGTCAAGCAGCTGGTTGCCAAGACACGTTTCCTCTACAGCCTCATACAGCTCGAAGAAGCAGAGCCAGCCCTACGCCAACGACTGGGACCCATAGAATCAGGTATTTGGGCCATAGACAACGACGGATTGCCCCACGACCTGGGCATCGCCTCGGTGTTCCTCATAGACCAGGCGCAGACCGACCTGCTGCACTATGGGCGCACCCTCTTCGCCTCGGGGGCCGTGAGCGACCGCCTGCTCAAAGTCCTTGCCGCCAAAGGGCGCGGCATCACGCTGATAGCACGCGACTTCACAAAGCTCTTCGTCAGCCCCGAAGCCTACGCCGACTACACCAAGCGCGGCAACCGCCTCATGGTGCTCCAGCGCTCGCGACTCATTGCAATCACCCTCAACCCAACCTCGCCACAAGGTTTTGTGATTGATTCCAAGAGCACTTGCAACGCGCTGAGCGACGCGCTGCAGACACCGGTCTACGACGTGATGAAAATCGAACGGTGACCAACACAATCTGCGAACCGAAACTGACATGAAGATAAAAGAACTGATAAAACAAGACGCAGGCTTCCAATACATCATAGACAGTATGGAGCTTATGTCGTCGGCAGGCCGACGGGTGATGCTCGACACCCACTTCCTGACCGACGGCGCCGCGCTGCAGGCCGAGTGGGACCGCATGGACAGCGTCATCTGCGCCATGCAACAACCTGAAAACAAGCGCGCCTACGTCGACCTGCGCCACTGCCTGATGCAGCTGCACGACCTGCAGGGCACCCTGGCCTCGCTGGCCAACCACACACCACTCAATGAGGTGGAGCTGTTCGAGATAAAGAACCTCTCGCAAATCACCACCAAAGCCACTGCCGCCATAGCGGCTATGGACCTTGGCGATGTGCTGCCACTGCCGGCCATAGACGATGTGTTCGCCCTGCTCGACCCTGACCACACAGGCATGGCAAACTTCTATATCTATGACACTTACGACCCAAACCTGGCACCATTGCGCCGCGAGTTGAAAGCCCTGCAGGACCACGACGGCGACCCGATGCGCATCGGCGAACTGCTCGCCCTGCAGAACGACATACAACAACGCGTTTGCACACAGCTCAGCGACCGCCTGCACACGCGCCATGCCGACATCTCAACGGCCTTGGAACAAATGGCTTACGCCGACTTTCTGCTGGCAAAAGCCGAGTTGGCGCAGACCCTCGCGCTGGTGCGTCCGGCGCTGTGTTCGAGGGTGCGGCTGCGGGGGCTGGTCAACCCACGCCTGAAAAAACGCAACGAAGAACTTGGCCTGCGCTATCAGCCGGTAGACATCGACATCACATCGGGCGTCACCCTCGTCACGGGTGCCAACATGGCCGGCAAAACGGTGCTGCTCAAAAGTGTGGGCACAGCACAGCTGATGGCCCAGTGCGGCTTCTTTGTGCCGGCAGAAGAAGCTGAGACCATGGTGTTTGACGCTGTAGCCACATCGATCGGCGACGAGCAGAACGAGATGAACGGTCTGAGCAGCTACGCCTCGGAGATAATCAAAATCAGCGATATTGTGAGTCGCAGCCGGAGCGAGCGCCTCCTGGCCCTCGTCGACGAACCAGCCCGCACCACCAATCCCGTCGAAGGCAAGGCCCTCGTGCAATCGATCATAACCATCATGGAACAAAGTCCTTCCGTGTGCCTCGTCACAACCCACTACGGACAGCTGGGCAGCCGCTGCCGACGGCTGCGTGTGCGCGGCTTTGTGGAAGACATGGCCAACGTGCCACTCACTCCGCAGAACATCAACCGCTTCATCGACTATTCGCTCACCGAAGACCAAAGCGACAACGTGCCGCATGAGGCGCTGCGCATAGCCACCATCCTCGGATGCGACGAAGAGCTGATTGCAGTAGCAAATTCGAAACTTAATTTATAAACAAACCAATACATTACATTATGAGCTCAACAATTATTATCATCGCAGTGGCAATCATCGTTGTTTTTGTACTGCTCGTCTCCTACATCAAGGCTCCGCCTTCGGTGGCTTACATCGTTTCGGGCCTCAACCGCAAACCGCGTATCTACATCGGCAAAGGCGGTCTGCGAGTGCCCATGCTCGAACGTCTGGACAAAGTGTTCCTCGGCCAGGTGACCGCCGACATCAAGACCAGCCGCAGCGTGCCCACCAACGACTTTATCAACGTCAACGTCGATGCCGTGGCCAAAATTCAGGTCATACCCGATATCGACGGTGTTCGCCTGGCAGCCAAAAACTTCCTGAATATGAACGGTGCCGACATCTCGAAGCAGGTGCAAGACTCGCTCGAGGGCAACATGCGTGAAGTGATCGGCAGCCTCTCGCTGCGCGACATCAACATCAACCGCGACAAATTCTCGGACGAAATCATGAACAAGGCCCAGAAGGACATGGAGGCCCTAGGCCTGCGCATCATCTCGTGCAACATACAGAATGTCACCGACGAGAAGAACCTCATCGAAGACCTCGGCGCCGACAACACCTGGACCATCCGCAAACAGGCCAAGATAAACAAAGCCAACGCCGAACGAGACATAGCCATGGCCGAGGCACTGGCCCAGAAAGAGGCCAACGACGCCCAAGTCGACAGCCAGACGCAGATTGCCATCCGCCAGAACGAGCTTTCGGTCAAACGCTCGGAGCTGACCATCGTAGAGCAGACCAAGAAGGCCGATGCCGACGCAGCATACGAAATCCAGCGTCAGGAACAGCAGAAGACCATCAACACCAAGACCGTAGATGCCCAGATCGAACAAACCAAGCGCGAACAGGTGCTCACTGCCGAACGCGTGAAAATACGCGAAAACGAGCTGCAGGCCGAGGTTATGAAAAAGTCGGATGCCGACAAATATCGCATCGAGCTGCAGGCTGCTGCCGACCTCGAGCAGCAGAAGCGCGAAGCCGAAGCACAAGCCTACCGCGCACAACAGGAAGCCCGCGCACAGATAGCCCTGGCCGAGGCCAAGAAGCAGGCCATGGTGCTCGAGGCCGAAGGTATCAAAGCCAACGGCGAGGCCGAAGCCTACAAGATACAGAAAGCCGGCGAGGCCGAGGCTATTGCCATCGAGAAGAAAGGTCTGGCCGAAGCCGAAGCCATGCAGAAGAAGGCCGAAGCCTACGAGCGCTACGGCCAAGCCGCCATACTCGACATGATGGTGAAGATCATACCCGAGGTGGCGCAGCACGTCAGCGAGCCCATCTCCGCCATCAAGAACATGAACGTCTACGGCACCAGCGGAGCCGACGCCGCCGGCATCAGCGGAGCGGTGCCAGCCGTAATCAAGCAGAGCTTCGACGTGATTGAAAGCGCTACGGGTGTGAACATGACCGACATAGTGCGTGCCAACACCATCGAGGCAAAAGTAAACCGCAACGTGAACCTCGACACCGACAGCCGCGTCGACCTGAAGGGCAAAGAATAAGCCCCCTACATAAATATGAAAATCCTGCACACCGCCGACCTGCACCTGGGACAAATCATGTACCAGTACTACGACCGGGTTGACGAGCACGACCACTACTTCGGGCAACTCAAGGGCTGGTGCGACAAGCACCGGCCCGACGCCCTGCTTGTGTGTGGCGATGTGTTCGACATGCCGCAACCAAGCGCCGCCACAAAAGAGCACTTCAACCGCACAATGGCCGACTTGCACAACGCCTTCCCACAGATGGCGATTGTCATCATTGCGGGCAACCACGACTCGGCGGCACGCCTGCAGGCCGACAGCGTGGTGTGGGGGCTTTCGGGCGTGACCATGGTCGGCCAGGCACCTCCAATGGACGCCCTGCAGCACGACAACGGTTGGCAAGACAACTACATCGTTGAAATACCGAGCGGTTTCATCGCAACCATGCCCTTCACCACAAGCAGCCGCAGAAACGTCGTGCAGGCGGTTCTGGACCGAGTGGCCGAGCGCAACACCGAGGGCAAGCCGGTAGTGCTGTGCGGACACCTGGCACTGGCCGACATCGACTTCACCGGACACGGCGACATAGGCAACCAGCACGTGATGGAGACCGAAGACATGGGCTCGGGCTACGATTACCTGGCTCTCGGCCATATACACCGCCCGCAGACCGTGGGGCAGGACATGAACGACGAAAGTCGGACCGAGAGCATCTATCCGTCGGGCACCATCCGCTATAGCGGCAGCGCCCTGCACATAAGCTGCGACGAATGCTTTCCGCACACCGTGAGCCTTGTAGAGATAGAGCACCACGGCGGCGAGGTGCGCGTAGGCCGACTGCGCATCGACGAACTGCGCCATTTCTACACCATCCCCGACGAAAGCAAGGCGGCGGCCACATCGACCGACGAGATTTACGCATCGCTGTATGCTTTCTGCGAGGAGAAAAAAAGCGGCTACGTCAGGCTGCGGATAGACCATGCCACACCGTTGCCAGCCAACTTTGTGCAAACAGTATACCAGATACTGGAATCCACAGGCAACGAGGTGCGATTCAATCCGAAAACCATCTGGGAAGGAAAGCCGGAGAACACGGAAAAAGAACAGAAACCGGTGTTTGAGGTGGCCGAGTTGCAACAGATGAAAAACCCGCTGGACTTTATAGAACAGACCATAGACCAATACCCAGGGCTGAATATAGCGCAGCTGCGCGACGACTTTGCCGAGATTGAGCGTGAACTGCGAACCATAGACGAGGCCGAAGCCAACAAGAAACCCGCCAAAAAGGCCAAAACGCAACAGGAGGAGGAGAAATGAAACTGCTGGAACTGCACCTGAGAAACATCGCCTCCATAGAAAAGGCCGACATAGACTTTGCCAACGACCCGCACCTGATGGACCCCGACACCGGACAGCTGGCGCGCATGTTCCTCATCTACGGCGACACGGGCACCGGCAAGACAGTGCTGCTTGACGCTATAGCCATGGCGCTCTTCGGGCAAACGCCTCGCATAGACAGCGTGGCCAACAAGGCCAAAAACACGTTTTTTGACGCCAACGGCACCGAGATAAGCATCAACAGCATAGAGCAATACACGCGTCTGGGCATCACCGACAAAGACGAATGCTACAGCGAGGTACTATTTGAGGGCAACGACGGCAGGCAGTACCGTGCACGCATGCGGCTCGGCTTCACCAAGAACAAAAAAAGCAAGAAAGAATGGACCCTTGAGGTCGGCAACGAACCGCCCATCAACAAGAATTGCGGACCAGTGATCGAGCAAGCCATCGGGATGAACTTCGACCAGTTCAGCCGCATGGCCATGCTGGCACAAGGCCAGTTTGCCACCTTCCTTTGCGGCAACCGCAGAGAGAGGGCTGAAATACTGGAAAGGCTGACCAACACAGAGATATTCACACGCTACGGCGCCGCCATCAAGAGCATATTCGACAAAAAGAAAAACGCGGCCGACAACGCCAAAAGCGCCCTCGACACAGCCGCCAAATTCATACTGAGCGACGAGGAAGAAACATCGCTCAAACAGCAGTTGGCCGACTCGGAGAAGATTCTGTCGGCAGCCAGGCTTGAAAGAGAACAACTCTCAACAAGACTGAACCATCTCATCAACCTGGAGACCTACATAAACCGCGAAAAGCAGACAAAAGAAAAGCTGGACGGACTGCTGAAACAGCAGGGAAGCGAGACGTACAAAGCCGACAAGGCACTGTTCACCGAATGGGATGCCACCGAGGCTGAACGAACGGCACTGGGACAGCTGACGGCAAGCCGCAAAAACCTTGAAGCCGCACTGAACGAGGAAGATGCCATGAAGAGAAGGTTCGCGGCCCTGGGGGCCGACCTGCTATGGCGACAGAACACTCTGCAACAAGACGAGCTACGGCTGAAAGCCGATGCCGAATGGCTGGAAGGGCACAAAAACCACGATGCCCTATACTCAAACAGCGGTGCCGTGTGTGTGCAACTGCAAGGACTGCGCCGCATGGCCGAAGAAGCTGTGGAGCTGCAGAAAGAGAAAACTCTTTGCGAAGGCCAGCGCGAAAATCTGGCACAGAGCCACAAATCGGCGACAGATGTGCAGACTGACGCCAAGAAAGCCGTAGACAACAGCCAGACCGAAATAGACACACTGACCGCAAAAATAGCGGCATTGAATCCCGAACAGCTGCGTGCCGACATCGATGCCAACGAGCGCCTGCTCAACGCATACTCACGCCTGCACGACGACCACAAGGCATGGCTCGAAAAGGTCGAAGAGTCGACCACAAAGAAAAACAGGCTTGCCGCTCTGGAAAAAGAAAAAGAAACTGCAGACGGCATATTTAGCGAGACAAAAAAAACATTCACAGCAGACAAGCAGAGATACGACCGGACGCTGTCGAGATACACAACACTTAGCGCCAGCCTCGATGAAACGCTGGAAAACCTTCGTCACAGAATAGTCCAAGACGGAACGGACACCTGCCCACTGTGCGGACAACATATAGGAGACAACCTGCTCAGTCGCGAACAGTTCGAGGCACTGATGACACCACTGGAACGCGAACGAAATGAAGCGGAAAACGCAGCAAACAAGTCGCAACAAGCCTACGAAAAGGCACGCGACACCGTCAACTCGCTGGCTGGCCAGATACAGACTTTGAAAGGCGAGATAAAGACGCTGGAAGCTGCAATAGAAGAGACTCGCACCAAGCTTGCCGAACGAATGCTGACTGCAAAGATAGCTTTCACCGAAGACGCTGCCGCCGCCATTACCGCCAAGGCCGAAGAACTCGGCAGCACAATAGCCGCACTTCGCGAACGCCAGCAAAAGGCAGAAGAGCTGCAGAAAACGCTCAGCTTGCATCAACGCCAACAAAAGACGTTGCTCGATGCCAAAAACAAGGCCGACCTCGCAGCACAAAATGCGGCAAACGCAATGCGGGCCAACGAAGACCACATTGACGACTTGGGGAAACGTATATCTCAAAAGCATAGAGAACAGGATGCTGCCGTGGCATCGCTAAAGCCACTGCTCGACACATGGAGGCCACAATGGAAAGACGACATACCCTCCACAGAAAAGGCTCTGACATCACAGGCTTCGGAATACATCAACCGGCACAACGACTTCATCGCGAACACCGCAGCACATCGCGAAAGCCTGACACTTGTCGGACACATGACAGGCTTGCACGACAGCCTCGTACAGAACCATCCTGCATGGCCACTAGCCACTGAGGCAAAAGAGCTCGGACTTGGCAACCTTCTTAATGAATGGACAGAGCTTTCGAGACGATGCAGCGCCACGACCGAGGCTATCGGCAACAGTCGCAGAACAATCGAGGATTGCCAGTCGCTGCTGGACCAATACTACAGTGTGCACAACAGCGACGAAGCAACACTCGCGCAGTTGGCCAGCCGCCGCAACGAGGTGCCACAGGCTCGCAACCAAGTGAACTACATAGACACAGAGATTGCCAAATGCCGACAGACCATGGCCGACCAAAGTGCAGAAATACTCCGCGCTCGCGAAGCCTTAAACCTTGCCGACGACACTCCCCTGCCCGACCGCGAAGCATTGGAGTCGGAACTGAACGAGGCCAAACGCCGCGAATCTGACGCGACAAGCAATGTGGCAGCAGCAAAAAGCAGGCTGGATACCAACGCAGAAAACAAGAAGAAACATGAACTCGCCAAAGCCGCAAACGAAACCGCTCAGGCCACCTACGAGCATTGGTCTATACTGAACCAACGCTTCGGCGGCGAACGCTTCCGCAACCTTGTCCAGACCCAAATCCTGCACCCACTGCTGAACAACGCCAATATCTACCTCAGCCATATCACAGAAAGGTATTCTCTTACCTGCAGCGAAGAGAACGAACAACTGGCCATATTGGTACTGGATCGCTACAACCGCAACGAAGTCAGAAGCGCAGCCGTGCTCTCTGGCGGCGAACGTTTCATGATTTCGCTGGCTTTGTCGCTGGCGCTGTCGTCGCTCAACCGACCCGATATGAACGTCGATATACTCTTCATCGACGAAGGATTCGGCACACTGGACCAAGCGAGCCTCGACAGCGTGATGAAAACCTTGGGACGGCTGAGCGAACTCACCGGACAAAGCAACCGCCGCGTGGGCATCATCTCGCACCGCGAAGAGTTGCTCGACGCCATACCCAACAAAATAAAGCTGCGCCGCATCGGCGAAGGCCGTAGTGCCGTCGAGGTGGTTTGCGACTAAACGCTGTTGTCAATACACAAAAAAGAGAAAGCCCAGCATTTGCCGGGCTTTCTCTTTTTTTGCATCAGACTTATTTCAGACCGAGTTTCTTCTTCACCTGAGGCATAATGTCATCGCTGTCCTGCGAATAGAGGACGGCTGCCGTACCGGCATCGAGAATGTAGGTGTAACCACCCTCTTTGGCCACGTCTTCAATGGCTTTCTTGGCACGGTCGATGATGGGCTTCAGCAACTGGGCCTCACGCTCCTGCAGCTGCTTCTGAGCGCTCTCCTGAAACTCTTGGATACGTGCAGACATATCCTGAATCTCGCGTTGCTTGGTCTGACGGATAAGTTCTGTCCAGCCTGCCTGATTGGCCACATAGTCGTTGTAGCGCTTCTCGGCCTCGGCCTGCATGGACTTGAGTGTTTCTTCTAATTCGGCCACTTCGCCTTGGAGCAGAGCCTGAGCCGAATCGCGACCAGGCATTATAAGCATAAGGTCGTTGGAGTTGATGTGTCCGAGTTTTACGGTTTTCTGGGCCATAGCGCTGCCACCGAAAGCGAGCAGGCAGACCACAATTGCGATGAGTGTCTTTTTCATTGTTTATGTATATGATTTTATTTATTTCTTCCTTACTCCGCCGCCAAGCGGTGTACCGACATCGCGACTCCGGCTTGCGCCAGGTGTATTCATCTCGTTGTTCGTTGGACGCTTGGCCTTCGGCTTGTCGTCGGCCGGAACTTCCTGCTGCTTGGCTGCGTTGGGGTTTATTCCCATCAGCTCGAGAACCTCGTCGCTGATATCGTACTTCTTGTTGGCGAAAAGTACCGTATTGCTGGCGGCTTTGTCAAAGACAAATGCGTAGTTTTTCTCATGCGCCACGCGTTCTATGGTACTATATACACGGTCCTGTACCGGTTTAAGCAGTTCGGCACGGCGCCTGTCGAGGTCACCGCCCGGACCGAAGCGTTGCATCTGCAAATCTCGTATTTCCTGTTCTTTGGTCTTTATTTCCTCCTGACGACGCTTCTTCAAGTTCTCAGGCAGCAGGTAGCTCTCCTGCTCGTATTCGGCACGCATGGCAACCAACTCGGCATTCTTGTCGTCCAGTTCTTTCTTCCAGTCTGCCACATAGCGGTCGAGTCTCTGCTGCGCGTTGCTGTAGTCTGGCATTGATTTTAGCACATAGTCTGTATTGACGCAGGCATATTTTTGTGCATGCACAGGGGAGAAAAGTGAAAGCAGCGAAACAGAAGCAACCAGCAGAGTCACTATGAATCCGGAATTTTTCATTGTATGTATGTTCGTTTCACTTTTCATTTCAGACTTTCAGTTTTGTTTAGTCGAGGCTCTGACCTATTGAGAAATGGAAGTGGCTGCCACCGCTGGTGCCGTCGAAGCCGTAACCCCAGTCGACACCGATAAGGCCAAATATAGGCATGAACAGGCGTACGCCGACACCGGCCGAGTTGTACATCTTGAAAGGCTGGAACTGGCTCATATCATCCCAGCTGTTGCCACCCTCGAGGAATCCGGCCACCCAAATGGTCGCATTGGGGCTCTCGATAATCGGCTGGCGCAACTCAAGGGTAAAGCGGTCGAACACCGAAGCACCAGTCGAGGGACTGAGCGAATTGTTCTCGTAACCACGTAGGGGCACAACCTCGCGTCCGTCAAGCATCCACGACGAAAGGCCGTCACCGCCGAGGAAATAGCGACCGAAAGGCGATGCACCTATATCTTTGTTGTAATAGTTCATGAATCCGAAGCGGAAGCGTGTGTTGAGCACCAAGTCGCCGACAAGATTGAGCATCCACGAACCACGGATATTAATCTTGTAATATTCTGCCCAACGATACTTCTCTTGCTGCGTGGCGTTAGAGTAGTCCTTGCCATTCATGAGCGAATAGGGCGGCGTGATGAAAGCGGAAACACTGACCTCCGAGCCACTACGGGTATATATAGGCGAATCGTACGAATTGCGACTCAATGAGAAGTTGTAGCTCAGGTCATTGGACACGCCGTCGGTGAATATGCTTCCAAGATTAGGATAATTGTTGAGCTTGTAGTGCTTGTAGCTGATGCCATGGCTCATGATGAAATAGTCGTCGGGCCACTTGAGGCGCTTGCTGAAACTGACGCCCGCACCGGTTATCATCAGGCTATAGTATTTCTCACTGCCTTTCTTTTGGTAGAAGCCGTTACTGTAGAGGTTGTGATAGATGCTTCCGGTGAGGCTCTGTGCGCGATGCCCGCCAAGCCATGGTTCTGTGAACGAAGCGCTCAACGCATAGTAGTACGAGCCATTGGTTACAGCATTAAGGGACAGTTTCTGTCCATCGCCGGCTGGCAGCGGTGCCCACGCGTCTTTCTTGAATATGTTACGAGCGCTGAAGTTGTTGAGCTGTATACCCACTTGGCCGATCACCATGCCGCTGCCGTAGCCGCCTTGCAGGTTGAGCTGGCTGGTGCTGCCCTCCTCCACGTTGTAGACGATGTCCACTGTACCGTCCTGCTCGTTTGGACGCGGTTCGGGTCTTATGCTTTCTTCCTTGAAGTAGCCAAGGGTGACCAACTCACGCTGGCTGCGGATGAGGGCGTCGCGACTGAAGAGGTCGCCCGGACGCGTATGCAGCTCGCGCATGATGATTTTGTCGTTGGTGATAGTGTTGCCCTCGACCCACACGTTGCGTATGCGGGCCTGCTTTCCTTCAACAATACGAATCTCTATGTCTATCGAATCGCCGTCGACACCCATTTCCACCGGCGTGGCACGGAAGAAAAGGTAGCCGTTGTCCATGTAAAGAGAAGTGATATCGGTGCCCGAAGGATTGTAGGCCAGATTCTGTTGCAGCTCCTTGCGGTTATAGGGGTCTCCCTTCTCGATGCGCAAAGCGCGGTGCAACACCTCGTCGGTATAGACCGTGTTGCCGCTGAAGGTGATGTTGCGGAAAACAAAACGGCGGCCTTCATTGATGTCGACCTTGATTTTGACTCGGTCCTGCTTGGCCCGCTTCTTGGCGCTCATCTTCAACTCGTCCTGCGGGGTGTCCCACACCGTGTCGCGGACCACGCGCGCATCGCGGTAGCCGAGCTCGTTATAGTAATCCACAATGCCTTCCAAATCTTCGCGGAAATCGCTCTCTATATAGCGGCTCTTCTTCCAGAAAGGTTTGGTGAATATACGCAGTTTCCAAAATTCCTTGGCACTCGACCACAGTCGTTTGCGATAATTCACGTCGTGGGTTTTCTGCATCTTGCTCTGCAGCACGGCCATCGGCACCTGCTCGCATCCGGAGAACACCAGCGAATCGATTTTCACCCTCTTGCCGCGATCCACGTTGAAGGTGATTGTCACACGACCGTTGGTGTCCAATTCCTGCTCCGGGGTCACCTCAACGCGGGTGTAACCTTTGTCGATATAGTAAGTCTTTATGCGGTTACTCGAGGTGCGAAGCAGGTTTTCGGTCACCACATCGCCGCTGACGAGTTTTATTTCGTCTCTCAGCTTGTCGGCCTCGCCTTTCTTCACTCCCTTGAACGAGAATTTGTCGAGTCTCGGGCGCTCGCTGAGCACTATCTTGAGAAATACTATGCTACCCTGAATACGCGTGACGCGGATCTGGACATCGTCGAACATGCCTTGTTTCCAGAGGTTTTCCACGGCTGCCGATATTTTGTCGCCGGGGATGCGCACCCTGTCGCCCACTTGCAGTCCGGCCACAAGCTGCACCACACGGGTGTCGAAGTTGTCGGCTCCTTCGAAGGTGATGCCGCCGATTTCATAGGTCTTGGGGGTAAGGTAGTCGAGGTCGTATTCCGCGTCGCCGCCAACGACAGTCTGCGCCAAAGAGGCCATCGGAGCCCCCGCAAGCACCATCGTCAACAGTATCAGTATATGTTTCAGTTTCATCTATTTATAATCAATTTAGCGTTTTGTCGCAGTAACCTACAACCTACTAATAACTACATTATGCTCTATTTATTATATAAAATGCAAAATTTTAGCATTTTTTTTGAATTATGCCCCCGATGTACATGCTTACACTGTCGTCACTCACCGGCTTCTACCTGAGCCTCGGTTTTGCCGAAACGGCGCTGCCGCTGCTGGTAGTCCCAAACGGCTTCATAGAAGTGCTCATGGCGGAAATCGGGCCAAAGCAGGTCGGTGAAGTAGAACTCGGTATAGGCAGCCTGCCAAAGCAGGAAGTTGCTGATTCTAAGCTCTCCGCCCGTACGTATAAGCAGGTCTGGGTCAGGGTACTCTGCCGTGCAGAGATAACGGCGCATGGTATCCTCGTCCACCTCTTCGGGACGCAGCCCCTCGGCGCAGATACGCTTCAAGGCTTGGGCTATCTCCCACCGCGAACTATAGCTCAGCGCCAACACCAGTGTCGTGCCGCTGTTGGCGGCAGTCTGGTCAATGCAGCCTTGCAAAACAGTGCGCGAACGCTCCGGTATTCGCTGCAGGTCGCCAATAGTCTGCAGGCGCACATTGTTGTCCATGAGCGTCTTGGTCTCATTGTGCACCGCCGTTATAAGCAATTCCATCAGTCCGTCGACCTCGGCTTGCGGACGGTTCCAGTTTTCGGTGCTGAAGGTGTAAAGGGTCAGGTAGCCCACACGCAGGGCCACGGCGGCCTCGACAGCGGCGCGTACTGCATCCATGGCACTCTGGTGGCCGAAGAGGCGTTCGTGTTGCTGGCGCATGGCCCAACGGCCGTTGCCGTCCATAATGATGGCCACATGCTGCGGCACGCGGCTCTTGTCAATTTGGTCTATTGTTATCATACTCGTATTTTTCTCATGCATTGCGGTAATCACATCTCGCAGCGGGTGTTGCGCATCCACCCGAAGAGTGTCTCAAGACTGAATCCTATTGAAAGGTTGAAGAAGGAATACCAATCGTCGAGCGAATCGTCGCCGCGCTTAATGCCGGGAGTGTTGACATAACCCTCCACCACCTCGCCACTGCGGTCGGCCATACGCGCCGCTAAATCACCGTCTATGACTTCGGCTCTCAACACATCGGCACCGACGTATGTGGTGCTCACATCGTCGAGGTAGTCTGTCCATGTCTTGCGGAACCCGTACTCGGCAGCCACCGATATGCTTTTGCCCAGACGCAACCGCACGCCCATGCCGAAAGGCAGGCAGACCTGCAGGCGCGAGTATTGGCGCCGTTCCGGATAGGCCTGGGTGCCCTGGCCTTCGGTGCAGAGCGGTTGCAGCTCAACCCATTCCACCGCACCGTCGGCGTTGACATACGATGCCATAGGGTTGAACCTGAAGACTCCGAGACCGCCGAAAAGATAGGGCGTCCACTGGCTCTCTGTGGCTCCCGGACCGTATGGGCGGAAGTTGAATTCGGCCACAGCCGCCAACTCGTATATGTCGCTGCGGAAGCTGAGGTTGCGTCGCTCCAGGTAGTCGTGGTCACATGCCACCTTGCCTGCCGAAGCGCTGACTCTCAACGCCCAGCGGTTGCCCAGGCGTTCGCGCAGGCCGATGCCAAAGGCGGCATGCGGCATACCGAAAGCGCTCTGGTTGTTCAGGTCGCCTATATACGACATGCCGCCGCCGCAGAGCACCACCTCGCTCCGTCCGAGGAAGTCCTGGCGCTGGGCATGCAGCACGTTGCAGAATGGAATGTAAGGGACGAAAACAGAAAGACATGCCACGACGGGCGGAACCCTCCGCCTCACCATGCGCGCTATGTCTTTCCCTATTCTCATTTCCCTTCCTTCTTATCCCATTTTGCCGAATGGCAGATACCGTCGACCTGCATCAGATAGTCGCGCTTGTCAAAACGCGGACAGTAGACGTAGCCAGTGATGTCTACCACCTGTTTGCTGTCGGGCGAAAGCAGGGTGTAGCACACAAACGGACCACCCATAAAGTCGCCGAAGAGGCGCCAAAGTCCGCGTGTTTCGATACAGTACGACGAGCCTTCGTATTCCACCACACGACTCATCAGCGCCACACGGCGTTCGGTGCCCATATAACTGCCTTCGGCCGGACCCTCCACATGGCGGCGCATCATGGTGTCGAGGCGGTTCCAGATGCGGTTGGTGTCGAGCTGCTTCTGGTCGCGATAGGGCTGCATATTGACCAATATGCCAAGGCCGAAGTCCTTGGTTTCTTTGCGCATCCAGGCAAAGCCGTCGTCGTCGGTAGCCCAGATATATTCCTGCGGCAGGGTCAGTCTGAAGCCGAACTTGTCTTCGAAGCGGTGCATCAGCTCTACATTGCGGTCCTTATAGAAGGCGTTGTCCATGCGGATGCGTTCGGCTTTGTACATTTCCTCCACCATGAGGTCGGCATGCTGGCGCAGCATGTCGCACAGCGAAGCCTCGCTGCGTGCAGCTATGTCTACCACCACCTGCGGTTCGGCCCATTGGTTGTGGTGTATGTAGAATTTGTCAGGGTTGTCGGCTTTGATATCGCAGATTATGATGTTGCGGTGCATCTTGAACATCTGTGTGTTGTGGAGCGAACTGACCGGCACATTGATCACCGAGAAGCGTGGCTCGGCCTGCGGCAACCCCTCTTGCGGCTTCAGGAGTATCGAGTCGAGCAAAGCTTTGGTCTCGCCCGTGTAGTGGCCCTTGTTGGCAGCCACGAGCACCTCGCAGGTCTTGCCGCTCGAACTGCGTTTGCCGAGGGCCTTGTTTTCCGGACTGTCGCAGGCCGCTGCCAGCAGCATCACAGCTGCCATGCAGGCCAGCGTCAACGATTTGAAAGATTTGTTTCTCTCCATCGGTAAAAATTTTTAATGGCCTCCGATATGGGGGTCTGGTTAATTCCGAGTTCTTCCACGGCACGGCTGCCGTCGTAGTGTTCCTGCACCATCAGCTGGCGCACGTTGTTAAGGCTCAGCTCTGTGCGCACGCCCAGGCGGCGCATCATGCTGCCTGCAGCTCCGGCGGACAGCACCAGCCATCGCGGCAGCAGCACCACTCTCTGTCGATAGCCCATCACCCCCGCCTGCAGGCGGTAGAGGTCGGCCACACTCATGCAGGCATCGCTGTTGACGGCTATATAGCGACAGCCGCTGCGGCCGCGCACAAGGGCGTTCACGCATGCCTGGGCCACGTCCTGCGCCGCCACAAAAGCCTTGCCGCCATTGGGAGCCGCCATCAACCGCCGCCCGTAGGCAGCCAGCAACATGCGCCCCGACGACGGGCGCGCATCGCATGCCCCGAGTATGAAACCGGGATTGACCACCACCACATGCCAGTCGGCATGCCGTCGGGCGGCATCCAGCATCAAATTCTCGCCGTCGCGCTTGCTCTTGGCATAAAGGCTGCTGCTGAACGGCTCTTGCATGGGTTCGTCGCCTGTCGAGGGGTTTTCGCGGGTGCCGTTGCCAATGGTGTTCACGGTCGACGTGTGCACGATGGTCTTTATACCGCAGCGCTCGCAGACCGACACCAGCCGTCGGCAGAGGTCGGTGTTGACGGGTGCGTAGTCCGACAGGTGCCTGAGCGACATATCGGTGATGCCGGCACAGTTGACCACAGCGTCGCAACCCTCGGCTGCATGCAGCAGTGCGGCATCGTCCAGCGGCGATCCCACCACCTCGTGCCACGTGCCCTCCACCCTCACTGCACCGGCTCGCCGCACCAAGGCAACGGCCTCGTGGCCATCGTCCAGCAAACGACGCAACACGTTGTGGCCCAACAGGCCGGTGGCTCCAAGCAGCAACACTTTCATATCTCAAATAACGCGACACACATCAATATATTGCGCATGCGGCAATAAAAAAACGCTGTCGTTCTGACAGCGTTCGCTTTTCAATGGCGTTGCTCCTTCTTTGGGAGCTCATTGCTCAGGCTTACTTGTCGAGCTCCTGCTGGCGCAGCTGCTGGACGTAGATGGCCTTCAGACGCTTCTCGCGGTTGATGACGCTCGGCTTGGTGAACTTCTGGCGGTCGCGCAGCTCTTTCACAACGCCGGTCTTGTCGAATTTGCGTTTCAGCTTCTTCAGAGCTCTCTCAAGGTTTTCACCTTCTTTGATGGGAACTACGATCATTGCTAATACCTCTTTCTTGTTAAGGGTTTGTAATTTAATTGATTTATCAAGACGTTTTTTACTACATCTTCCGAGCTTAGAACATCAGGTGACCCTGAGCGGCGGCATCGTTGAGGGCGGCGATGATGCCCTTCTTGTTGATGATGCGCATGCCCTTGGCCGAAACCTTCAGCGTGATCCACATATCCTCTTCGGGAATGTAGAACTTCTTGGTCTGCAGGTTGGGGGCGAAGGTGCGTTTGGTGTGGATGCGCGAGTGCGACACGTTGTTACCCACGATTACTTTCTTACCGGTGATTTCACATTTCTTTGACATTGCTGTATACTTTTTTTAGTTTTTACACGTTGTTTAACTGCGTTTCCCTCGGCGGAAAACGGCTGCAAAAGTACTACCTTTTTCCGACATGGCCAAACAAATCTCTGTTCAAAACCGGAGTTTTAAGTCTTTTTAACATTTACTTAATCATAACTATCTGTATTTCTGCATTATCATTATTTGCCTCTTTTGCAATTTAACAATCGTTTATCAATCACTTATGCGTGCATTTTTGGCCATTGTGAATATCTTTATTTGGCCATTTTGGATAATTGTAGTAATTTCGCGGCTCGATTTTAATGACCTAATAACAGTACCTAAAACGTAAACAGAACAGTTATGATTGGAGTAAACAAAGTAATCCTTGTAGGAAACGTAGGCAAGAACCCGGATGTAGTTACATTCCCCTCCGAGGGAGCAATACCCGTGAAGAAAGCATCTTTCCCGCTGGCCACCACCGAGTATCGCCGCAACCGCGACAACGAGCGCGTGGAGATTACCGAATGGCACAACGTGGTCTGCTGGCGCGGCCTGGCCGATGTGGCCGAGCGCATACTGACCAAAGGAGCACAGATTTTCATCGAGGGACGCCTTCAGAGCCGCTCGTGGGAGGACAAAGAGGGCAACAAGCGCCATGTGACCGAGGTGGTGGCCGACAACCTGCTGCTGCTCTCCAAGCGCCAGAACGGCGACGACAACCGCAACAACCCTCTGATGGACATCCTCAACAACGACACCGAACCGCTGGGCGACCTGCCCTTCTAACGAGAAACAAGTAACAATCTGCCATACAAAGAGCGAGGGCTCGCGGCTTGCGCCGCCAGCCCTCGCTCTTTGTTATTTCTGTCCCTTCACGCAGGTCACTGCTTCTCGGCAGTGATGCGCTCGAGCCACTTCAGCATGCCGAACATGATGAGCATGGCCACGAGGGAGATGAGCATGAACACAGCCCAGCACATCCACAGCTTGGGCAGCGAGTTGAAGAGGAACGGTCCAACCATGATGAGCAGGTTGCCGATGGCGGTGGCGCTCAGCCAGAGGCCCTGGCAGATACCCTGGATATGCTTCGGGGCAATCTTCGACACAAAGCTCAGACCCAGCGGGCTGATGAAGAGCTCGGCCACGGTCAGGAAGAAGTAGGTCACAATCAGCACCCAGGCGCCGCTCTTGGGCAGACGCGTGCTGACGTCCTGTGCCAGGTAGTCGGTACCGTTGGGATAGCCGATCACGGTGCAGAGCACAGTCAGGAATAGGTAGGCGCAGACCACGAAGCCCATACCGAGGGCAATCTTGCGCGGGGTGCTGAACTTGCTGCCCCACTTGGTGCCGAAGAGCCACATGATGACCGGGGTCAGCAGGATGACCAACGCGGGGTTGAGGAACTGCCACACCTCGGGAGCCACGCTGTCGGAGTTGACGAAGTTGCGGGCAAAGAGCGACAGCGACTGGCCGTTCTGGTGGAAGGCCATCCAGAAGAAGACGCACACGCCGAGCACGGCATAGAGGCCGGCCATGCGCTGCTTGATGTCTTTGGCCATGGCTTCGCGCTCCTCGCGGCTCATGTTGTCCTGAGCCTTGGCGTCGTCGGTTGTGGCAACGGCTTTCTTCTGAGGTTCGGGCATGCCTTTCTTGGTGAGGAGGAAGATGCAGAGCGAGATGAGCATGGCAGCCACCGAAGCGATGAAGCTGTAGTGCACACCGGTGTTGAACACCTCGAGATAGCTCACGCACGAGGCCTGCAGGTTGGCCGGGTCAAGACCGCCCTGGTTCACCTGGGTCATGAGGGTGTTGAGGCTGGCCATCTGCTCGGCGGTCATCGACGAGGCGTCGTTGAGGTACTGATGGCACAGGGCGGGCAGGTCGGAGTTGTAGGTCATGCCTTTCACGCCGAGCCACCACTGGCGCAGCGAGGGGGCCACGAACGGGGCAATGACGCCGCCGATGTTGATGAAGACATAGAAAATCTGGAAACCGGGGTCGCGCTTGCTCTTGGCGGCGGCCAGGGCTTCGGGGCCCTTCCTGGCGGCCTCGGCCTCAAGGTTGTCATACATCTGGCCCACCAGAGCCTGCAGGTTGCCCTTGAACAGGCCGTTGCCGAAAGCAATGATGAACAGGGCCACGCAGGTCAGCACCAGAATGCCGGTCTTGGCGCTCGGGTCGGTGATGTTGCTCATCAGGGGTATCGAGAGCACCACATAGCCGGCGGCCATGGTCAGCAGACCAGCCACAATCGTGCCCTTATAGTTCTGCAGGCGGTCGGCAATGATGCCGCCGGGCAGCGAGAGCACATAGATGGCGAAATAAAAGACGGCATAGATGATGGCCGCCACATTGTCGGAAATACCGAACTTCGAACAGAGGAACAGCAGCAGCACAGCGTTCATAATATAGTAGCCGAAACGCTCGCCCATATTACTCAGCGCAGCCGCGATAAGTCCTTTAGGATGACCTTTGAACATAATGCGTAATTTTTTGGTTTATAATTATTTTAACTTAATTTACGTTTCTTTGTAGCATGCAATTATGGTGCAAAGTTACTAAAAAAATTTGAAATACGGCCTTCCGCGGTGTTTTTTTTTTGTATTTTTGCACCCCGAATTATGGAACAGATATTCAAACAAACCGTCGAAACACTGCGCCGCGGCGGCACCATCCTCTACCCCACCGACACCATCTGGGGCCTCGGATGCGACGCCCGCAACGCCGACGCCGTCAACCGCCTCTACGCCATCAAGCAGCGCGACCACACCAAAAGCATGCTCGTGCTCTGCACAGAGAATATCCTATCCGACAACTCCGGTTTCCCCGGCTGCTCCGACTCCCGCCCCACCACCTATATCCTGCCAGCCGCAATGTGGCAGCCGCTCTTTGCCGCACCGCTGGCCGACAACCTGGCTGCCACCGACGGCTCGCTGGGCATCCGCCTGGTGCGCCACGATTTCTGCCGCCGCGTGGTCGACGCCCTCGGCGCACCGCTCGTGAGCACCAGCGCCAACTTCAGCGGCCGCCCTTCGCCGGCTTCGCACTCCGACATCGACCCCGCACTGCTGCATCGCGTAGACTATGCCGTGCCGCCACTGCCCATATTCGAAAGCCACGAAACCCGCGGCAGCCGCATCGTCAAACTCGAACCCGACGGCCAACAGACCATTATCCGCCCCTGACATCTTCGTCTGCGCAACATCCATATCGAACACTCACCTTCGTATTCCTCCGAACACGAATTGCCACGAATTTCTATTTTTTTGAACACGAATTATCATTAAGGTAACTTCTATAAATTGCCTCGAAGTAGGCATTACTCTCAATCTACCTGCCTGCAGGCTTCGAGCACCGCTGAATTAAAACAATCCAGCGAGAAACCCCATACGGAAGTGTGGGGCAAATCAAGCAAATACACATCCTGCGTCTCGGAGAGACGCCATTAAAAGTGAATTTATAGAACCACCCTTGATTTTTTTGCCAATAAATCAATTTATGATAATTCGTGGTTCATTCATTGAAATTCATTTTTCAAAAAAAACTAATTCGTGATCAAAGCCACCCCCTTGAGAGCCATGCGGTATTATCGGGTCAATGGCCGGCGAGGCATAGAGCGACCTGACAGCATTCTCATGTTCTACGATGAAGAAACTCCGGCGGTCTGCTGTGTACCCGCATGTTACAAAAAAAATTATTGTCTGTCGACGCGCGTATTTATTATCTCTTTCGGCCTGCTTTGGCAGTGGTCCTCCTCGGCCGTTGTGCGATACATGTACGATACATCAACGATACTTGTACGATTGCCAAACGTACATATATCGTACATATATCGTTGAAGTATCGTACAACGGGTGAAGGGGTACACTATATGATATTGATTTAGTGCGCAATACAGCGATATTTCGGTCTTTTCAGATGCTAATCGACAAAACGTCAATCAATTGCCGCCGTGCTTTTAGCGTTTTAAAACACGAATTTTTATGAAATTAACACAAATTTTCATAAATTGATCAGGGGGCGGTGGCCCGCAAATGTCCCCCATGAGGGGTGCCGCCGCCAACTTTCGCGCCTGTAGAGACGCGGCGTGCCGCGTCTGGATTCCCATTTTCGCGACATGAACTGCCACGAATCAAACACGAACTATCATAAATTAGCCCCTTGGGGGCGACACAAGGATGTGGTGTGGTCCCGCCGCTAACGCGGCTCAGATAATGGGTGTGTGACGCGCATTCCGTGGGCTTGCGCCCACGGCTAATTTGGTGTCGCCGCTAACGCGGCTCGATGCAGCCCCCCTGGGGGCGGCACAAAGATGCGGTTGGGTGCCGCAGCCAACTTTCGTACCTGTAGAGACGCGGCGTGCCGCGTCTGCATTTGTCTGATTACGTAGGTCGTTTCGCTCAAAATTAAAATAAAAATTATTCCCAAAACTTTCTTATAATTTTGAGGACGCAGGCCTACCAATATTGAGTGGGGTGTGGACAGACATGAAGGCAAATAAGTTGTTGCCCTGGTGGGGCGACACAATAAAAAACGCCTTGCTGCGTTAATGGCATCAGAAAAAGTAAAACAAAACACAAACAACCAGACATTATGGCAAACCAGAAAGAACAACAGAACAATCTGAAACTCAACATCGCCCCCGACGTGGCTCAGGGCACCTACAGCAACCTTGTGGTCATAAGCCACAACCCGACGGAGATTATCATGGACTTTGCGCAGATGCTGCCCGGCGTCGACGGTGCCGCCATACGCCAGCGCATCATAATGAACCCCATCCATGCCAAACGCACGCTGGCCGCCCTGGCCGACAACATCAAGAAGTACGAGCAGCAGTTTGGCCCGATAGAGGAGCCGCGCCCCGCCGGCGACACGGTGCCCTACGACATCATCGGCAAGGCATAAACCGACGCGAGGGAAACGCTATGAGTGCAGAATGGCTCATAGAGTGTGGCGACTGGCAGACGCACGCCGAGCAGAGTGCGGCTGCCGGTCGTCTGCTTTGTCGCCTGCTGGGCGAGGCTGTGACGGTGGAGCACGACGAGCATGGTGCGCCGCACCTGCCGCAGCATCCCGGGCTGGCGGTGAGCATCAGCCATTGCCGCACGGCGGTGGCTGTGGCGGTGAACCGATGCGGGCCGGTGGGCATCGATGTGGAGAGCCGCCGCCGCGTGGCCGACGGGCTGGTGCGGCGTGTGTGCACCGAGGCCGAGCAGGCTGCGGTGGCCACAGCCGCCGACCCTACGATGGCTTTCCTGCGCCTCTGGACCCGCAAGGAAGCGGTGCTCAAGCTGCGCGGCACCGGCATACGCGGCTTCGGCAGCATGGTCGAAGCTCTGCAGGCCGACGACGTGGAGACACGCGACCTGCCGTGCGACGCGCCCGACACGGTGGCAGCCTTGGCGCTGGCCCGTTGATGCGCCACCCTTCCGTCGAACACTTCTTTGAACACAAATTGCCACTTTTTTCTTTTAACACAAATTATCACGAATGAGCCACGAATTTTTCATAAATTAATTCATGATAATTCATGGCCAATTCATGGCAATTCGTGTTACAAAAAACATTGAAATGCAGACGCGGCACGCCGCGTCTCTACAGGCGCGAAGCTACCGACCACCAATCAGCCGCGTTAAGTCGGATCGTAGCCATGTCGTTCTGTGGGCCAAGGAG
>JAZNSV010000027.1:0-25109 GCA_045591485.1 Bacteroidales bacterium | reverse complement strand
TGTGCCGGCGCCGTGACGAGCAGGCGCCCCCCATACATACTATATATATAGGCGGCGGCACGCCGAGCCTGCTGCCGCTCGGGCAGATGGCGCGCGTAGTCAGTGCGCTGCGCAAGTGCTTCGACCTGTCGCAGCTCGAAGAGGCCACTATAGAGTGCAACCCAGAAGACCTTACGCAGGAGTACCTGCTGGGCCTCAAAGATTTAGGTCTCTTCAACCGGCTGAGCATAGGCCTGCAAAGCCTCGACGACGAGATGCTGCGCCTCATAGGCCGCCGCCACACCGCGCAGCAGGCCGTCGAGGCGGTGGAGCTTGCCTATTCCGTTGGATTCCATAATATAAGCGTCGATTTTATGTATGGCCTTCCTCAGATGTCGCAGCTGCCAGCATTCGACTTCCGGTTGGTCACCCATGTGTCGGCTTATGCGCTCACGGTCGAGGAGGGCACTGCCTTGGCCGTGCAGGTGCGTCAGGGTAGGGTGAACCTGTCCGGCGACGACGAGCTCGTGCGCCAGTATTACGCTATGCGCGAGCATCTTGCCAAAGCTGGATTTGAGCAATACGAGGTGTCGAACTACTGCCGACCGGGCTACCATTCGCGCCACAACAGCCGCTACTGGAACCGCACGCCATACCTCGGCCTCGGGGCGGCGGCCCACAGCTTCGACGGCAGTCGCCGCCGTTGGAACGTGGCCGACGTGAAGCAGTATATTGCCACGCAGGCCTTTGAAGAAGAAACGCTTACCGACCGCGACGCCTACAACGAACTGCTGATGACCGCCCTGCGCACCACGGCGGGGCTGTCGCTCGCCGATGTGCCGGAGCGATGCCACAGCGATTTCAGGCGCAAGATGCAGCGCTATGTGGATTGCGGCTGGATAAAGATCTCCGTTCTCCGTTCTCCGCTCTCCACTCTCTACCAGCCCACCGCCGAGGGACTGCTGCATGCCGACGGCATGGCCGCCGACCTCTTCGAAGTGTGACTTTTTTTTCTCCGGATTTGGAATAATTCGTATCTTTGCACCGTCTTCAAGAGAGCAAGGATATGCCTTGATAAGTACATAATCGTCTGAAACAGAATTGGAACAATCGAAATGTCCGACCATGCAAATGGTCGCGAGTTCTTTGATATTGTCTATTGTTCAACCTGAAAACACAGATGATTATGAATGAAAGAATCAGAATCAACCGTCGAATGATGGCCTGGAGCGACGGCCATCGGGTCAATGTGGTGCCAAGCGAGTGGCGCAAGGTCGACGACTATGGCCGCACCCTGGCGGGCTACCACAGCAGTATGCGCGAGGGCGACGAGTACATGTACGGTGCATGCAGCGTGGTGCGCGACGAGTGCCGCTGCCGCGAGTACGAGGCCGACCGCCTGTGGGAACGCGGACATCGCCTCGATGCTCTCAACCAGATGCTTGCAGCCGCCTCGATGGTGCTGCCCGACGAGGCAGCAGGCTTCGAATTCGAGGACATGCAGTGGCTCGATCCCGACGAGACCCTCTACTGGCACCCCAACGTGCGCGAGCATCTGCGCCTGATGCGCCGCTGCGAAGACTACTGCCGCCGCGAGCCCCGCCTGCGCCCGCTCCTCGAAAGCAGCCGCACCTACCGCGACTACCGCCAATACCTCAGCACCCTCGGCCGCTGGGTGCACAGTTGAGCCAAAGCTAAGTAAAGCAACCGGCGAGGGAGAAAGAACCGGGCCGTGGACCAGCACCTCGTTTCCTAATCAGTAGGAGCCTCGAAGAGGCTCAATCGTAATAACCCCACACGAGAAGGGTGAAATACCCTTCCGCGGTGGGGAGTAAAAACACACTCTTATCTTGCGTCTCGAAGAGACGCTACTTAGGAGTGGGGTAGCGTCTCTTCGAGACGCAAGAGTGACTGTGTGTTGCACTGTCCCCAGACTGCGCTCCGCTTGTCTGGGGTTATTGAAATTGAGCCTCTTCGAGGCTCTTTCCGTTTTGACGATATGTTAAATATAGGTTAGTTATCCCAGGGCGGTTACAATTATTTTTTGCCGAATGGAATAATCTTCGTATCTTTGCATTTGCTTTCGAGAGATGAGAGTGAAATAAATAATCATTTGCTTATTCAAAGGACGTCCTTGAAGTTTGGCCACAGATAGACGTATTTACAGAATATGGCAGATGTCCACACTATGTGGATGTCTGAATTGTTCGTAGATACGGGTTAGGCCAAACACCCAAGGACGTGGACGAGGAGGATGTCCACGTTTTTTATATGCCCCAGAGGTGGGCAACGGGTGTTTGGGTTAGCTGTACGTTCCTGCTGATGAGCACGTACAACAAACAACCTGACCCACTATGGTGACACGTACATCAAGACTGCAAGGCAGCAAAAAGAAGCGGGACGACGAATACTACACGTTGTTCCAAGACATAGCCGACGAGGTGAGCCACTATCTGCCACAGCTGCGCGGCAAACGCATCCTTTGTCCATGCGACTGGGATGAGAGCTACAACGAAGAGATTGTATACAAGGAAGAAGGCTATGTGCTGGGGCGGGGCCTCTTTGGTGCCGAGGGAACAATAAAGAACATAGACATAGCCCGTACGCGTGAAAAGATAGAGAAACGGATGGACTTGGTAAAGTGCCAGTTTGTCTATTATCTGCTGAATCAGGCCGAGGAATGGGGTATAAAGTCTATCAGCGTAAGCGGCTTCAACCCACAGACATGCGAAGGGGTGCGCTTCCAGGATATAGACTACAGTTACTACGATGTCATCATCACCAACCCTCCGTTCAGCCAGTTCGACGAGTTTATAGATGTGCTGATAAAGAACGGCAAAGAGTTTCTTGTCATCGGCCCACAGACAGCCCCGACGGAAAAGAGCATCATTCGCCACTTCCAAGAAGGGAACATCCGCATCGGGTACAACTACCACCTGAGCGGTTTCCGGCGTCCGGATGGTTCCACCCTGCCGAAACAACACAATACGCCGCGCAGCTGCATGTGGTACACCAATATGCAGGTCGACCCCAAGGTCAAGGAGCTCATCTTGACGGCTTCGTACGAAGAGAACCCGGAGAAATACCCCAAGTACGTGAATTACGATGCCATAGAGGTTTCATCCGTAGCCGACATTCCCAACGACTACTATGGCGAAATGGGAGTCCCCATCACATTTATGCAAAAATACAACCCCAATCAGTTCGACATTATCGGCTCTAGTCGTCAGTTAGGTAAAAAGATGAAAGATTGCGTAGGCAAAGATGCCGTATATGTTCAAGGTGGCGTACGGTTTTATCTGCCTGAAGGAGATAATCACTATAAATGTCTTTGGGACAGAATGGTCATCAAACGCAAAACAGAAAATTAAGTCATGACAGTAAAAGAATTATACGAAAAAGTAGTAAACTGAATCATCATTAGTGATATCGAGTTGCAGCGTGCTATCGTCTACGATGCCGACAAGCAGGCTATGGTTATCGACAGCATCTATAAGGGTATTCCGTTGCCCGCATTCTACCTCTGGCAACGCGACGACGGTAAATTAGAGGTACTGGACGGCAAGCAGCGCATCGAAGCCATCAATAAGTTCAAGCAGGGAAATTTGCAATACGAAGGTAAGACATGGAAAGCATACGCCTACGACAGCAACTTGCAGCAAGTGGTTGACAACACAGAACTGACCACCATCGTCTGTAGCGGCACCGAGGAGAAGAAGCGTGAGATATTCAAGCGAATCAATACGCTTGGTGTTGCTCTCTCAAGATTCGAGGTGCTAAACGGCCTGTACCACGGTGTGTATATCGAAGGGTTGAACGACTACTTCGCACAGGATGCCAACGTACGCAAAGTGTTGCCCAATGCATCAGTCGACCGTGGCGACAATAAATACCATCTGCTTGAGTACATCTACTATGTCCGCAACGGAAACACTTTCCCCAAACGCAGCCAGCTCGACGACTACGTGCAGCTGCACAAGGATGAGTCCTTCAACGAGGAAGTCAAGAAAATAAAGCCATACATCAGTTTCATCCGTGATGTATTTGGTGATGCTTCCAAAATAGGCAGTCTATTGAAATTCAAACTTGCAGTAAAGTATCTTAAAGACCGAGCAATCTGGTTGCAACACAAGGATGATATTTGCAAGGATTGCAATGCCTTTATTAAAAGCGAAGGGTTTAAACTATCGTCAACTAAAGAGGATGACATTGAGGCGATGATACTTGGAATTGTAGGTAACCTGCGTGTCGACCCCAAACGACTCTTCACTTCTGACGATAAATCACAGCTGCTGGCCCAACTGAATGCAAGTGATCAAGGACTGTATGAGTGCAACAACTGCCATCAGCATTTTACTGAAGATGAACTTACAATTGACCATATCACGCCTTGGAGCCTCGGTGGCAGAACGGTACTGTCAAACGCACAACTGCTATGCCGTGCATGTAACAGCAGCAAAGGTAACCGATAAAATTTGTTGCAGTGTATTGGATAAAGCATTGTGATTTGCCAGTCGGTATTGCAAAAATAACCCCGGAAAGCCATTCGGCTTTCCGGGGGATTTTTGTTTTTGCTATTTGTGCAGGCATCAATATTTGTAGAAGCCTTCGCCGGTCTTGCGGCCGAGGAGGCCGGCGTTGTATTCCCAATTTGAGTAAAAAAAGACTTTGTGATGTTGATTTTATAAAAAAAAAAGACTGTGTAAGATTTTTTTTGTATCTTTGCAGTCGGATTTAATCAAGTATTTATTGTTATGGAAGACGCTTCATTTGAAAGTATTTACCGCACTTCTCAAGGGTTGGTACGTCGGGTAGACACTGATATACACCGCTATTTATACGACAAAATCAACTGGGATAATTGGTTGATAGCCATTAAGGGGGCTCGTGGTGTGGGAAAAACAACACTTGTCCTACAACATATTAAGGAGGCCTTCGGAGAGGAAAATCCGGAGAAAGCTCTGTATGTGTCATTGGACAATATGTGGTTTGCCAACCATACGTTGTCGGAGTTGGTAGAATACCATTATACACATGGCGGCACACATATTTTCCTCGATGAGGTTCATCGTTACCCACATTGGCAGACAGTTGTCAAGAACATATCGGACGAATACCCCGACTTGCATATTGTATATACAGGCTCTTCGATGTTACGGATTGACAGACATGAAGGGGATCTGTCTCGTAGACAGTTGACATATACTATGCACGGACTTTCGTTTCGCGAGTTCATGATGTTCGAAAACGGTGTAGATTGGCCTTTGTTGCCATTGAAAGAGTTGCTTGCCAATCATGTCAAAGTGGCTATGAGGTTAACAGCAGACGTGAGAGTGTTGCAATATTTTGAACGTTATTTGCATTATGGATATTATCCATTCTACAAGCGAGACAAGGACGGATTTGAGGACAGGCTGCAGGCCGTCATCCGCACGGTGCTGACAGACGACCTGCCTGCTGTCGAGGATGTTACCTACGCAACCCAGCAGAAGGTGATGCGTATGTTGATGATTCTGGCGGAGAGAGTTCCGCAGACCCCTAAGATGAATGAGTTGTACGCAGCGTTGGAAACCAATCGCGAACAGGGACTACGGATGCTGTCGATACTGCAGTGGGCCGCTTTGCTACAGACTCTCTCTTCGAAAACCAAGAATGTCCGCGGTCTTGCAAAGCCCGACAAGATATATCTAAACAACCCCAATTTGATGTGTGCTCTATCTCCGAAATCGGATGTCGGAACATTGCGAGAAACTTTTTTCCTTAACCAATTGGATGCTGTTGCAGATGTGAAATATCCAACGCAAGGTGATTTCTTGGTAGATGATAAATATCTGTTCGAGGTTGGAGGAAAGGGGAAATCGTTTGACCAGATCAAAGATATTCCCGACAGTTTTTTGGCGGTGGACGGTATAGAAACTGGACACCGCAACCGCATACCGCTTTGGATGTTTGGGCTGCTGTATTGAGTCACAAAAAAAAGGGAACCTCAAAAGGTTCCCTTTTTTGCTGTGTGTGCAGGCAATCAATATTTGTAGAAGCCTTCGCCGGTCTTGCGGCCGAGGAGGCCGGCACGGACCATCTTGCGCAGCAGGGGGTGAGGACGATACTTCGGATCGCCGAACTCTTTGTAGAGCACCTCCATGATGGCCAGGTTGACATCGTTGCCGATGAGGTCGGCCAGGGCCAGGGGGCCCATGGGATGGTTGGCACCGAGCTGCATGCACTTGTCGATGTCCTCGGCGCTGGCGATACCGTCGGCCAGGATGCCGACAGCCTCGTTGATCATGGGGATGAGGATGCGGTTGACCACGAAGCCGGGGGCTTCCTTAACCTCGACGGGCTCTTTGCCGATCTGCTTGCTGAGCTCGACGACGCACTTGCAGACTTCGTCGCTGGTGAGCTGGCCGCGGATGACCTCGACGAGGGCCATGCGGTCGGCGGGGTTGAAGAAGTGCATGCCGATGAACTGGGCCGGACGCTTTGTGCAGGCGGCTATCTCGGTGATGCTCAGCGACGAGCTGTTGGTGGCGAAGATGGTCTCGGGCTTGCAGATGCCATCCAGTTCGGTGAAGACATCCTTCTTGAGCTGCATCTCCTCGACGGCGGCCTCGATGACGAGGTCGGCATCGGCGAAGGTGGCGTAGTCGGTGGTGGTGGTGATGTTTTTCATCAGGGCGTCGACGGCCTCCTGGGTCATCTTGCCTTTCTCGACGAGCTTGCCGTAGCCTTTCTCGATGGAGGCCATGGCCTTGTCGAGGCTGGCCTGGGTGCGGCTCTTCATGGTGACGGGCATCTTGGCGGCGAAGGCTTTCACAATGCCTTTGGCCATCGTGCCGGTTCCGATAACACAAATCTTCATAATCTTGTTGTATTTTTAATTGTTAAACGTTTCTTTTTTTTATTTTTAGGTCTCATAGGATTTCCTAGGATATCATAGGACTTCTTAGGAAGCCTAGGGGAGCATCATTTCCCCATAAACTCGCATTTGCCTTTGGTGAGGAAGGCCTGCATGCCGTTCTTTTGGTCTTCGGTGCTGAAGCACATGCCGAAAGCTTGGTTCTCGAATGCAATGGCCTCTTCGGCATCCATGTCGTATTCGGTGTTGATGCAGAGCTTGGCAGCTGCCACGGCCAGCGGCGCGTTGGCGCAGATCTGGCTCGCCAGCTCCATGGCTTTGTCCATCAGCTCGGCCTGCGGCACCACGGCGTTGACCAGTCCGATGCGCAGGGCTTCGTCGGCTTTGATGGGTTTGCCGGTGTAGATGAGCTGTTTGGCCATGCCCATGCCCACGAGGCGGCTGAGGCGGACGGTGCCGCTGAAGCCGGGTATGATGCCGAGGCCCACTTCGGGCTGGCCGAACTTGGCGTTCTCAGAGCAGATGCGTATGTCGCAGGCCATGGCCAGCTCGCAGCCGCCGCCGAGGGCGAAGCCGTTGACGGCAGCGATGACGGGGCAGGGGAGGGTCTCTATCTGGCGGAACACTTCGGCGCCGCGGCGGCCGAAGGTCTTGCCCTGTTCGGGGCCGAGACCAGCCATCTCGCTGATGTCGGCTCCGGCCACGAAGCTCTTCTCGCCGTCGCCGGTGATGGCGAGGCATCGGAAACGCTGCGTGTCGAACTCATCCAGGTATTCGCCTATCTCGTTCAGTATTGCGCTGTTGAGCGCGTTGAGGCTCTTGGGGGCGCTGATGGTCATGATGGCCACCATGCCGCGCTCTTCTATCTTCAAGTGTTCGTACATATTCTATGGGTTTGTTTTTTTTCGGACTGCAAAGATACAAAAAAAACTATATGTGGCAAAATATTTTTTTTCACACCATGGCTACAATCACCACCACGAGCAAGGCCACGCAGTAGGCCAGTTTCATCAGTGTGCCGCCGAGGAAGCCTACGAAGGCGCCCCATGCTGCGCGCAGCGCAGGTTTCAGTTCGCGGCTCTTGAGGTATTCGCCTGCCAGGGCGCCGACGAAGGGCCAGAAGATGACCCCGAAGAGCCCCTGCGGACCGAAGGGGAGCCCGAAGACGGACAGTAAGAGACCTATGTTGCAGCCCCAAATGCCGTATTTGCTTCCGCCGAAGCGCTTGGTGCTGAGCGAGGGAACTACATAGTCGAGCACCGTGATGACGGCGGCCACGGCGGCGGTGGTGACGAGCAGCGCTGTCGAGGTTTCGACCCACGGCGTGAAGCCTGCCAGCAGCAGGCCGACCCAGCTGATCGGCGGTCCGGGCAGTCCGGGCAGCACCGAACCCGCCACGCCCACGGCGAGGCATACAAAAGCCATGATAATCAGGAATGTGTTCATTGTATAAGGTTAAGGTTTAAGGTTTAAGGTTTTTGAGTCTGTAGAGACGCGGCGTGCCGCGTCTGCATTTTTAAGTTAGAAGGTTATTAGACTATAGGTTAAAGGTTTAAAGTTTATGTGGTTTCACTTTTCATTTTTCATTTTCCATTTGGTCGAAGTATTGGTCGAAGAGAGGGCGCAGGCACGAGTGGTCGCGGATGAGGGCGCGCAGCTCTGCAAGGGGTTCGCGGTTGGGCGAGTCGTTGAGCCACAGACGGATATAGCCGTGCTCTGAGTATTTCTCGTCCAGATGCTGCAGGGTGCGCTGCCAGTGGCCTTCGCGGTCGAGCGTGGGGTAGTGGCCGAGGCCGTACTGCACCGTGCGGCGCACGATGGTCAGCGGCTCCACGTCGCGGTCGGCTTCGGCCACTATGGCACCCAGTTCCGACCGCGGCGGCTCTTTGGCCGAGGCGCGATGGTCTTCGGCGGCTTGCGCAATCTGCTCTATATCAGCCTCAGAGAACCATTGCCGCAGGGCAGTGCATTCGCGTATGATGCGGCCCGAATGGAAGTGGTGCTCTTCGCGTCCGAAGGCCAGCCCCAGGTCGTGCATGGCCGCGGCGGCATAGACCGCAGGTTCGGCTTTCATGGTCATGGCACGTGCCACCACGCGCCTTGCGTGGTCTTCGCGGTGGGCGGCGTCGAAGGCCTTGTATTGTGGTATAATCTCTTGTTCCACATAGTGTTGCAGGCTGAGCGGCACTGTGTCGTAGCGCCACCATTCGTAGGCCAGGCGCGGTGTGCCGTCGCCCATGTATACGGTGCCGCAATGCACGAATCCGCTGCTGCAGACAAGGTGCAGCATGGCCGTGTTGCTCTCGTGGGTGTCTACCCGCAGGTGTGCGTGGCGTCTGCCGCCGAAGGCGAATGCCGTTTGCCAGATGCCGCGTGCGCCCGGCAGCTTGGCCAGCCGGTGTATGGTGGCGTAGGGTGTGCGACTGTCTATCCATCGGCCTTGTTCGATGCGGGCGTATGTCGGCTCGTCGCCCGGCACCAGGGCGAAGGTGCCCACCGCGTGGCCTTCGCACTCAACGACATACGATGCTCCGCGCTCCATGTCGAGCCGCACCTGCGCCTCGGTGGGGTAGCCGGTCCACTGTGTGGTGTTGCCGGCGGCCCGCATCAGCGAGCGCGAGTGGTCGTACATCTGCATCAGCGTGCCTATGTCGGCTTCGGCTGTTGGTCTTACGGTGTGTGTCATATTAATATGTAACGCGCGCGTGAGCGTTTTATTGTGTTTCTCAGATAAAGAAAAGGCTTGCACCGACGACGCTTATCACGGCGCCGACCACCTCTTGCGGCCTCACCTTCTGGTGGAAAATCAGCGCCGCGGGGGCTATGATGAGCACCGGCGTCAGTGCGAAGATGGTCTGTGCAATGCCTGTGGCGGTGTACTGGGTGGCTAATAGCGAGAGACTTACGCCTATAAAGGGTCCGAACACCATCGAGAAGAAGGCGGCGCGCATGGCGCGGCGGTCGCCTGCGGCGCGGCGCAGCTGGGCCATGCTGTCGCGGTGCATCAAGAAGAGCAGCAGCAGGAATCCGCAGAGGCCTATCGAGCCGCGTATCATCGTGGCTGCGAAGGGGATGGATATGTCGAGCGGCAACGGCAGCACGGCTTCGGCAGGCACGTCGGCCCGCGTCAGTCCGGCGGCGGCCAGGGCTGTGTCGTAGTGGCCGAGGCCTACCTTGCTCAGCACCAGGCCCACACCCTGGCACACCCCGGCCATGGCGGCGTAGGCTATGCCGCGAGCCGGCAGGCGTGTGCCTATCGCGGTGTGTCGCTGGCCGTCGGCTGTGGCTTCGCGTTTGCCCAGTATGGATATGGCTATACCGCTGAGTGTCACCGCCATACCCACCCATGCCATGGGGCTCAGCCGCTCGCCCAGCAGCAGGCGTCCGGTGAGCGCCGCCGTGGGCGCCGAGAGGGTCATGAAGAGCTGCCCCATGCGCGAGCCTATGACTATGTAGCCCTGCATCAGGCAGTAGTCGCCGATGGTGTAGCCCACCACGCCGCTCAGCAGCAGCCACAGCCACGTGGGGCCGTCGGCGTAGCGCGGCCACGGCACACCCATCGTCAGCCACAGGGTTGGCACAAGCATCATGAGCGACATTATCATGCGCACCGAGTTGAAGGGCAGCGAGCCCATGCGTTTCGAACCGACCTCGGCAAAGAGGGCTGTGGCCGTCCACGACAGCGCTACCGCCAGTGCTATGGTTTCTCCTATCAACATGCCCGTACTAACGTAGTTATCACGCTTTTGGTATGCCTCGCGGAAAATAATTCGCTTTTTTGAAAAACGGTCGAAAAAAGCGTGTTTTTCTCCATTTGCAATGCGCTGTCTGACAGGCCTTTCTTGCCACCAAGTCTTACTATACTCTTACTATGCTCTATACCTACTGTTTATCATATCTTTTTTTAGTAATAGTTGATAAGGAGCAGGCTATTTGAATGTCAATAGAATGTTGATTTGAGAATGCCGCCGCGTGCCTAAACAGAACGCCCGTGATGGCTGTCGACCCCGACAGCTATCACGGGCGGTATGTCATTTGATGTCTAATGCTCAGCGCAGGTCTTCCATGGCGCGCTGCACAAAGCGGTTCAGGGGGACGCTGGCGCGCCACACTTTGATCACCTCGTCGAAGAGCTTCGGGCTGGTGAGCATCCGGTCGGGCATGGTGTGGGATGTGCAGTAGTCCTTGTATTTCAGCAGGTCGGCATGCTCCCAGTCGGCCGGGTAGCCTTTGGGCACGCGCTGAAGCTTCTTCATGGTGAAGAACTCTGTGCCGAAGTATTTCTTGTAGCTCGGCTCGTTCATGATGGCCACGAACTCGTCGGGGCAGTAGAAAATCTCCTGGCGGATGGCGTTCAGCGCTTCGGGCGTGGGCATGAAGATGCCGCCGCCGAGGTTGCAGGTGCCGGTGAGGCCGTAGGCTTCCTCGGCGCCGATCTGGAAGTAGTAGCCCGGCACACCGCTGTTCTTCGGCCCCCACGAGGAGAGGAAGCACGAGACGTGGGTCTTGTAGGGTGTCTTGTCCGGCGAGAAACGCGTGTCGCGGTAGATGCGGTAGACGCTGTTCTTAGCCGTCAGGCCGACGAGGGTGTCGTCGTGCTTGGACATCTCGTCGATGAGGTCCTGGGTGAAGTCGTCGAAGGCGGCCTTGATTTCCAGCCAGTGGGGTTTATGGGCGTTGAACCAGTCGCGGTTGTTGTTCATCATCAGCTCCCGCAGGAAAGGGAGCGTGTCGGGGTGCAATGTTGGTATCATTTATTCACATATTTCAATTAATGTCATAATGAGTGTAGTATTGTCGAATGCAAACTCCATATTGGTGAAGCCTTCTGTAGGAGTGAAGCAGTAGGTGGCCTTCCAGCGTCCCGACTGGCTTCGTGCGGTAATTATGGTGGTGTCGCCGTGACATTCAATGTGCATCCTGTACCGCAGGATTGCAAAACGGTCGAGAAAATCGATATGTCCAATAAACCAGCGGCTGTAACTACGTTTGCATTTGATTGGCAATGCAACCTCGGGGAAGGGAAAGTACTCCAGTATGGCGAAGTAACCGCTACGTGGAGGATGAAGCCAGACAGTCTTTTCGTTCTCTATATATCCCGTGGTTTCCATAACGCCGTCCAAAGGCCATCGGTTGTAGCGGAGCACACGTTGACTGTTGTCGAATTCCCATACACTGTCAATGGCTTGCAGGCTGATAAAACTACGGGTAGTATCGTTACCGTTGACATATACCACCCCATAGACGAATTCACGACCGGGCGTGTAGATACCCTGTGCTGAGGCACTGTGGCAACATAACAGCAGCGTTATTATTGCCAACATCTGCGGCAAGGTATCGTGGTGTAGTTTCATAGTGAACGTAGCCATTTGATTTCTTCGGCCCAGCGCATCGGGTCGGGGTGTAGTTGGGGCGTCATATTCTATTCTTGTTTTTTCGGCTGCAAAAGTACGACTTTTTCCCGAGGTGACCAAATGATTGTTGTTCCGTGTCAGTCGACGTCGTCGAAGAAGACGGTGTACCACTTGCGTTTGGGCGTGGTGTCGGGCGTGGCATCGTCGGCGATGCCGAGGCGCTGCAGGGTGTCGTCGAGGCCCTCCTGGTTGTCGCTGAGGAGCATCAGCCGGTCGCCCGGATGGAGCATGGTGCGGCCAGTGGGCACGAAGTAGCTTTCGCCGCGCTTCACCATGATGGCGAGGGTCTTCTCTGGCAGGCGGAGGTCCATCAGGTGGCTGCCGTCGGCAAGCATGCTTTCGGTGATTTCAATCTCGGAGGCTGAGGACTTGATTTCCTCGGGGAAGTCGATGTCGAAGTCGGCCGAAGCAGTGCGGTTGCTTTTCTCCGGCGGCTCGCTCACTCCCAGCCAGCGAGCCATCAGCGGCAGCGAGGTGCCCTGCACCACCAGGCTCACCAGTGTGCAGAGGAAGACGATGTTGAACATGGCGTCGCCGTGGGGCAGGCCGGCGGCGCGGCAGGTGATGGCGAAGATGATGGGCACGGCGCCGCGCAAGCCCACCCACGAGACGAAGAGGCGGTCGCGGAGGGTGTAGCGGCGGAAGGGCGCCAGCGAGGCGAAGACACTCAGCGGGCGGCTGACGAAAATCATGACAAAGCTGATGACGAGGCCCGGCACCAGCACCTCCTTCAGCTCCGACGGGTTGACGAGCAGGCCGAGGGTGAGGAACATCGACAGCTGCGCCAGCCAGGTGATGCCGTCGAAGAAGTTGCGTGTCGAGCGGCGATGGACGAACTTGCTGTTGCCCACCACCAGTCCGGCGATGTAGACGGCCAGGTAGCTGTTGCCTTTGATGTAGAAGGTGGCGGCGAAGACGAAGAAGGAGCCCGCCAGGATGAGGATGGGGTAGAGGGCCACGTTGTCGATGTTTATCTTGTTGACAATCCACACGATGGCTCGTCCGAACGCCCATCCGGCCACGGCGCCGACGGCCAGCTGCACGACGAGCATCGCTATGGCGCTGCCCCACTGGGGGCTGCCGCCCTGCTGCACGAGGCTGATGAAGGTGAGCACCAGCACGTAGGCCATCGGGTCGTTGGCGCCGCTCTCCAGCTCCAGCGTGGGGCGCAGGTTGTGCTTGAGGTTGAGGCCTTTGCCTCGCAGGATGGAGAAGACCGAGGCCGAGTCGGTGCTGCTCATGGTGGCGGCCAGCAGCAGGCAGACCATGAGGCTCACGTCCAGCCGGTGGTCGACCAAGAAGTAGAGGATGACACCTGTGACCACGGCGGTGAGCAGCACCCCCACGGTGGCCAGCATCACGCCTGGACCGAGCACGGGCTTGATGTCCGAGACCTTGGTGTCCAGTCCGCCGGAGAAAAGGATGGCGCTGAGGGCCACGGTGCCCACCATCTGCGCCACCTTGATGTTGTCGAAGTGGATGCCGAGGCCGTCGCTGCCGAAGAGCATGCCCACACCGAGAAAAAGAAGCAGGGCGGGCACGCCAAAACGGCTGCCCGCCTTGCCTGCCAGTATGCTGGCAAAGAAAAGTGTTGAGAGTACCAGTAGGATGAGTTCTATTTGCATAACGTTTTGATGTGTGCAACTTCCGTGCCAACAAGACACTTGACAGGTGCATCGGGTGAGAAGTGTCCGTTATCGTCGCGCAAAGGTTGCAGCAGTGCTATGGAGTGGTCCTTGCAGACAAGGATGCGCAGTATATTGTTGCTGCTGGTTATGGGATGCAAGTCGCTGAGTGTCGCGGTATTGCCGTCGGAAAGGGCATCCATGGCCTTGCGATAGTCGTCGGCGTTGAGGTAGACTTTGTGGTCTTTCATGCGGCTGCCGGTGCTCACATACCGATAGTGGCAGAGTGCACCGCTGAGGTTCATGGCAGTGAGAATGAGGCCAAAGGCTGTGGATATGAGCCCCACGGTGAGGCAGGTGGACGAAAGCGCGTCGCTCAGATGGCTCTGCGTCAGCAGTACCAGCAGGCCGATGCCGATAATCAGCACCAATAGCGGCACCAGTATTGAATTGCGTTTGCGTTCTATTTTGCCACCCATCTCGGCGGCGATATGTTCTTCGATTGATTGTATGTGTTCCATTGTGTTTTCTATTTTATTTTGTTGATAATGATGTCTGTCAGCGGAATGTATCTCTTTCCGTCGACGCGTGTCAGCTGCGAATAGTAGACGTGCTCTTCTTTGTCGCTGTAGCGCACCAGGGCCAGCTCGGGGGTGGCCTGGCGTTTGATGTGCTCAAGGGCCTGCTCGTCGTGCGACTGAAGGGCGTCGGTCACAGCCTGTTGCAACGATGAGGAATAATAGGCGTAGGTGGGTTCCAGCACGGCATGCACCTCGCGGCTGTATGGGCGGCGGCTGTCGCCGAAGAGGTAGTAGCACAGCGTCAGCAGCAGGCTGCAGGCGCCTACAAGCATACCGCCCACCAGGGCCGATGCACCACCGGTCGACAGGTCGGGCATCATGAGGTAGGCTACGCCGCACACGACGCCGACGGCAGTCAGCGCCCACGCCGACCGGAGGGGCAGCAGCGTGCGGCGTATCTCCGGTAGGCTATAGATTGATTTTCTGATGTATTCCATGATTATTTCCAATTTCTGACTTCTAAATTATAAGTGGACAGACACACCCTGCGAGGAGGGGGCGCCCGCATATAATAAACACACAATGGGAGGCGTGGCGTTTCACGTCCCCAAAATGCACTTGAAGAATGGAAATAATCAGAGTCTGAGGCTGCGCAGCAGATAGATGTGGCCTCTATGGATATGGGCGGGATGAGTCAGCGGCCTGACCGCCGCCGATGCGTATATCCGATGGTGGACACCTCCGGCGGATACCGTCGCCGAGGCTCCGTCCGACACAACGCGAACCGTGGAGGGGGGAGTCAAAGAAGTCGAGCCGGGGGCAGCCAAGATGTCGTACATGCCCATATCGCTCCATTGCGGATGCTCCGCACAGGTCTTGTCCACCAGCTTGGCGGTGGGCTGACTGTGCGTTTCAGCCTTGCATGGCATCATCCATACAAGGGCGAGCATCAACAATATCAGTCTCTTGAGGCGCATCGGTATCATCTTTTGTGGATGACAAAGATACGACTTTTTCCCGACGTGGGCAAATCGTTTTTTATTTCTGTACCTGGAAGTGCTGTGCGAAGAAGGGATCGCTGCAGACGAGTACCACGCGGCAGTCGGCCTCGTGCCCACGGATGCTTTGGGCTACTGCTTCGACGGCCTTGTGCGACACGCGTCGCAGCACGTTGGTCCAGAAGACCACCACAGTGTAGCGTTTGTCGTGTGCCGTTAGGGCGGGATAGATGTCGGCGTAGCGGTCGAGGGTCATGGTGCCAGAGGAGTCGGGTACCACGGTGGGCGCCGGCGGGAAGAGGTCGAAGCTGCCGTAGTGGTTCCAGTCGATGCTGACGGGCCCTGTCTGGGCGTAGCAGCTGATGTGGTAGAAGCAGAGCGAGTCGCCGTCGAAGCAGAGCACCTGCACGGGCTGGGCGCGGTGCTGCATCATGTCGGTATCGGCCACGCTGAGGCGCACCATCCGGGCGTACTGTGCCGAGTCGCTGACGAGCATCTCGCAGGGCAGCAACCGCTGGGCTTCCGCATGGAACGTTTCCACCCGCTCGGGACGGTAGTCGCTGATTTCGTCGATGCCGAAGACGGCTTTGGCCATCGGTGCGCAGCCTTGTAGCAGCAGGATGGTGAAGACAAGTGGAAACAATCGTCTCATGGCATCAGAAGCATTTCCCGTCCGGGGTACAGTATTTGGGTCGTGGCTGGTAATGGCGGAAGGAGATGGTGTCGGCCGTGGGCATGTCGTCGATGCCAAAGGGGTAGGGGTGGCGTGTGGTGTCGATGCGGTCGAAGTCGAGGTCGTAGACCGTGAGGGCGTCGCGATGAACCATGTCGCGCAGGTCGTAGGTGGTGAGGAAGCCCAGGTCGTCGAACTGCCAGTATTCCTGCTTCACGCGTCCGTCAGGGCTGACCACGAGGGTGAGCGGTGCATAGTCGCAGTACTCGAAGGCGCGGCGCGGCTGGGTGATGTAGTTGACGATGTTGGTCCAGTTCTGCTGGTTGGTGGCCTTGCCGTTGCGGTACCAGAGGAAGAGGCTGTCGGCATCGCGCATATAGTAGCGGGTGGTGATGCCGTAGGCGCTGAGGTAGTCGTCGTTCCACGGCAGTGATCCGCAGTCGTCGAGGATGAAGTACATGCGGCAGCGCGTGGAGTCGAGGCCCTGCATCAGCGGCAGGTAGGTGTCGGCGAAGGCTTCGCGGCAGCCGGAGCAGCAGTAGCTGTAGACGATGAGCAGCTTGTAGTGCGTGGTGTCGTCCAGCAGAAGGCGGCGCAGGTCACCGGTGTTGAGGGGCGTGTGGTTGGCATACTTGGTCGGAGCCTGGCGTAGCAGGCGGTCGGTCGGGTGGCATACTCTGACGAGCGAATGACGGCTCTGGAAGCAGCCCGCCAGCGCGAGGCACAGCAGGGCGATGAGGGGGAGGATGGTCTTCTTCATAAATGTCGTTTTATATTATAGTCGCATCAGAGGCCGAAATCTTACACTATAGGGCGCATATTTTTTCCGTCATGCTGTTCAGGGTCAGGCATTCGGCACGGGTGAGGTCTTGTGTGGCGGTGCGGTCGGGCCACGGGGCGAGGATGAGTAGGTCGCCGCGTGTGCAGGCTTCGATGAAAGGACCGCCGGGCTTGCTCAACGGAGTGAGACTGTTGGGCGAGAGGAAGATAAGCGGTAGGTTGGCGTCCAGGGCTGCGCGCATGACGGCTTTTTCGCCCTCGCTGATGGCGGGCGACACCAGCACGGCGCCCTGCCGTGCCTCGGCGAGGTAGCGGGCCTTGGCGGCCTCGATGTCGGCAGCAGTGAGGCTGCGCGAGCACTGCACCTGCAGCTTGTAGGGACGGTCGAGGAGGAAACGGTTGCCGAGGGCGGCGAAGGTCATGCCAGCCATCTCGTGGCCGTAGCGCACGCGGAAGAGGTCGGGGTGCTCGCGTTTGGCCAGCAGGCGGCGCGGGTTGTCGGACAGGTAGCCTATCCAGCGCTGCAGTTGTCCTTCGCGAAGGAGAATCCGGTCGTTGTAGCCCCGCTCGAAGAGGAAGCCATGTTCGTGGCCGGTGTGGCGTTGGGTCCCCTGTTTTGTATGTTGCTGTTCCTGTCCTGTTTGCTGTTCCTGTCCAGTATGTTGCAACACTGTTGCAACACACCCAACCTCATCCAGCCCGCGGAAAGCCTTGTTGCAGCCTGTCTTGAAGCCTTTGATCACATCGCCCAGGTCGTGGTCTTCCATCTGCCGTGTCACGAAGAGAATGCCGTGCAGGTGGTCGGGCATCATCTGCAGTGCTATGGGTTTCACCATAGGATAGAAACTCGGAATGCTTTCCCAGCAGTGCGCCACCTCTCTGCCCAGTGCCGACAGCTCCATCCTCGGTGCGTCGTCACTTCCCGGCTGGCCGTCGCTGCGGCCAGCCACGTCGCCGAAGAGCTTCCTTCGGCCTTCGGTCACCAGCGTCACCATGTACATGCCGCGGGCGCTGTAGTCGCGGTCCAGACATCGCCGTTTCCTCGACGGCACCCGCTCCCCGGCGAAGTCTTTCTGCTTCTCGAAGGTTTTCCTATCCATTGTCCTGTTCTTCCGTTTCAGTTCCGTATGTTGCAATACAGCCCGTCATGTATGTTGCAACACTGTTGCAACACACCCAACCTAAATAAACAACCTTCCTTCGGCCACGATGGCGGCGGTGCCGCCGACACGGATGCTGCCGTCGGCGTCCAGCCGGGTTTCCACCACCGAAGGACGGCCCATGGCTTCACCTTGCAGGAAGCGGTGGTCGCCTGCGGCTATTACGCCGTGCGTGGCGAGGTAGTGGGTGAGGGCGGCGTTGGCGGTGCCGGTGGCGCTCTCTTCGGGCACTCCGCAGGCGGGGGCGAAGTCGCGCACATGGGCGGTGTAGCTGTCGTCAGCAAAGGCAAATACATGAAAACTAAGGGCTTCATGCTGCCGCGTGAGCTCCGCTATGGCTTCCATATCAGGCTGCATGGCATTCAGCACCGTGACCGACGGCATCTGTATCATGAAGTCGGGCAGGCCGGTGCTGACCACCTGGACGGGCAATGTTGGCCGGTAATCCCGTATCCCAAGGGCGTTGTATATCTCCCTTGCTTCTTTTATCGTTGCGATGATGCGGGGCGCGGCCATCTGCATCATCACATGCTGTCCGGCGGTCACCTCCAGCTCACCTGCCAGAGTACGCAGGCTGCAGGGGCCGTCGGCGAGGCCGTGGTGGTTCAACAATGAGAAAGTGGCGATGGTGGCATGTCCGCAGAGGTCCACCTCGCCTTTGGGGGTGAAGTAGCGCACCGTGTAGCGGTTATTGCCGTCGCGGCGGACAAAGGCTGTCTCCGAGTAGCGCAACTCGGCGGCTATGTCCTGCATCAGTCCGTCGTCAGGGAAGTCGTTGCCTTCCAGTAGCACCACCCCTGCGGTGTTGCCTCCGAAGGGGTGGTCGGTGAAGGCGTCAACAATGTAGTATTTCATTATTTTCTGTTGTTTTATATTTCGATGGCGACGTCTTTCAGTCGTCCGCGTTTATCGAAGAAGAAAAGGGTGATGTCAACGCCCTGGCCGGTTTTGACGAGGTAGCCGTTGCGGTGCATTTCGAGGATGCGGATCTCCCAGGGCTTGTCTGTCGTTTGGGTCATCTCTTTTTCGATGGCGCTGTAGAGGACGTTGTAGATGGGTATTTGGTTGGTCCAGCAACGGGGAAGGCCGTCGCGGAGGTTTGCCATCAGCAGGCAGCGGCCGTTCTTGTCGAAGAGCATTTTGCTGCCGTCGCGAAAGTTGATGCCGTAGGCTTTCTTGCCGCAGTCCTCGAGGTAGCCGCAATAGATTTCCTCGGTGTCGTCGGGCGTGTGGCAACGGTCGTGGAAAGCGCGTGCGGCTTCGGGCAGCTGTTCGTAGCCAATCACCTCGAAGGGTTTGTGTTCGTCGATGAAGTATTCGGTGTAGTACATCCCTTGCGGGCTTCTGCAGGCGACGAGGAGGAGAAGTGTCGACAGCAGTATGGAGATTTTGTTAATCATCGCTGGCAATTTTGTAGAATCGGTTGATGGTGGAATAGTATACCGATGTCGGTATGGCGGCACGAATGGCGGCGGCTTTGTCGGAGGGGAGGTCGCCGTAGCGGAGGCCGAAGAGTTGCAGCGAGAGGGAGTCGCGCAGCTCGATGATGGCGGCGGCAATCTCGTGTTGCACGCTGTCAACGGTTGCCTCCGGGGCACCCTCCAGGGTGTGCAGCACCACAAGCCCCATGCTGACGGGACGCTCGCCCAACAGCGGAATATCCTCTATACGTTTCTGTGGCAGGTCGTCGGCGTCGTCGCTGTTGGCGAGGAAACGTTTCACCTGTCCGCGCAGCTGGCCGAGGTCGGTGGGCACACGGTCATCCACGTATTCATATTCCTCTCCCGGTGGCGGAGGTGGCGGTGGAGTGTTGATGTAATCATGGTTGAGGCTGAGGGCGCCGGTGGAGTCCACCCATACAGCCATGATGTTGCGCATGCGGATGTCGAAAGTTATGTCAAACGACATACAGTCTTCCGTCAGCGCTATTGTGGTGTCGAGGTTAGATGCCTCATGCCGTGAACCGCAGGCGGCAAGCAACAGTGTGGCTGCCAAAAGTATGTGGTGGGTCTTCATAGGCTGCGCAACCATTTGATTTCGTCGGCCCACCGCATGGGGTCGGGGGTCTCGAGGATGATGGGCATGTCGTCGAAGCGCGGGCGGTTGTTGTTCATGGTCAGTTCCTGCAGGAAGGGTAGGGCGTCAGGGTGTAATCTATTCATAATAAGTGATTTTGCGTGTGGTAATACAAATTCCTTCGGTGCGTGTCAGCCAATTGCCATGATTGTCGTAAGTGTATTCGTAGTGATGGTATTCGGTGGCGCCATCCGAATCAGTGCGTTGATACTCGGTTATATCTCCGAGAAGGTTGCGAGAGTATATGATTTCGCGGGTAAAGTTGTCATTTTTGAGGACAAACTTAGTGAGATTGCCTTGGTTGTCATATTCAAAGGTGTTGGAATAATAACAGCCGCTCCTTGTAACAAGATGTCCTGCACGGTTGTAGGTGTAGAATGTGGAATCCTCATTTGTTTCTTTTTCCATAATGATGCGGCACAGTTCGTCGCACTGTATATGCGCTGTGTCCTCTGTCCGTTTGTCTACCATGTAGTCATAGTAGTTACAGCGGACGGTTTCTAGACAGCCGTCTGCCGTATAATGATAGAACAAGCGTATTGTGTCCTCCCAGTTCCAGCATATCACCTCTGTCAGCAAGCTGCCGGAGTAGATGTATCTTTCGTAAGGGTATTCTGCATGCCAAAGGCTTTTCTGTTCCAGCAGTCGGCCGTTCGGGTCGAAGTGCAGATAAAGTGTGTCATCCCGTTCTTCCTCGCCATCAACGTGGTATATCTCCACCTGCTCCAACTCTTTGACAGAACCGCGCAGTCCTTTGGTGGCGGTGGTTGTTGGAGCATAATATGGAGACGCTATAAACTGGGCTTGCGTGCCGGATGCCACCAGCAGTAGGGTGGCAATCAAGAAGGTTTTCTTTGTTTTCATAAATATTATAGGCTGCGGAGCCATTTGATTTCGTCGGCCCAGCGCATGGGGTCGGGGGTCTCGAGGATGATGGGCATGTCGTCGAAGCGCGGGTCGTGCATCAGGCGGGCGAAGAACTCCTTGCCCATGGCGCCTTCGCCCAGCACCTCGTGGCGGTCCACATGGCTGCCGGCGCCCTTCTTGCTGTCGTTGAGGTGCACGGCGCGCAGGTACTTGAAGCCCACCACGCGCTCGAACTCGTCGAAGCAGAACTGGTAGCCCATCTCGTTGCTCAGGTCGTAGCCGGCGGCCAGCGTGTGGCAGGTGTCGATGCAGACGCCCACGCGGCTCTTGTCGTCCACGCCCTCGATGATACGGGCTATATGCTCGAACTTCCAGCCCAGGTTGGTGCCCTGCCCGGCGGTGTTCTCTATCACCGCCGTCACACCCTCGGTCTTGCTCAGGGTAAGATTGATCTCGCGGGCTATCTGGTCCAGGCATTCTTCCTCGCTGATTTTGTTGAGGTGGCTGCCGGGGTGGAAGTTCAGCATCTTGAGGCCCAGCTGCTGTGCGCGCTGCATCTCGTCGAAGAAGGCCGCACGGCTCTTCTGCAGCGTATCTTCGTCGGGCGAGCCGAGGTTGATGAGGTAGCTGTCGTGCGGCAGCACCATCTCGGGCCGGAAACCGCGGTCTATAAGTAAAGCCTTGAAGCCGTCGATTTCCAGCTGCGGCAGCGGCTTGCTCACCCAGCTGCGCTGGTTGCGCGTGAACAGTGCGAAGGCGTTGGCCCCGATGGCCTCGGCGTTGAGGATGGCGTTGCCCACGCCACCCGATGCGCTCACATGTGCGCCGATGTATTTTGTCATAATGTTTATATTTTATTTACTAGATATTCGAGATAAGAAATAATCAACCGTCGTTGGAAGTCCTCATAACTGTAATCGAAGGTCTTCGGCATCAGTGCGCAGAGATGGCGGTAGAGGTTCAGGTTGAAGTAGTCCCTTCCGTTGAAAGAAATGGGATATTCCGGGTTGTATCGCCACATGCTTACATACTTGGTTTTGCCGTGACAGAGCGTAATCTCTATGTTAATGTGAATGAAAGCATCCGTTATGATAAAGATACTGTTTGTATCCTTGTGTTCCTCGTATTGTTTCACCAGCCATTGGTCGAAGTCTTCAAGAGAAGCAGCCACATCGGCGCTCATATAATAATGCCGGTAGAACCATCTTTTTACTTTTCTTTCAGACAGGACTTTCTTGAAAACCTTCTCGGTGATGCCGAGGTCGGCGGCTGTGGCTGGACGGCTCACTCCGATTTCCGCCATCAGGCTGTCGAGTTGCAGCCATGTGGCGCTGTCCATCTCCGTGCTTTTGGTGCGCCGGGCTTTCCTCTCCAGCAGAATCCTGTGATTGCCGTCCCACGCCATGTATTCAACCCACGCCGAAGGCGGATACACCATTTCGGGCGGCCATTTGTAGGCTCTGCCACGGTCGCAATATGAGTTGTCTTCCTTGATCGTCACCGAAGTGACCGTGTCCCCGCGAAGAGTAATTGTATGTTGCGCCGCCGCCGACAGCGAAGTGACGATATAAACCAAAATAGCAAGTAATCTGTATATTCTCATTAGTATTCGTTATCATTTTCGATTGCAAAGATACATATTTTTCCTCATTCGGGGAAATAAAACTTTCAGTCAATTTCACCGCGCATATATGCTGGACGGACTTTTTGACTGAAAACAGGCCGCGCATAGATGCGGGGTGCATTGATTGGCCTGTTTCATCATCGCGCATCTATGCGCGGCACATTTCCCGCCCTGAAAACATATCCCGCACCGTTGCAGAACCATGTTGCAGCGGTGCGGGATGTGGTTTTGAGCGGGGGTGTGTTATACAACGCTGTCGAATTCGTTGCGGCGGATGAGCAGAGGATAGCGTTCGGGGTGGCGGAGACTGTCGATTTCAAGGTCAACGTCAAGTGACGGCCATTCGATTGCATTGCGGCCACTCATACGAACATCGAGTACTTCGCTGATGGCGGCGTCGCGCATCCACGGTACACGGTTGTACGACAAGAAATAGTCTTGACCGCACACTGACAGCAATACACCTTGGCCATTAATCATCAATACGTTTGCCAATGTGTCTTTGGTATTGTCTCTAAAGTCGTTTGCATAGGTCTTTACTTTTTTTATTATATCGTTTATCTCGTGTTTTGCGAATCCGTCGTTATCGGCGAGTTCCACTATTGGTTCGAGCCAAACCTTGGCCTCGCAGTCGTCTTTCATTACGTGGATGTGCATCCTCTCCTCTTCGTTGGAGAAAATCTTGAAAGTGTATCCACGTTCTCGTCTGAATACCGGACTCATAACCAATAACGTATTTTGCTTTGATTTATTGTACTTACGCCTTAAGCAGGAAATTCAGGTCGTCCTTCAGACCATACTCCTTGGTATTCTCCATCTTGGTTTTGAATACCTTGCACTCCTTTTTGCCCTGCGGGTTGGGCTTACCGATGAGGCTGAGTTTGCCGTCCTCGAGCAGCAGGGCCGTGGCCTCGCGGATGGCGGCAACGGTGGCCTTGGGGTTCACCATGATGTACTCCTTCAGGCGGTCGTCGCGGGTCTCGCCGCCGTGCTTGGGGTCGAAGAAGTCGGTGTAGTGGGGGTTGATCTGGAACGGCACCAGGCCCATGCAGTCGAACGAGTCGGGCATCACGATGGGCATGTCGTTGGTGGTGCAGAGGGTGGGACCTGCCACGTTGCTTCCGGCGCTCCAGCCCATGTAGGGCATGCCGTCGAAGGCGCGCTGGCGGATGGCCTGCATCAGGCCCGTGCGCTGCAGCTCGCGCACCAGGTGGAAGGTGTTGCCGCCGCCCACGGCCACACAGTCGGTGTCGTACACCGCGTTGACGGGCAGCGCCTTGTGGTGCACCGAGGTCAGCTTGACGCCGAATTCGGCGTACACTTTGGCCACCTTGGCCTCGTAGGCGTCGTAGCTTTTCTTCAGGCCCCCTTCGGCAAGGCTCACGCCGGCGTAGGGCACGAAGAGCACGCGCTTGATGTTGTGCCGGCGGCAGAAGTCGGCAATCATATCTTTGCACCAGCCGAGGTAGGCCTCGCCGCGCATGGTGCTGTTGCTGATGAGGAGAAGGTTTCTTTTGTCCATTGTTGTTAATTATTTTTTGGGAGTTCAGGGAGTTCAGGGAGTCCAGGGAGTTCAAGACAAATGTCCGGTATGAACTATTGTCTTGAACTCCTTGAACTCCTTGTCTCCTTGAACTCCATGGTTGTTATGCGTCGATATTGGCGTAGGTGGCGTTGGCTTCGATGAAGGCGCGGCGGGGCGGCACGTCGTCGCCCATCAGGAGCGAGAAGACGCGGTCGGCCGAGGCGGCGTTCTCGATGGTCACCTGGCGCAGCTGGCGTCCCTCGGGGTCCATGGTGGTCTCGCGCAGCTGGTCGCTGTTCATTTCGCCCAGACCTTTGTAGCGCTGCACGTGGATGCCCTTGTCGCCGAACTCCATGAGGGCGCGCTCGCGGTCCTCTTCGGTCCAGCAGTAGACCTGCTTGTTGCCTTTCTTGACCATGTAGAGCGGCGGGGTGGCCAGGTAGACATAGCCGTTTTCGATGAGCTCGGGCATATAGCGGAAGAAGAATGTGAGCATGAGGGTGTCGATGTGGGCGCCGTCGACATCGGCATCGGTCATGATGATGACCTTGTGGTAGCGCAGCTTGCTGAGGTTGAGGGCCTGCGGGTCCTCGGGGGTGCCCACGGTGACGCCCAGTGCGGTGTAGATGTCGCGTATGGCCTCGCTCTCGAAGGCGCGGTGGCGCATCACCTTCTCGACGTTGAGGATTTTGCCTCGCAGGGGCAGGATGGCCTGGTACTTGCGGTCGCGGCCCTGCTTGGCGGAGCCACCTGCCGAGTCGCCCTCGACGAAGAAGATCTCGCATTCGGCGGGGTCGTTGCTCTGGCAGTCGGCCAGCTTGCCGGGCATGCCTGCCGAGGAGAAGACGTTGCTGCGCTGCACCATCTCGCGGGCCTTGCGGGCGGCCTGGCGCGCGCGGGCGGCCAGTATCACCTTGTCCACGATGGTGCGTGCCTCGTTGGGGTGCTCCTCGAGGTAGTTCTCCAGCATCTCGCTCACGGCCTCGTCGACGGCGCCGCGCACCTCGGCGT